>JBFWKS010000025.1:0-27923 GCA_050252545.1 Solirubrobacteraceae bacterium
CCGATAGGCGGGGACTACTGGCCCCCTATAGGGGGTATCGCTGGCCACCGCCCGGTCGAGTCGCGTGCTGCAACTGGCTCGTAGCTCCGCTCGTGCGCACTTTGTCATCGGCCATTCTGGCGGCGCGACCACCCGACGAGTCCTGCTCGACCGCGATCACGAGCGACCCCGGACGATCGCACCGACCACGCCAACCACTCCCGCTCATGATTGCGACGTCGGTTCACGCTCGAGATTCTCCGCCGCTGGTCGGACGAGTTACCAACAGGGCCATCGTGGTACCGCATCTATGCCCGCAATCGTCTTCCGCGATCGGGTTCGGCATGCCGGGCCCGCCTCCACCTCATCGCGTCGGCGAACGGGCGTCTCGAGCACGATCAGCCCGGAGCCCGACGCTGCGCCGCCTGCGGCGAGGCGTCCTAGAAGTCGTCGACCTTCGTCGCGACGGACGCTCGCTCTGCCGCGAGATCGCCCACAGCTCGACCGGCTCGTCGCCCTCGTTGCGGTGCGACCGCACCATCTCCGGGGACACGCACGGCCGACCCGGCACCGATCTTCACCACGTCGTCCCCGAAGCGCATCGTCACCGTCCCCCGCGTCACCGGGTAAACTTCGGCGGGGCGCCGCGTAATGGTGCCCGGTCCTCTGTTCGAAGTCGCTGTGCGCCTGAACGCGGATCACCGTCACCGCCAGCTGCTCGCCCCCCAACGCCCCGGTCAGCGGCCGGAAATCACCGGGAACATCACTCCCGCGGTAGACGTCCTCCACGTCGTCGGCGTGGACGATCGCGTGGCCGGCCATGCCCCGCTCCTCCCGGACCGCGGTTCGCCTTGATGATGCTGGCAGCCATGGTCAGCACAGGTTGCGGGCTCTTCGAGGAGTCATCCGGTGATCCTCCACCCCCGCCGACGCCGGCCGCCGACTACCGGGCCCCGGCCGCGCGCGTCCTCGCTCGATCCCCGCGATCAGCGTCGCCAGAGCGCCGACGAGCTCCTCCGCTCCGCGATCCAGGCGCCCGAGATCCGTCGGCCCGACTCCCCCGGTCTGGTGGTCACCAACAGTCCCCGCGCCCGGCATCTGCCCGGGATGCTTCGTCCCTGCGGGGAAGCCCGGTCGTTCACGGTGTTCGGGCAGAAGGACGCCGTCGGGCTGCCGCTGAAGGCCGTCGAGTCGGTGTGCGAGCCCCCGCCCGGCGTGGAGGGCGGCCGGCTCCTGCGGCCGACCCGCCGCAACGACGTGCGGCTCGGGTACGGCGCGTGCGTCGCAGGGACCGGCGCCCGCTGCACGCGACGGTTGACAGTGACTGCCGGCCCCTCCTGCGAGCGCCCGCACTGGCTCTTCCACCTGCTGTCGGTGCCCGAGGCAGGTGGTCGTCACCGTGAGCTCCGCCTCCGCGGCGCCTCCGCGATGCGCCTCGACGGCGGTCGGACCCTCGTGCTGTTCACCAAACGCACGACGCTGACGGTGACGTCCGGCCGGGCGTCCCGGACCCGAGAGGCCGCGCGCACACTGATGCCGAACCCCGCCGGCTACGTCCCGGAGCGGTCGCGGTACGCCCGGCCGCCTGCCCCGTCGGCCGCGATCGCCTCCGCCCAACCGCAGCGCACGACCTGCCCGGCGTAGCGTCCGTACCGCTTCGATCTCGCCGACGCCGGTAAGGTGGTATCTTACATCCGTGCGGACGACGATCTCGACGAAGGGCCAGCTCGTCCTACCCGCGGCGATCCGTGAGGCGGACGGCATCCGCCCCGGCGAGCAGTTCGAGGTGGAGCGTGTAGCCGCCGACGAGTACCGCCTCGTCCGGCTGCGGCCTCCCACCAACGCAGGCGTCGTGGACTGGCTGCGGGGCTGCCCCGAAGCGGACTGGTTCACGCCCGTGCCGTCGGAGTCCACCGACACGCTCTGACGGTGCCGCGCTTTCTCGTCGACGCCAACGTGCTGTCGGAGGCCATGCGCCCCGCCCCCGATCCGCGGGCGGTCGACTGGCTCCGTGACCACGAGCCCGAGATCGCCATCGACCCCGTGATCCTCGGCGAGATCCGCTACGGGATCCTGTTGCTTCCGAAGGGCAGACGACGAACGCGGCTCGAGACGTGGTTCGACGACGGAATCGAGCGGTTGCACTGCCTCCCGTGGGACGCGACCGTCGGTCTGCGATGGGCCCAGCTCCTCGCCGATCTGCGCGACCGCGGCCGGACCATGCCGGTCAAGGACAGCATGATCGCCGCGACGGCCCTCGCCCACGATCTCGCCGTCGCGACGCTGAACGTCCGCGACTTCGATGCCGCAGGCGTCGCGATCGTCGACCCGTCCGCCGGCTGAGCGGCTGAGCGGCTGAAAGGGCCGCAGGCGGAGCCCGAACCACCCGTTCGCGTGCATTTTCAACGGCAGACGTTAGATTTGCACGCATGAAGGTCGAGCGGCACCTGGCAACGACCGTGGTCGACCGCCTACGGACCAACGCCGCCGTCGCGCTGCTCGGCCCTCGGCAGGTCGGCAAGACGACCCTGGCCCGCGACCTCGCCGACTCGTGGCCGACCGGGGCGACGTACCTCGATCTCGAGCGGCCGCGCGACCTGCGCCGGCTCGAGGACGCCGACGCCTACCTCCGCGCACAGGCACCGCGACTGGTCGTCCTGGATGAGGTCCACCGGCTCCCAGGCCTCTTCGAGGTGTTGCGGGGCATCATCGACGACCACCGCCGCGCCGGGTTCCGCACCGGCCAGTTCCTCCTGCTCGGCTCGGCGTCACTCGCGCTCGGCCACCTCGCGGCGGAGAGCCTGGCCGGCCGGATCGCCCACCTCGACCTGACCGGCGTCACCGCCGACGAAGCCGCCGGAATCGGCGTGGACGAAGACGTGGTCTGGCTGCGCGGCGGCTTCCCCGACAGCCTCACCGCGGAGACGGACGCGGACTCCGCGCAATGGCGCAGCGACCTCGTACGCTCCTACCTCGAACGCGACGTCCCCATGTTCGCGCCCCGGATCCCGGCGCTCACGCTGCGCCGGCTGTGGACGATGCTCGCCCACCACAGCGGTGGCCTGCTCAACGCCAGCAACCTCGCGTCCGGGCTCGGCATCAGCGGCCCGACCGTCGCCCGCTACGTCGACCTGCTCGCCGATCTCGGTCTCGTACGACGCTTGACGCCGTGGCACTCCAACACCGGCAAGCGCGTCACGAAGTCGCCGAAGATCCACGTCCGCGACAGCGGGCTCCTCCATGCGCTCCTCGACCTGGTGACGATCGACGACGTCCTCGGCCACCCGGCGGCCGGGCCGAGCTACGAGTCGTTCGTCGTCGAGAACGTCATCGCCGCCGCCGGCGACGAGCACCAACCCCACCACTATCGCACCGCGCGAGGTGACGAGGTCGACCTCGTCCTCGTCCGTGGCGGGAGACCCGCCATCGCCATCGAGATCAAGCGATCCACCGCGCCCACCGCCTCCGCCGGCACCCGCCGCGCCGTCGCGGACCTCGACGTCGAGCACGCCTACGTGGTCCACCCGTCGACCGGAGACGATTCCTACGACAGCAACGGCCTCGAGGTCATCGGGATCGACCGCCTGCTCCGACGTCTCCGCGGCTGACCCGACCCGAGGCGGCCCGGGAACGTCACGGCGCTCCCCCCGGATAGCTCCGCGGCGTGTACACCCGGTCCGGCCGGCCGTTGCCGTCGCCGGGCACGACGCGCGTCTGGGACGAGCCGACGATCACGAGGGTGCGCATGTCGACGGTCGCCGGATCCACGGCGCCGAGGGTGGTGATCGTCACCGACTCCTCCGGCGCCCCGACAGCGCGGGCGACGACGACCGGGGTGCCCGGGTCCCGGTGCCGACGCAGCGTCGCCAACGCCCGCTCCAGCTGCTCGCGCCGCGTGCGCGACGCCGGGTTATACAGCGCCAGCGCCAGGTCGGAGGAAGCGGCCGCTTCGAGCCGCCGCTCCACGACGTCCCACGGCTTGAGGATGTCCGACAGCGACACGACCGCGAAGTCGTGGCCCAGCGGCGCGCCGACGCGGGCCGCGGCCACCTGCATCGCCGAGAGCCCCGGAACGACCCGGACGTCCACGGTGCCGAACGCGTCGGGCTCGGCCTCCACGACCTCGTACACCGCCGCCGCCATCGCGAAGATCCCCGGATCGCCGGAGGACACGACCGCCACGCGCTCCCCCGCCGCGGCGAGCTCCAGCGCCTGGCGGGCCCGGTCGATCTCGACGCCGTTGTCGCTGTCGAGCCGTCGCTGACCCACGCGCACCGGCACCCGGTCGACGTAGGTGCGGTAACCGACCACGACGTCCGCGGCCCGCAGCTCCTCGGCCGCCTCCGGCGTGCGCCAGGCGTCGCCGGCGGGGCCGAGGCCGACCACCGCGACGCTGCCGATCCGATCGTCGGCCGTGTCGGGCACGGCGAGGCGCGCGTCGTCGCCGAACGTCCCCGGTCCCGTCGGTACGAGCACCAACGACATGTACGGCACCGAGGCCGCGTCGACGTCGCGCAGCGGGCAGGTGCGCTCGACCGGACTGCTGGCGCGCTCGACGTACACCGCCCGCTCGGCCACGCCCGCGGCCTCGGCCGCCTCGGTGACCTGACCGAACGTCCGGCCGAGCTTCATCACCACCGCCGCGTCGGCGGTGCGCAACCGCTCGGTGAGCACGTGGGGCGGCAGCGTTCCCGGCAGGATGGTGACGACGTCGTCGCGCTTGGCCAGCGGGGTGCCCGACGCCGCCGCCGACGCACTGAACGACGTCACCCCCGGCACGACCTCGGTGACGTACCGGTCGGCCAGCCGCTCGTGCAGGTACATGTAGGACCCGTAGAAGAACGGGTCACCCGCGCAGAGCACGACGACGTCGCGGCCGGCGTCCAGGTGACCGGCGATCTCGGCGGCGCTGTCGTCGTAGTAGTCGACGAGGGCGCCCTCATAGCCGCCCGGGTGGTTCGTCCCCTCGACGGTCACCGGATACAGGAGCGGCAGCTCGATGACCCCGTCGCGCAGGTGCGGCCGGGCGATCTCGCGCGCGACGCCGCCACGCGTCGCCCGGCGCGCGACCGGGAAGGCCACGACGTCGGCCTCGCCGATGAGCCGCGCGGCCTTCACGGTCACCAGCTCCGGGTCGCCCGGCCCGACGCCGACGCCGTAGAGCCGGCCGGTGCGGGCCGCTGCGTCACCCACGATCACTCCGCTGCGCTCGCCAGGGCGTTGACCGCAGCGGCCGCCATCGCGCTGCCGCCACGGCGGCCGTGGACGACGAGATGCTCCAGCCGGGACGGGTGCTCGGCCAGGGCGACCTTCGACTCGGCAGCGCCGATGAACCCGACCGGGATGCCCACCACGGCCGCCGGTGGATCGACGCCCTCCTCGACGAGCTCCAGCAGCCGGAAGAGCGCCGTCGGGGCGTTGCCGACGACGACCACGGCGCCGCCGAGACGCTCGCGCCACAGCTCCGTCGCCGCGGCCGTCCGGGTGGTTCCCAGCCGCTCTGCCAGGGCGGGAACCTGCGGATCGGCGAGCGTGCAGAGGACCTCGTTGCCGGCGGGCAGGCGGGAACGGGTGACCCCGGAGGCGACCATGTTCGTGTCGCAGAGGATCGGCGCTCCGTCGCGCAACGCCCGCTCCCCGGCCGGGCCGAACCCGGCGCTGGCGGCGACGTCGATGACGAGATCGGTCATGCCGCAGGCGTGGATCATCCGCACGACGGTGCGCTCGAGGATCGGCTCCAACCCGGCGAGGTCGGCCTCGGCGCGGATCGTGGCGAACGACCGGCGGTAGATCTCCGCGCCGTCGCGGACGTAGTCGTGCGTGGCGCTCATCGGTGCTCCAGGGTCAGCAGGGCCGACGCGACGTCGGGCACCGTGCGGGTGAGGGGACGATCGGGATCCGCGACGTGCTCGACGGTGACCCCGGTGGGGCCCGCCGTCACGGCGACCGCGGCGGCGACGGGTCTGCCGCACGCACGGCCACAGGCGGACCAATGCTCGGAGGGCGATCCGGGACCGCGAAGCGCGGCACGACGCCCGGCGGCGGCGCGCACGTCGACCGACGCCCGGGCACAGGCACCGACGCCGGCGCACGCGGTGAGCCCCCACCATCCGGAGCCCTCGTCGGCGACGAACCCGGCCTCGGCCAGCCGCACGACGACGTCGCTCGCCGCGGTCGCGTCGAGGTCGACGACGGTGACCGTCCGCCGCGACGAGATCCGCAGGTCGGGGACCCCCAGCGCCAGCAGCGTGTCGATCGCGGCGAGATCCAGACGTCCGAGCGGGGGCAGCACGGTCACCGCCGTACGACCGTCGCGTTGCCGCAGCGGCCCGAGCGCCACCGGCCGGTGGGCACCGCCGGTCGGGGCACCGGATCGGGCATCCGGCGCGGCCGTGCTCGCCGCCGACCGGGGCCGCCCGCCGAGGCAGGCGGCGACGCGGTCCGGCCCGTCGCTCAGGTCGCGGATCCGCCACGCCCGCCGGTCGGGCTCCTCCGCCCGCACCGCGAGGAACGCCCGGGCGGCGTCGAGCGCCAACTCGACCCCGCCCACGCGGTCGGTCGGCACGCCGGCGAGGCTCAATCGCAGGCGGCCCGGACCGGCCGGCGCGTCGGCCCGCAACGTGATGTCGGCGTCGGTGCTCCCGACGGTCCCGCTGCCGTCGTCGACGGCGAAGAGGAACCGACCCGGCAGGCCGGCGAGCGCCGGATCGGCGCAGATCCCCCGGTCGAGGGCGACCACGATCGCGTCGGTGTCGATCACGGCGCGGGGGTGACGCCCGCCCAGTGGCGAGCCCGCGATGTTGCGGACGCGGTCGTGGGTCGCCGACGGCAGCAGGCCGACCCTCGTCAACCGCTCCGCCAACCAGGGGATGGCGGCGTCGGGCATGCCGCGCAGCTGCAGGTTGGCCCGCGACGTGAGGTCCACCAGGCCATTGCCGCGGCGTGCCCCGTCGCGGAGCGCGAGCAACCCGCGCCGGTCCAGGCGGCCTCCCGGAAGGCGCACGCGGACGAGGCCACCGTCTCCGGCCGGGTGCGGACGCAGGACTCCGGGGCAGCGGTCGGCGCGGCGTGGGGCGGGCGAGCAGGCGGCGGTCACGGGCACGGCGGGTCGGAGCTCAGGACGTGGACCGCGACGCAACGGCCGCAGGCTCGGGGTCGGTCGTCGGCTGCACGGCGCCGATCCGGGCGTGCTCGACGTGGGCGACGACGTGCTGCAGCAGCGCCGCGACGTGATCGTCGTGCAGCGCGTAGACGACCTGGCGACCCTGGCGGACGCCGGCGACGAGGCCGAGGTGGCGCAGCAGTCGCAGCTGGTGCGAGACGGCCGACGCCTCCATCCCGACGGCGTCGGCGATGACGGACACGGATGCAGGCGCGGCCTGCAGACGGGCGAGGATCCGCAACCGGCTCGGCGTCGAGAGCGCCTGCAGGGTGTCTGCCGCCGTCCGGACGAACGCGGGATCGGTGAGCAGGCGGTCGAGGTCGGGCGGGGTGCCGTGCGCCACGCCCGCAGCATGACAGAACACCTGAAGAACCGATCAGGCGTGCGGAGGTTGGTCGCTCGACCCCGGCCCACGCGGCGGGTGGCGCCGCGAGGGTGCCGACGCCAGGCCGTCGGCAGTTCGGGCCTCGCCCGACACCGGGTGCGGTGCGACTCACCCGCCATGAACGGGTCGATGACTCCCGGTAGGGGGCCCCACGCGGCCCCGCCCGGACCGCCGCGCTATCGTCCCGCTCGAGCCAGTCGTACCCATCCGTGGGTCAGGGAATCCGGTCGAAATCCGGAGCTGACGCGCAGCGGTAGGGGGGACGGGCGGAGCATCGGCCACTGGAGGGACGCTCGTCGAGCGTCCCGCTGGGAAGGCGCTCCGACCGGACGATCCCGAGCCCGAACACCTGCTGGCTTGCGGTCCTCGACGCACCTCGCGCCGACGGCCGGATCGCCAAACCGGTCCCCGCGCATGGGCCGCAGATCGAAGGAGCCGGCGTGAGCTCACACGCCCCCCACACCGCCCCCGTCGTCCCTCGCCCGTCGGCACGCGACGCGCGACGCCGTCCGCGGCGCGCCGCCCCGACGGCCCTGCTCGTCGCGCTCGCACTGCCGTTGGCGGCCTGCGGGGCCGACGACGCCGATCCCACGGCCGGCCCGGCGAGGGCGTCCGCCACCCCCACCGCTCCCGGCGCGACGACCTACCCGGTGACGCTCGACAACTGCGGCCACGCGGTCACGATCGAGCAGGCCCCGCAGCGCGTCGTGTCGGTCAACCAGGGCTCGACCGAGATCCTCCTGTCGCTCGGGCTGCAGGACCGCCTGAAGGGCACCGCCACCTGGACCGACAGGATCCGCCCGAACCTCGCCGCCGCCAACGCCAAGGTGCCCCGGCTCTCCGACGGCCCCGTCTCCGCCGAGCGCGTGCTGCAGGAGGAGCCCGAGCTCGTGACCGCGTCGTTCGGCGGCGCGCTGGAGAACGACGACCCCGACCAGCGCGAGCGGTACGACAAGCTCGGCGTGGCCACGTACGTCGCACCGTCGCACTGCGAGAACCGCACCGACTCCAGCGGCGACGGTCCGCGCAGCGAGCCGCTGCACATGCGCACGATCTACGCCGAGATCCGCGAGCTGGCCCGGATCTTCGACGTGCAGGACCGGGGCGAGCGGCTCGTGCGGTCGCTGGAGGAGCGGATGGAGCAGGCCACCGGCAGCGTCGACGGCAAGGGGGTGTCGGTCGCGTACTGGTTCGCCAACACCGAGTCGCCGTACATGGCGGGCTGCTGCGGCTCGCCGGGCATCATGACCCGGGCCCTCGGGGTCGAGAACGCCTTCGCCGACACCCACACCGAGTGGCCGCAGGTCGGCTGGGAGACGGTGCTGGACCGCGACCCGACGATCCTCGTCCTCGGTGATCTGCAGCGCAGGTCGCAGACCGGCGACAAGCTCGCGGACAAGATCCGGTTCCTGGAGTCCAACCCGGTGACCAAGCGCCTGACCGCGGTGCGCCACAAGCGCTACGTGATCATGAACGGTGCCGACATGAACCCGTCGATCCGGACGGTCGACGGCGTCGAGAAGCTCGCCGCCGGCATCCGCGAGCTGCGCGCGGACGACTGACCGACCGTCCGGAGGAGGCGCGCGGTGCACGAGATCGCCCCCGAGGCGCGGCCGACGGTGACCCTGCCGGAGGGCATGGGTCTGGCCGCCCGCCTCCTGCTGTGGGCCGGCGGCCTGCTCGTGCTGCTGCTGTCGATCGCGGCGGCGATCACCATCGGCCCGGCCGATCTGTCGGTGCGCGACGTGGCCCGCGTCGTCGCCGAGAACCTCGGGCTCGGCGAGGCCGGACTCACCCGGATCCAGGAGGGGATCGTCTGGGACCTACGCCTGCCGCGCACGCTGCTGGCCGCGGTGTGTGGGGCGGGGCTGGCGATCTGCGGCGCGATCATGCAGTCGCTGCTCCGCAACCCACTGGCCGACCCGTTCGTCCTGGGGATCTCCTCCGGCGCGTCCACCGGCGCGGTGATGGTCATGGTGCTCGGCATCGGCGGCGGGGCGATCAGCCTGTCGGCCGGGGCGTTCGCGGGGGCCCTGGTCGCCTTCGGGCTGGTGCTGCTGCTGGCCACCGGCGCGGGCGGCGGCACCGACCGGATCATCCTGGCCGGCGTCGCCGGCACCCAGCTGTTCTCGGCGCTGACGTCGTTCATCGTCACCTCGTCCGCCGACGCGGAGCAGACGCGCGGCGTGCTCTTCTGGCTCCTGGGGTCGCTCGGCGGCGCGGACTGGGGCGACGTGGCGCTCTGCGGCGGGGTGGCCCTCTTCGC
The DNA here is from genome assembly GCA_050252545.1 of Solirubrobacteraceae bacterium. GTDB lineage: Bacteria > Actinomycetota > Thermoleophilia > Solirubrobacterales > Solirubrobacteraceae > Patulibacter. The sequence continues at coordinate 9,793 of JBFWKS010000025.1, forward strand.
GCTCAGCGTCTGCCTGCTCAGCGCTCCCGCGCTGGACGCCTTCGCCTTCGGGCAGGACGCGGCGGCGACGCTCGGGGTGCCGGTGGCGTGGATCCGGCTGCTGCTGCTCCTCGTCACCGCGCTGCTCACCGCGACGCTCGTCAGCGCCGCGGGCGCGATCGGGTTCGTCGGGCTGGTGCTCCCCCACGCCGCCCGGATGCTCGTCGGTCCCGGGCACCGGTTGCTGCTGCCCTCGGCGGCGCTGATCGGGGCGATCTTCCTCGTCTGGGTCGACACCGCCGCCCGCACGATCCTCGACCCGCAGGAGCTGCCGGTCGGCGTCGTGACCGCGCTCATCGGCGTGCCGGCGTTCGCGGCGATCCTCTACCGGCGGCGGGCGATGCCGTGAGCCTGCGGGCGCGCGACCTGTCGTGGTCGGCCGGGGGCCGACTCATCGTCGACGACGTGTCGCTCGACGTCGCCCCGGGCGACACCGTCGGGCTGCTCGGGCCCAACGGCTCCGGAAAGTCGTCGCTGCTGCGGCTGCTCTCCGGGGTGCGGCGCGGGGACGCCGGCACGGTCCTGATCGACGACCGGGACCTGTCCGAGATGCGCCGCCGCGAGATCGCCCGCCGGCTGGCCGTCGTGGAGCAGCACGCCGGCACCGAGGTCGAGTTGACCGTGCTCGACGTCGTACGGCTCGGGCGGATCCCGCACCGCCACGCGTGGTCGGGGCCCCGGGCCGACGACGACCGGGCCGTGGCGGCGGCGATCGCCCACACCGACCTGCAGGACCGTCTGGCCCAGCCGTACGCCACGCTGTCGGGGGGCGAGCGTCAGCGCGTGCAGATCGCGCGGGCGCTGGCGCAGGAGCCCCGAGAGCTGCTGCTCGATGAGCCGACGAACCACCTGGACGTCCACCACCAGCTGGACCTGCTGTCGCTGGTGACGGAGCTGCCGGTGACCACCGTCGTCGCCCTGCACGACCTGAACCTGGCGGCGATGTTCTGCGACCGGCTCGTCGTCCTGGCCGAGGGTCGCGTCGTCGCCGGAGGGACGCCGGCCGAGGTCCTCACCCCGGAGCTCATCCACGACGTCTACCGCGTGCGGGCCGTGGTCACCCCCGACGGCCCCGACGGCACCCCGGCGGTGCGGTTCCTTCCCGGTCCGCGGAGACGCGCGCGACCGGCCTCGCGCCCCGCCGACGACGCCGTCGTCGCGTCGGGCGGACTCGTCCGATCCTCGCCCGCCCAGCTGCCCACCGACCGGAGTTTCGACCGATGACCCCACGACATCCCCACCGCGCTGCCCGCCGCCGATCCCGGCGCGGGCCGGTCACCCTCGCGATCGCCGCCGTCGTGCTCGGCGGGGCGCTCGCCGGGTGCGGCGACGACGAGCCCACCGCCTCCACCGCCTCCGAAACCGGGCCGGTGACGGTGCGCAACTGCGACCGCGACGTCCGCGTCGAGGCGCCGCCCGAGCGTGCCGTGTCGCTGTCGCAGCCGGCCACGGAGATCCTGCTCGCCCTGGGCCTGGAGGACCGCATCGCCGGCGCCAACGCGGCCGAGGCCGACCTGCTGCCGCAGCAGCGCGCGGCGTTCGCGAAGGTGCCGCACCTGCCGCGCGAAGCGGTGTCGTTCGAGCGCGTGCTGAAGGCCGAGCCGGACTTCGCCTACTCGACGTTCCGGATGTCGTTCACCGACGAGGGCGTCGCTCCGCGCGAGCGGTTCGAGAAGCTGAGCGTGCCGACGTACCTGTCGCCCAGCGAGTGCACCGCTCAGCAGTCCGCGCAGCCGAAGGCGCTGACGATCGACGACGTGTACGCCGAGATCGGTGACGTCGCCCGGCTCTTCGGGGTTCCCGAGCGCGGCGAGCGGGTCGTGGCCGACCTGAAGGCGCGGATGGCGAAGGCCGCCGGCGGGCTGGACGCCGGTGACGTGTCGCTGCTGTGGTGGTACGCCGAGCCGCGCACGCCCTACATCGCCGGTTGCTGCGGCGCGCCGGGGATCATGACCAAGGCGATCGGGGCGAAGAACGCCAACGAGGGGAACCGGGCGCTGTGGCCGGAGATCGGGTGGGAGGCGATCCTCCAGATGAACCCGACCGTCATCGTGCTCGCCGACCTGGACCGCAGCGACGACGGCGCGGCCGCCGACGAGAAGCTCCGGATCCTGCGGTCCCATCCGGTCGCCAAGCGCCTGGAGGCCGTGCGGAAGGAGCGCTTCATCGTCCTCAAGGGCGTGGAGATGGACCCGGGCGTGCGCAACGTCGACGGGATCGAGAAGCTCGCCGCCGGCCTGCGCAAGCTGGAACTGGCGGACTGATGACGCCCGCGACCGATGACGCCTACCCCGCGCGGCCCGACCGGCTGCTCACCGCGGTCCCCGACCGGACCGCCCCTGCGCGCGCGAACGGCGACCCGCGGCCCACTCCGCCCGTCCTGGCCGACTGGGACGCGCAGCAGGCCGCCTACATCGCCGATCGGGAGGGCCGCTTCGCGGTGATCCTCGACGTGCTCGCCCTCACCCTGGGCGAGATGCCGGTGGTCGTCGACCTGGCCTGCGGCCCGGGGTCGCTCGCCGTACGGATCCTGGAGCGGTTCCCGGGCTCCCGCGTCGTGGCGGTCGACGTGGACCCGTTGCTGCTGCGCGTCGCCGGCGAGGCGCTGGCACCGTTCGGTGACCGCGCGACGACGCTCGACGCCGACCTGACCCGCGGTGAGTGGACCGACGCCGTGGTCGACGCGCTCGGCGGGGACCGGCCGACGGCGGCGACGTCGACGACCGCACTGCACTGGCTGACGCCCCACGAGCTGGTGGCCGTCTACGCCCGGACGGCCCGGCTGCTGGCGCCCGGCGGGGTGCTCCTCAACGGGGACCATCTGCGCTTCGACGACCGCCATCCGACACTGCGCCGGATCTCCGCCGTCCACGACGAGGAGACCCAGGCCCGCGGGTTCGCCGCCGGCGCTCCGACCTGGGACGCGTGGTGGTCGCGGGCCCGGGCGCTGCCGGGCGGTGACGCGCTGGCCGCGGAGCGCGAGCGGCGCTTCGCCGGCCGCGACGCCCCGCCCCCGACCACGCTCGACTTCCACGTCGAGGCGCTGCGGCAGGCGGACTTCGCCGAGGTCGCCCCGGTGTGGCAGCTCCTGGACGACTACGTCGTGTTCGGGCGGACGCCGGTCCTCTGACGCTCCGCAGGTGACGTCCCCCAAGGCTCTGCCGGTCGCCGCCCGCGGTGGCGCGCTATCGTCCCGCTCGAGCCAGTCGTACCCATCCGTGGGTCAGGGAATCCGGTCGGAATCCGGAGCTGACGCGCAGCGGTAGGGGGGACGGGCGGAGCATCGGCCACTGGAGGGACGCTCGTCGAGCGTCCCGCTGGGAAGGCGCTCCGACCGGACGATCCCGAGCCCGAACACCTGCTGGCTTGCGGTCCTCGACGCACCTCGCGCCGACGGCCGGATCGCCAAACCGGTCCCCGCGCATGGGCCGCAGATCGAAGGAGCCGGCGTGAGCTCACACGCCCCCCGCACCACCCCCGTCTGTCGTGCGACGTCCCGTCGTCCGGTCGCCCTGACCGGCCTGCTCGTCGCGCTCGCACTGCCGCTGGCCGCCTGCGGAAGCGACGACTCCACCGCCGGCACGGGCGACCGCACGACGTCCACGACCGCTGACGCCCCGAAGGCCATCACCGTCGAGAACTGCGGCAAGGCCGAGACGTTCAAGGCGCCCGCCCAGCGCATCGTGGCGAGCAACCCGAGCAACATCGGCACGCTGCTTCGCATCGGCGCCAAGGACCAGCTCGACGCCGTCGTCATGCGACCCGACGAGGACGCGGTGCTGAAGGAGCTCTTCGACATCGACGTCTCCGACATCCCGCACCTGGACACGGGCGTGTCGCTGGAGGGCATCGTCGCCCGCCGCCCGACCACGGTGATCGGCCCGTGGAACAGCATCTTCAGCGACAGCCGCGGCGTCACCCCGGACAAGGTCCGCGGGCACGGTGCCGACGCCTACGTGATCTCCGACAGCTGCCCCCAGAAGAAGGGCGACAACAAGACCCTCGGCGTGATGGATCCGTGGGAGGCGGTGCGGACCGACATCGTCAACCAGGGCAGGATCACCGGCCACGAGGAGCAGGCCGCCGGTGCGCTGAAGGAGTTCGACCAGCGCCTCGCCGCCCTGCGCGACGCGCCGAAGCCCGACGAGCGCCCGACGGTGTTCCTCTTCGACAGCGGCACCAAGGACGTCTTCACCAGCGGCAGGTTCGGCCCGCCCCAGGGGATCATCGACGCCGCCGGCGGGACCAACCCGTTCGGCAGGGAGAACGGTGCCTGGGTCCGCGTGAGCTGGGAGTCCGTGACCGCCAGCAAGCCGGACGCGGTGGTGATCATGGACTACGGCGACCAGGCGCTGAAGCAGAAGATCGACATCCTCAAGGCCCGCCCGGGACTCAAGGACCTTCCGGCGATCAAGGAGGAGCGGTTCATCGTCCTCTCGCTGGCGATGTTCACCAGCGGGTTCACCAACATCGACGGAGCCGAGCGGATCCGCGACGGCCTGGAGCGCTTCGGGCTGGTGCCCGAGCGCACCGATGCGTCCGGCACGAAGTAGCAGGCGTAGGACCGTGGACGTCGTCGGCCCGGCCCTCCGGCGCCTCGCCGCCTTCGGCGAGCGACTCCCCGTCGACGCGACGCGGGACGCCGACGCGTTGGCGGCCGCGGGATGGACCCGCAGCGACCACCTGGCCGATCCGGCGGCGTGGCCGGACGTCGCCCTCCGCTATGCCCGCAGCTCGATGGGCATCGACGGGGTCGTGCCGGGCGGGTCGTGCGCACTGCAGAGCTACGCGGGGCGGGTGGCCGGCATGACGATCGGGACGTGGGTGCAGACCGGGGCGCTGCTGGACCTCGACGCCGCGCGGATCTGGGTGCGGCTGGAGGAGGGCCGCACGGTCGGGATCGCCGCTCCGACCGGGACGCTGCGCCGGCGAAGCGCCACCGTCGAGCAGGTCGCCGAGGAGCTCCTCGTGCGCCACCTGAAGCCGGTGGTCGACGCGTCGCGCACCGTCTCGCGGATCACCCCGCGCGTGGCCTGGGGCAACGTCGCCGCCTCGTGCGCCGGGGCGTTCGGGACCCTGCACCGCGCGTTGGGCGCCGACGACCGTCCGGCGCTGCACCGTCTGGCCGTCGCGTTCCTGGACGCGCCGGGGTGGCCGGTGCGGGATCTCGTGACGCTCCGCCGGCTCGACGGGCTCGACCACGCGCTGCCCCACGAGCGCCACACCTGTTGCCTCATGCGCCTCTCGTCGAAGCGACGCGAATGCGCGTCCTGCGAGCGGCTCACCCCCGAGGTCCGCGACCGGCGCCTGCGGACCGCGGCGCTGACGGTCGCGGCCGTTCCGCCGCTCGCTCCTTCCCCGATCGTGGTCGCCGCGGCGACGACCGATGGCTGAGGGCAACGTCCACGGGGGACGGCTACGGCGCCTGCCGGTGCCGCTGCTCCTGCTGGTGCTCGCCGTCCTGCTGGCGGTGAGCGTCGTGGTCTCCACCGGGTTCGGCGCCGAGCCCCTGGCCCCGCGGATCGTCCTGGACGTCTTCGAGTACCGCCTCCTCGGCGGACAGGGCGACCCGACCTACGACGCGATCGTGTGGGACATCCGGGTGCCGCGCACGCTGCTGGCCGTCGTCGTCGGCGCCGGTCTGGCGGTGGCCGGCGCCGGCATCCAGACGCTCGTGCGCAACCCGCTCGCGGACCCGTATCTGCTCGGCGTCTCCTCCGGGGCGAGCGTCGGTGCCACCGCGGTGATCACCGTCGGGCTGTTCTCCGGTGCCGGGATCTGGGCCCTGTCGTTCGGCGCGCTGATCGGGGCTCTGGGCGCGTCGCTGCTCGTCTTCGGCATCGCCATGGCCCAGGGCGGCCTGACCCCGCTGCGGCTGGTGCTGACCGGAACCGTGCTGTCGTCGGCGTTCTCGGCGCTCGCGAGCTTCCTCGTCTTCCGCAGCGCCGACCCGCAGGCGGCCCAGTCGGTGCTGTTCTGGTTGCTGGGCAGCCTCTCCGGCGCGGCGTGGGACCAGCTGCTGCTCCCGGTGATCACCGTCGCCGTCCTGAGCACGTTGCTCATGGCCGGATCCGGATGGCTGGACGCCCTGGCCGCCGGACCCGACACCGCCGCCGCGCTGGGCGTACCGGTCAGGGCATTGCGCAACGCGCTCTTCGTGCTCCTGGCGATCCTCGTCGGCGTCCTCGTCGCGGTCGCCGGCGGGATCGGGTTCGTCGGGCTGATCCTGCCCCACATCGCCCGGCTCCTCGTCGGCGCGCGCCACCGGGCGGTCCTGCCGGTCGCCGCGCTCGCCGGCGCGCTGTTCCTCGTCTGGGTCGACGTCGCCGCCCGGGTGGCGGTGCGCCCCACGGAGATGCCGCTCAGCGTCGTGACCGGCCTGATCGGCGCCCCGGTGTTCCTCGTGCTGCTGGGCCGCGGTCGCTACCGGTTCGGGAGCGCGTCGTGAGCACTGCCGACGACCTCGGCCTCGGCCTGGGCGGCAGGAGGGGCGGCAACGGCGACGCGGAGGACCGTGGCCGCGAGGGGCGCGACGGTACCCTCAGCGAAGAGCCGACCGCAGGGGGCGTGGTCCCCGACGGCATGACGCCCAACGACCCGGCGCCGCTGGAGGCCCGGGGCGTGGCCTGCGCGATCGGCAAGCGCACCATCGTCCGCGACGTCGACCTGACCGTGCGCACCGGCGAGATGCTCGCCGTCGTCGGCCCCAACGGCACCGGCAAGTCGACGCTCCTGCGTGCCTTGGCCGGGGTGCGGCCCGTCGCGGCGGGGACCGTGCTGCTCAACGGCACCCCGATCCAGGACCGCTCGGCCCGCCGGAGAGCGCGCGAGGTGGCGATGGTCGGCCAGGAGGAGGCCCCGCCCGCGGACCTGCTCGTCGGTGAGCTGGTGGCGCTGGGGCGCACGCCGCACCGGTCGCCGTGGGCGGGAGGCGACGCCGCCGAGCGCGACGCGGTGCTCTCGGCCCTGGCGGCGGTCGACCTGGCCGACGTCGTCGACCGGCCGGTGGAGCACCTCTCCGGCGGTGAGCGCCGCCGGGTCCTCCTGGCCCGGGGCCTCGCCCAGGAGGCGCCGCTCCTGCTGCTGGACGAGCCCACCAACCACCTGGACATCCGCCATCAGCTGGCGCTGTTGGCGATGGTCCGTCGCCTGGAGCGGACGGTGGTCCTGGCGATGCACGACCTGGACATGGCCGCGGCGTTCTGCGACCGGATCGCCGTGCTCCACGACGGGTACCTCCACACGGTCGGCCCGCCCGCGGACGTGCTCACCCCCGACACGGTCCGCACCGTCTTCGGCGTCCGCGCGACGCCGGTCGTCCACCCGGAGACCGGCGAGACCCACCTGCTGTTCGACCCCGACCCGTCCGCGACGGACCGCACCGACGGACCGCCGGAGGACGGCGACCCTACCCGGCCGTCCGCCGTTCCGGGAACGGCCGGGCAGCCCGAACGACCGTCGCCCTCCCGGCGCGGCGCCCACGACCGAGGACGACGATGACCACACCGCAGAGGCCCTCCGCAACGACACCCGGTCGTCCCCGTCGACGGGGACGTCTGCCGGCCGCGCTGGCGGCCACGATCCTCGCCGGCCTCGCCCTGGCGGCCTGCGGCGATGACGAGGCCGACACGGGCTCCACGAGCCAGGCGACGACGGTCCAGATCGAGAACTGCGGCACGCCGGTGACGTTCCCCCGTCCGGCCGAGCGCCTGTTCGTCAACGACGGGAACATGATCTCGATCGCCCTGGCGATCGGGGCGGCCCCCCAGGTCGTCGCGGTGAGCAGCATGCAGCGCGACGCCGACGTGCTGCGCAAGTACTACGGGGCCTCCACCGTCGACGGGCTGCAGCAGGTCGCCAAGGCCTATCCCGAGCGGGAGACGGTGCTCGCCCAGCGCCCCGACGTCGTCTTCGCCGGTTGGAGCTACGGATGGGACGACGCCAAGCAGCTGACCCCGGCCGGCCTGGAGCGGCAGGGGATCGCGGCGTACACGCTGACCGAGAGCTGCCGGCAGGGCAAGGGCCGCGCGCGAGGGGTCGTCGACCCGTGGACCGCCCTGCGGACGGACCTGAAGAACCTCGGCCGGATCACCGGACGCGAGGCCGGCGCCGAGCGGACGGTCACCGATCTCGACCGCCGACTGAAGAGCCTCCGCGAGGCCCCGCAGCCCGCGAAGGCCCCGACGGTGTTCCTCTTCGACAGCGGCACGAAGGCCGTGTACTCCAGCGGCCGGTTCGGCGCCCCGCAGGCGATCCTGGCCGCCGCCGGGGCCCGCAACGCGCTGGAGGATCTCGACGACACCTGGACCGAGGTCTCCTGGGAGCGCGTCATCGCCTCCGAGCCCGACGCGTTCCTCTTCGTCGACTACCCGCCCCAGACGTTCGCCGAGAAGGTACGGGTGCTGAAGGCCCGCGCCGGCGTCAAGGACCTGCCCGCCGTCAAGGAGGAGCGGTTCCTCAACCTGCCCTACGCGATGTGGACCAGCGGCCCACTGAACATCGACGCGGCCGAGCAGGCGCGCAAGGCGCTGGAGGGCTGGGGCCTCGTTCCCGAGACCGACATCGTTCCGCGCGACGGCAGCGACGCGACCTCGTAGCCGACGGCGGCCGGACGGGACCCGCCTGGCCGGGTCCCGTCCCGCGCCCTCCCCGGACTCCGCCGCGTCCTTCGCGCCGGAGCGATAGCGGCACCCCCGCCGAACGGGAGACGCACCTGCGGCGGGCTTCAGTCCGCCGGTCCTCCATTTTCAATCTGCCGGGCATGCGTTTTCAGTCTGCCGAGCTTTCGCTTTCAATCTGCCGGGCACTGCTACGGTGCGTCGCGTGGCCGACGATCTGATCCCGCGTCTGCTCCGGACCAAGGTCGTCGACGCCCTACAGGACACGCGAGTCGTGGTGCTGCTCGGTGCCCGACAGTGCGGGAAGAGCACGCTGGTCGAGGCGATAGCCGACAACGAGCACCCCGCCGGCGTCGTCTCGCTCGACGACGCGGCAAGCCGGGCCCTGGCCATCGACGATCCGGTCGGATTCGTCGCCGGGCTCCGCACCCCGGTCGTCATCGACGAGGTCCACCGGGCGCCGGACATCCTGCTGGAGATCAAGCGACAGGTCGACCGTGACCAGGCCCCCGGTCGGTTCCTGCTCACCTGCTCGGCCAACCTGCTGACGACCTCGACCGTCGCCGACGCGCTGACCGGGCGCGCCGAGTACCTCCGTCTATGGCCGCTGGGCCAGAGCGAGATCGAGGGCTCGCCCGCGTCCCTGATCCCGACGCTGTTCGCGGGTCGACTCCCCCGTCTGGACGCGCAGCCAACGACGATCGCGGCGTACGCGGAGCGGATCGTCGCAGGTGGGTTCCCCGCCGCACGACGGCGTTCGCCGGCCCGCCGGGACGCGTACTTCGCCAGCTACATCGACACGGTGCTCCAGCGCGACCTCGGCAGCATCGCCTCGGTCGGCGACGTCGGCGACGTCGCACGCACGCTGCGCGCCATCGCTGCCGACTCGGCGGGACAGGTCGTGCTCGACCGGATCGGGACCACGCTCGGGATCAGCCACCCGACGATCAAGTCCTACGTCGACCTGCTCGAAACCCTGTTCCTCGTCCGTCGGGTGCCCGCCTGGTCGGACAACCGCCTGACGCGCGTGGTCCGACGACCCAAGACCTACGTCGTCGACAGCGGCCTGCTGGCCCACCTTCTGGGTGCCGACGCGACACGGCTGTCGGGCGACCCGGGGATTCGCGGATCGATGCTGGAGACGTTCGTCGCGATGGAGATCCTGCGGCAGGCCGACGCGCTCGACCTGCCGCCACGCCTGCACCACTACCGCGACCGGGATGGCCGCGAGGTCGACCTGGTCGTCGAGCGCAACGACGGCTCGATCGTGGCCATCGAGGTCAAGGCGACTGCCAGCCCACGCGGCAAGGACTTCTCGGGCCTGCGGTATCTCCGCGACCGCGCCGACGACCGCTTCCGCTCGGGGATCCTCCTGTACACCGGCGAGCGCACGATCGCGTGGGGCGACCGCCTCGCCGCCGTCCCGGTCAGTGCGCTGTGGTCGGCCGGCGACGACGCTCCGCCGTGGCCGTCGGTTCGGGACCGGTGAGCGAGCGCGGCCGTGTCGTCTCGCGATCCACAGCGGTTCGAGGTGCCTGCCGCCGTGGGCCTCGTGGCGTTCGCGTTCGTCGCGCTGCTCGGCGCGCCACTCGGCGTCGGGGCGACGACGTACCTCGCGGAGATCCGGATCTGCTGAGACGCCTCAGCACACGGCCCGGACGCCACCGACGAACACCCGGCGGTACCGTTCGACCCGGCGCTCCGCCCCGGCGGCCGCCGCGTCCTCATCCCCTCCGTGGAACCCGTGATGCCCGAACCGCTCGCCTCCGACTTCCCACCCGTCAGCACCGAGGAGTGGATCAAGGCCGCGACGGCCAAGCGGACGAAGCCCGGTCAACCGGTGGACGACACCCCGCCGCCGAAGGACGTCCCGGCGGGCACCACCGAGGACGGCCTACCGCTGCGCTGGATCTACACGCGCGAGGACGCCCTGGCCGCCGACCCGGCCGGCGTGCCCGGTCGTGCACCGTTCGTCCGTGGCGTCGGACCGGCCGGAGAGGACGACCCGATCTGGCAGATCCGGCAGGAGCACACGCACCCCGACCGAGCCGCCACCCGCACCGCGATCCTCGAGGACCTGGAGGGCGGCGCGACCCAGGTGACGCTGCGCCCCGACCGCGCGGCCCGTACCGGCCAGGTGCCAGGCACGCCGGAGTTCGCCGCCACGCGCGGCGTCGACGGCACCGCGCTGTCCACCGCCGACGACATCCGCACGACGCTCGACGGCGTCTACACCGACCTGGCGCCCGTCGCGCTCGACGGCGGGCCGCAGGCCCCGGCCGCGGCGGCGGCGCTCGTCGCCGCGCTGCGCCGCGAGGACGGCACCGTGCCCGCCGCGTCGCTCGGCCTGGATCCGATCGGCACGCTCGCCGCCGAGGGTGCCCTGGGCGAGGACCCCGCCGCCGCCGTCGCCCGCGCCGGCCGGATCGCCGCGGAGATCGCCGACGCGTTCCCCGCGGTCCGTGCCCTGCGCGTCGACACCCGCCCCCACGTCAACGCGGGGGCCACCTCGGTCCGCGAGCTCGCGATCGCCGTCGCGACCGGGGCCGCCTACCTGCGCGCCGCCGACGACGCCGGCCTGGAGCCGTCGGACGCCGCGGAGCAGATCGAGTTCGTCGTCTCCGTCGACGCCCGCCAGTTCGAGCAGATCGCCAAGCTCCGGGCGCTGCGGCGCCTGTGGGCGCGGGTGCTGGAGCTCTCCGGCGTGCCGGAGGAGCAGCGCCGCTCGGCGACGTTCGCCCGCACCTCCGACCGGATGCTCTCCGCGGTCGACCCGTGGACGAACATGCTCCGCGCGACGACCGCCGGGTTCGCCGCCGCGGTCGGCGGGGCCGACGGCCTGACCGTCGCCCCGTTCGACACCGTCGTCGCCGACGCCGTCGGAGCCGCGGGCCCCGGGGGCCTCGGACGACGGATCGCCCGCAACACCCAGCTCGTGCTCCAGGAGGAGTCGGGCCTGCGTCGCGTCGCCGACCCGGCCGGTGGATCGTGGTTCGTCGAATCGCTGACCGACGAGCTCGCCCGTGCCGCCTGGACCACGCTGCAGGAGATCGAGCAGGCCGGTGGGGCGCTCGCGGTCGTCACCGACGGCCGCTGGGCGGACGAGCTGACCGAGGCCGCCGTCGCCCGCGAGGGTCGCCTGCGCCGCCGCGAGCAGGAGCTCACCGGCGTCAACGCCTTCCCGCTCGTCGGGGACGACAAGGTTCGGGCGGAGCCCGCCGACCGGGCCGCGATCGCCGGCCACGAGGTCGCCCGCCTGGCCGAGCGCGCGCTGCTCGACACCGCCGTCGCCGCCGCGGTCCGCGACGCCGACGGCTCGTTCGTCGCGCTGGTCGATGCCGCCGCGGCCGGAGCCCGCATCGACGAGCTCGCCGCCTGGGCCGGCCTGGAGCCGACCGCGATCGCCGCCGCCGGCCTGCCGGTCCGCCGCGATTCGGCGCCGTTCGAGGCACTGCGGGCCCGCGCACGCGCGGCGATGCCGGACGCCGGCGAGGGCGACGCCTCGTTCGGTCCGCCGGTGTTCGTCGCCGGTCTCGGTCCGCTCGCCGCCCACAGCGGTCCGGCCACGTGGGCGGCCAACTTCTTCGGGGTCGGCGGGTTCGTCGCCCGGCAGTCCGCGCCGCTGGAGGATCCCGCCGCCGCGGGCGCCGCCTGGCAGGAGGCCGGAAGCCCGCCGGTCGCCGCGATCGCGTTCGGTCGCGACGCCGACGACGACGCGCTGCGCACCGCGGTCGACGCCCTGCGCGCCGCCGGGGCCCGCGACGTGCGTCTGGTGCAGGCCAAGGACGACCGGGCCTCCGCGGTCGGCGCCGACGGTGCGCTGCGCGACGGGATCGACATGGTCGAGCTGCTCGCGTCCGCCCTGGACCTCACGATCGGGGCGTCCCGACCGACCACCACCGACGCGGAGGTCGCGCGATGAGCGCCAACGTCCCCGATCTGACCACCGCGAGCCTCGGCGACGTCGAGACCACCGCCGTCGACCGTTCGACGATCGAGGCGTCCGCCACCGAGGCGTCCGGGCTGCCGGTCGAGGAGCTGCGGTTCGACGCCCCCGAGGGCATCACCCTGGAGCCCGGCTACGGCTCGGCCGACCTCGAAGGCGTCGACTTCCTCGACACCCGTCCCGGGTTCGCGCCGTTCCTCCGCGGCCCCTACCCGACGATGTACGTCAACCAGCCGTGGACGGTGCGCCAGTACGCCGGGTTCTCCACCGCCGAGGCGTCCAACGCGTTCTACCGCCGCAACCTCGCGGCCGGCCAGAAGGGCCTGTCGATCGCGTTCGACCTGGCGACCCACCGCGGGTACGACTCCGACAATCCGCGCGTCGCCGGCGACGTCGGCATGGCCGGCGTGGCGATCGACTCGATCCTCGACATGCGGACGCTGTTCGACGGCATCCCGCTCGACAAGATGTCGGTGTCGATGACGATGAACGGCGCGGTGCTCCCGGTGCTGGCGCTCTACATCGTCGCGGGCGAGGAGCAGGGGGTGAAGCACGAGCAGCTCTCGGGGACGATCCAGAACGACATCCTCAAGGAGTTCATGGTGCGGAACACCTACATCTATCCGCCCAAGCCCTCGATGAGGATCATCAGCGACATCTTCGGGTTCACCTCGCGGGAGATGCCGCGGTTCAACTCGATCTCGATCTCCGGGTACCACATGCAGGAGGCGGGGGCGAGCGCCGACCTGGAGCTCGGCTACACCCTCGCCGACGGCATCGAGTACGCCCGCGCCGGTGTCGCCGCCGGCCTGGACATCGACAAGTTCGCGCCGCGGCTGTCGTTCTTCTGGGCGATCGGCATGAACTTCTTCATGGAGGTGGCCAAGATGCGCGCCGGCCGCCTGCTGTGGGCCAAGCTCATGCAGGAGGAGTTCCAGCCGACGTCGAGCAAGTCGGTGTCGCTGCGCACCCACTGCCAGACGTCGGGCTGGTCGCTGACCGCGCAGGACGTCTACAACAACGTCGTGCGCACCTGCGTGGAGGCGATGGCCGCCACCCAGGGTCACACGCAGTCGCTGCACACCAACGCCCTGGACGAGGCGCTGGCGCTGCCGACGGACTTCAGTGCCCGGATCGCCCGCAACACCCAGCTGTTCCTGCAGCAGGAGTCGGGCACCACGGACGTCATCGACCCGTGGGGCGGCAGCTACTACGTCGAGCGGTTGACCCAGGAGCTCGCGGAGCGGGCGCTGGCCCACATCCGCGAGATCGAGGACGTCGGCGGGATGACCAAGGCGATCGACGCCGGCATCCCGAAGCTGCGGATCGAGGAGTCCGCCGCTCGCACCCAGGCGCGCCTGGACGCCGGCAAGCAGACCCTGGTCGGTGTCAACCGGTACCGGCCGACGGTCGAGGAGCAGATCGACGTCCTGAAGGTCGAGAACGCCGAGGTCCGCGCGGCCCAGATCGCGAAGCTCGAGCGGCTGCGCGCCGACCGTGACGAGAGCGCGACCCAGGAGGCGCTGCGCCACCTCACCGAGGGCGCGGCGAAGGACGACGGGTCGGCGAACCTGCTGGATCTGGCGGTCCGCGCCGCCCGGGCCAAGGCGTCGGTCGGGGAGATCAGCGACGCGCTGGAGAAGGTGTACGACCGGCACACCGCCGAGATCCGGTCGATCAGTGGCGTCTACAAGAGCGAGGTGGGGGAGACGACCGGATCGTTCGCACGGACCAAGGGGCTCGTCGAGTCGTTCGAGGAGCAGGAGGGCCGCCGGCCCCGGATCCTCGTCGCGAAGATGGGCCAGGACGGGCATGACCGTGGCCAGAAGGTCATCGCCACGGCGTTCGCCGACCTGGGCTTCGACGTCGACATCGGCCCGCTGTTCCAGACCCCGGAGGAGGCCGCCCGCCAGGCCGTCGAGGCCGACGTGCACGTCGTCGGAGCGTCGTCGCTGGCCGCCGGTCACCTGACCCTCGTCCCGCAGCTGCGCAAGGCCCTGGACGCCGCCGGCCGTGACGACATCCTCGTCGTCGTCGGCGGCGTCATCCCGCCCCAGGACTTCGACGAGCTGCGCGAGGCCGGCGCCGCCGCGATCTACCCGCCCGGCACCGTCATCGGCGAGGCCGCCGGCGGCCTGGTCGAGATGCTGATGAAGGACCTGGAGCTCGAGGTGCCCGAGAGCGACGCGCCGCCGACGCGGCATAGGCGCGGCGCGGCGTAGCCCGTAGGCGACGGACGCCTTTTCGGCCGACCGGGAACGCTCCGTCGAGGGCGGTGGCCCCGAAGTGGAGCGATCGACCCGCCACCACCGGGTCAATCGCTCCACCTTGTCCAGGCGGCGCCTTCGCGGTCTGGGCGCGTCCGTGGGGCGACGCACCCGCCTGGCCAGCCGAGCCGTTACTCACCGCGTCGGCCGAGCCGGACTGAACGAGTTCCAAGCTGGTCCAAATTTGTCCCAGGATCTGGAAGTGCCTGGTAATCGCGGCGCGGCGAGGGTCGTCGTACGGACGACGGGCGGCTCTCGGAGTCGCCCGTCGGGGCCGGGGACCTTGCCGGGTAGCCTCACGCCGTGATTGATGAGGACGCCATGGAGGTACCCGAAGAGCCGGTCATCGGGATCCGCCGGTCCACCCACGACGGCCGGACCGAGCCGGGCTCGGCGCACGCCAGCCCGGCGGGCGGGCGCGCCGAAGGGGCGAAGGGGCTCGCGGAGCTCCTCGACGACCTGGATCGCGAGCTCGGCGCGTTGGACCGCGAGGACCTGGCGTGGGCGGATTGGGCGTTGGGTTCTGGCTGATCGCGAGCCGATCGGGTCAGCTCCGCGTCGTCGTCAGATCGCGATCGCCCGTCACGACCTTCCCTCCGTGACGTGCGAGAGTGGCGAGACGATGACCGACAAGTGGCGGTACCGGGAGGACGTGCCGATCTGGCAGGTCGCGTCGGGGGACGGGACCCGCGACTACGTCGAGTTCTTCCGCCGGCACGGGATCGTGGCCCTCGGTTGGGGGCAGCTCGGGGAGTGGCGTCCGGACGAGCCGCATCCGCAACGGGAGATCAGGGCGTTCGGCGGATCGATGGTCACCGGAGACGTCGTCGTGCTTCGTCGTGGCCGCTCCGAGCTGGTCGACGTCGGCATCGTCGGCGACTACGCCTTCGTGCCGGGACTCCGCACGGGAAGCGACTGGCAGATGTGGCACGTCCGCTCGGTCACGTGGCTGGACGTCGGGGAGCACCGCTTCGCCGGTCGCCCGTTCGCCATAGGCGCGTTCCGCGGCTGCCACCACGCCGGGGTGCGGCAGTGGATCGCCACCCGCCTCGCCCACGTCACGGGCGTGCTCCCACCCGTGGTCGATCCCTCCGCACTCCCGAAGGAGTCCGGGTCCCTGGCGGACGAGCGCATCCCGGAGGACCTGCGACCGCTCTGCCGGCACGCGGCGGCATGGAAGGACGACACGTGGGGTGGCGCCCACGGCAGTCGCCGACCCACCGAGCAGGACGGCCTCGTGTGGCGAACGATCCCACTGCTGCAGGAGTACGGGATCAAGCCAGAGCATATGGCGATCGGGTGGAACTTCGTCGATCTCGCGGTGTTCGACGATGTCGAGCGATCGCCGACCTCGTGTCGGCTGCTCGTCGAGTCCAAGCGCCTCGGGACCGGCCTCGTTCCCGCTGCTGACCAAGCGCGACGCTACGTGACGACCCTCGGTCTCCCGCAGGACGTCCCGGTCCTCCTCACCGACGGCGTGATGTATCGGCTGTACCCGCAGGGCGCCGTCGGTCCTTCGGCCACCTGCGACGACGAGGCGATCGCGGTCGACCTGTCCCGTCCGACCGAGGATCTTCTCGCCTTCCACGAGCAGCTCCAGAGGATCGCCGCCCGACTCCGCGCGACGTAGTCGCGGCCCGCAGCCGCGGGTGAACTCACCGGTCGGCGGCTGTCTGCGCCAGTCCGTCCTGGGATACGAGCCGCGATCCGTCAGAGACCAGCTCGCCAGCCCGACCTCTCGACATGTCGCCCTCGCCGCTGCGGTTCGCGCACCTCACCGTCCAGACCGACCACTCGCGCAACGGGAGCGTCGTCCAGATCCAGCCGCTCGTCCGCCGAGCTGCGGAGCTCGGTCGCCACGTGATCGGGATCGCCGACGACGACGTGATGACCGGGGTCCCCGAGCTTCGGCAGGCGGCGGCACAAGCCGGCATTCGACCGGTCTTCGGAGTACGCCTCGCGGTCGACGGCGGCGACCGATCGGATGGATCCGGTGCCACGACTGCGGAGGAGTCCTCGAGCCGCCGCGCGCGGGTGACGCTCACGGCCCGGACCGACGATGGGCTGCGCAACCTCTATCGCCTCTGCTCGCTCGCCTGGCTCCGCGGGACGCCACAGGCTCCGGCGGTGAGCTACGACCAACTCCGGACGCACCGCGCCGGGATCATGGCGATCACGGGCGACCGCTACTCGGAGGTGGGCCGGCACGTGCTCGCCGGCGACCTAGCAGCGGCTCGCGACACGCTCGACAAGCTGGTGTGGGCACTCGGACCGGCGTGGACGCGCCTCGCGATCTGCGTCACGCGCGAAGGCCCCGACCCCGTGCTGCTGGAGGCCCTGGCCGACCTCGCCGATCGCGCCGGCGTCGCGACGGTCGCGACCGCAAACGTCCAGTACCTGCGGCCCGAAGACGAACGCCACCACCGTGCCGCGCTGTGCGTGGCCACCCGCTCGACCCTTGCGGATCCGGGAGCCGTCCCGGCGCCCGACGCTACGTGGCTTGATCCGGCCATCGACGACGTAGCGTGGGCGCGGGTACGTGCGGCTGTCATGGAGAACGACCGCCTTGCGATGTGGTGCCGCGCTGACCCCCTTCGGCGGCGGAGCGCTCCGCCGCGGTTCATGCCGGAGGGCGACGACCAGTCGGTGCTGCTCCGCGCGCGGGTCGCCACGGGCCTGCGCGAGCGCTACGGCGATCCCGTACCGGCGGCTGCGCGGGAGCGCGCGGAAGCGGAGCTCGAGGTCATCGGTCGCCGTTCCTGGGATGCGTACTTCCTGATCGTCGAGGGCATCGTCAGGTGGGCGGAGGGACAGGGAATTCCCGTCGGTCCGGGCCGCGGGTCGGCCGCCGGTGCGATCGTGAACTACGCACTCAGGATCACCGACGTCGATCCGCTGCATTTCGACCTGTTGTTCGAGCGGTTCCTGAGTCCGGATCGTGTGTCGATGCCGGATATCGATATCGATTTCTCGGTCAAGGGCCGGGAGCGCGTGATGGAGTACGTGACCGACAAGTACGGTCGGGAGCGGGTGGCGCAGATCGTGACGTTCGGTCGGATGCTGCCGCGCAACGCGACGAAGGACTCCGCGCGGATCCATGGCTACGACTACGCGACCGGTGACCGGTTGGCGAAGCTCATCCCCGAGCCGATCATGGGCAAGACGCCGCCGCTGGAGGAGTGCCTTGCGGAGGGCACCGAGCTGCGGCAGACGTACGACACGGATCCGGTCGCGAAGGAGGTCCTCGATACCGCGCGGGGG
>JBFWKS010000026.1:0-27610 GCA_050252545.1 Solirubrobacteraceae bacterium
TCGTCCGCCCCCGAGATCGTCGAGCGTCAGCTCGTGGTCGGCGGGACCGCCACGCGGGCGCTCGAGGTACCGGGCGTCGACGACGGGGGAGGACCACCGCTGCTCCTCCTCCACGGGTACTCCGACTCCGCGGACACCTGGCGCGCCCTGATGCACGACCTCGCGGGCCGCGGCGTGCGGGCGATCGCGATCGATCTGCCGGGATTCGGTGCCGCCGACCGCCTCGCGCCCGACGTGCCACTGCTCGACCAGTTCGTCGCGATGGCCGACGCCGCGTCGCGCGAGCTGTTCGGTGAGGAGCCGCCGATCCTCGTCGGCAACTCGATGGGTGCGGTCACCGCCCTCCTGCGCGCCGAGCGGCGTCCCGACCCGGCCGCGGTGGTGGCGATCGCGCCCGCCGGGATCGGCAGTCCACGATGGTTCCAGCTGATCCATCAGCACCAGCTCCTGCGGTACGTCATCAACGACCGCGGCCCGGTGCCCGCCGCGCTCGTCCGCACGGTCATCAGCCAGATCTACCGGCAGCTCGCGTTCGCCCACCCGATGCGCGCCCGCCGCGATGTCGTCACGCGCCACGCGTCGCACTTCCACTCCCGCCGCGACGTCCGCCGGCTCCTCCACACGGGGCAGCGGCTGATGGAGGAGCTCGACGATCCGTTCGCGTTCGACCGCGTGTCGTGCCCGGTGCTCGTGATCTGGGGGGACCGTGACCGGATGGTGACCCACCTCGGCGGCCGCGAGATCGTCGCCCGCCTGCCCGATGCCCGGCTCGAGCTGCTCCACGACGTCGGCCACTCGCCGCAGATCGAGGTGACCGAGACGGTGGCCGATCTGGTCGTCGACCTCATCGCCAGGGTCGCCGGGCAGCCGGACGCGACCGCCGACGCGCCGACGACCTGATCAGCGGTCGGCGGTCCGCGGCGGTCGAACCGCGGTCGACGACGCCACGCGGCTGGGCGGAAGTGCGGTCGGGCGGGCGGTTCGAGCGGGTGGTTCGGGCGGGCGGTTCGAGCGGTAGGGCGGGACGGGCGATCGGGCGCGGTTCGGGCGATCGGGCGCGGTTCGGGCGATCGGGCGCGGTTCGGGCGATCGGGCGCGGTTCGGGCGATCGGCGGGACGGACGGAAGCGCGATCGGGCGGTTCGGGCGGGAAGCGCGGTCGGGCGGTTCCTCGAGAGCACGGTCGGACCGGCCGCGCCGACCCGCCCGCCGCACGGACGCCTGCAGGCGGCGCCCCGACGACGCCCGGTGCCTACCCTTGGACGAATGCGTTCCTCTCTCCGCGCCGCCGGGATCGCCGTCCTCGCCGTGACGGCGCTCGTCGTCCCCGCATCCGCCGGCGCCCAGACCGACACCACCCCGGACCCCGCCCCGACGGACCCGAAGCCCGCCCCGATCGTCAAGGGCGGGGTCACCATCAACGGCATCGCCGTCCAGGGCATGACCCGTGATCAGGTCGTCCAGATGCTCGCGCCGTTGGTCAAGAAGGCGCCCGCGCCCAAGGGCGGCGAGCTGACCGTGCGCATCGCCGGTCGTCCGCACACCATCAAGGCCTCGCGCATCGGATGGCGGTGGAACGTCGAGGCCGCCGCCGACGCCGCGATCAAGGCCCGTGTGCGTACGCCGATCACCATTCCCGCCGGCTGGGACGCGGACGAGGTCGACGGCTGGCTCGTGTCGCTGTCGAAGATGAACCGCAAGGCACGCGACGCGAAGGTGCGGATCCGGATCAAGCGCCATGCCGTGCGCGGGTCCCGGAGCGGCTGGCGCGTCAGCCGCAACGCGCTGCGCAAGCGTGCCGGCGAGGCCCTCGTCAAGGCCGCGGCCGGCACCGACCAGACGGTGACCCAGCCCGTCAAGCGCGTGCGGCCCAAGGTGACCGCCAACGGCCTGCGCCGCCAGTACGGGACCGTCGTCACGGTCGACCGCAAGACGTTCCAGCTGCGCCTGTTCAAGCGCCTCAAGTGGGTCAAGACCTACAAGATCGCCGTCGGGGCAGCCGGCCACGACACGCCGTCGGGCTTCTACTCGGTGACGTCGCGCCAGATCAACCCGGCGTGGTACGTGCCGAACTCTGCGTGGGCCGGGTCGCTCGCGGGCCAGGTCATTCCCGGGGGCGCGCCGAACAATCCGCTCAAGGCCCGCTGGATCGGCCTGCGCGACGGGATCGGCATCCACGGCACGTCGGAGACGTGGTCGCTCGGCACGCGCGCATCGCACGGCTGCATCCGCATGCACCCCAACGACGTCATCGAGCTGTACCGCCGCGTCCCGATGGGCACGACGGTGCGGGTGCGCTGAGCCCTCGCGGTCACGGGCGCCCGCGCTCGCCGCTCGCCGCTCGCCGCTCGCCGACGAGGATCAGCGGCCGAGGCAGGCACCGCCGACCTGACGCGAAGGCCACTCACGGTCGGAAGATGGAGTGGCCGGGCGGACAGCGGGCGGAGCGGCCGACCGAAGGGGAACGGCAACCCGAGCGGAAGGCGCGTCGGGTCGGGTGGCCCATCGGGTCGGGCGCCGACCCGAGATGCCGCGGGCCACCGCAACGGGCGGCTCCTAGCGCAGGGTGTTGCGCAGGAGGAACCCGCCGCCGACGAGGGCGACGAGGCCCAGCAGCCAGAGCACCGTGATCCCGGTCACGAGCCCGACCACGAGCGCAACGGCCCCGCCGGCCGACGTGAGCCCGAGCTTGTAGGCCCGGTCTACGCGCTGCGTGCGGGAGAGGCGGTTGCCGGAGCGGCGCTGCAGGTTGCTCATCGTGGTTTCGATTCTCGCAGGAACGGGTGCCGATGCGCCAGGGGAACCGCGATCCGGGTGTCGGCGCCGCCCCGTCCGCGCGACGCGACGGCGCCACGACCACCTACCCTCGAACGGTGGGCGAGCACCTGCGCATCAACGGATCGGTGCGGATCCCGATGGCCGACATCGTCGTTCGGGCCAGCCGATCGTCCGGGCCCGGGGGCCAGCACGCCAACGTGACCGCGTCGCGGATCGAGGTGACCGTCGACCTGCGGACCGCCGCTGGATTGAGCGAGGCCCAGCGGGCCCGGGCGATGGAGCGGCTCGGCCCCGTCGCCCGTGCGGTGGCCCAGGATGCCCGCAGCCAGTCCCGCAACCGTGATCTGGCGCTCGAGCGCCTGGCGCAACGGGTGCGCGAGGCGCTGTACGTCGAGCCGCCCCGGCGCCCGACCCGTCCCACCGCAGGGTCCAAGCGCCGGCGGGTGGAGGCCAAGGGCCGCCGCGGTCAGGTCAAGCAGCAGCGCCGACGGCCGCGCATGGACGACTGACGCGCTACGCGCCGTTCCCGGCGGTCCGTTCCTCCACGACGTTCGCCAGGGGCTCCCCCGCGGCGAACCGGCGCAGCTGGTCGACGAGCAGCTGGCGGGCACGCGGGGCGAAGCTCGTCGACCCGCCGCCGACGTGCGGGGTGATGATCGTGCCCGGCGTCGTCCACAGCGGGTGGCCCGGCGGCAGCGGCTCCGGGTCGACGACGTCGAGGGCCGCCCGCAACCGTCCACTCCGCAACTCGGCCACGAGCGCGTCGGTGTCGATCGCCGGGCCGCGACCGACGTTGACGACCAGCGCACCGTCCGGCAGCAGCGCCAGGCGGCGGGCGTCGAGGATGCCGCGCGTCTCGTCACCGTCCGGCAGGACGAGGATCACGATCTCGGTCCGCGGCAGCAGACCGTCGAGGTCCTGCACCGACAGCACGCGCTCGGCCGGCCGGGCGCGGCGGGCCACGAGCGTCAGCTCGGTCTCGAACGGGACCAGGCGGCGGGCGATCGCGCCGCCGATCGACCCCGCGCCGACGAGCAGCACCCGCCGGTCGGCGAGCGACCCGACGAACTCGGGGTCCCACACGCCGCGGCTCTGGGCCTCGACCCACCGCGGGAGCTCGCGCTGGGCGGCCAGGATCAGGCCGATCGCCTGCTCGGCGGTCGACGCGTCGTGCAGGCCCCGCCCGTTGGCGAGGATCCGGTCGGCGGGCACCACCCCGACGAGCTCGTCGACCCCGGCCCGCAGGCTCTGTACCACCCGCAGGTCCGGCCGCGCCAGCAGCTCGTCGAGGACCGCGTAGCCGACGTCGCTTCCGTACGGCGGTGCGTAGAACGCCACCCCGTCCAGGTCGCGCGGCGGATCGCCGGTGCCGTCCCACACGTCGACGTCCAGCCCGAAGGGCCACTCGGGACCGGCGACCTCCGCCAGGTCCGCGAAGGGGATCAGCACGCGCTCGCCGGCCATCCGACGATTGTGCCGTCGCCGGGGCCCGGACGCATCCGCAGCCGGGGCCCGAGGGCTACGGAGACAGCTCGTCCGGCCCGGGAGGATCGTGCCGACCGGTCCCCAACGGCGTCTGCGCGGTCGGCAGGCCGATCCCGTACCGGACGCCGGCCATCCACCCCGGGTCGCCGGGAGACGGCCCGGCGCCCCACCGTCCTCCGGTGACCTCGAGCCTGGCCGATCGGGCCGAGAAGTTGGCGGATCGCCGCTCGTTGGGGTAGGGTCGCCGGTTCGCTCGCACGCCCTTCCGGGCACGAGATCCGGGATCACCGGTGTCTCGGCGAGGCCCTCCCGCCTGGAGAAGCAAGCCCGTGCTCACGGCCCGCCTTCGTTCTCACCCAGCCGCGATCCGCGCCCGATCAGGCCGCCGACGACTCGCGCTGCTCGCCGCGCTGCTGTGCGGACTCGTCCTCGCCTCGACGACCGGCACCGCCAGCGCCGCCACCGTCGCGTCGGGCGCGGACCAGTCGTGCGCGATCAAGGGCGATGGCGGCGTCTGGTGCTGGGGGTCCGCCCGGTACGGGCTCGGCGACGGGACGACGACCCAGTCGGCGGTCCCCGTGCGCGTCCACGGCCTCACCGCGGCCGAGGAGCTCGCCGTCGGTGACGGGTACGCCTGCGCCCGCCGGACCGACCGGACCGTCTGGTGCTGGGGCTACAACGGCGATGGCCAGCTCGGCGACGGGACGACGACCGATGCCCCCACACCGGTACCGGTCGTGGGGATCGGTGACGCGGTGGCGATCGCCGTCGGTGCGGGTCACGGTTGCGCGGTCCGGGCCGGTGGCCGGGTCGCGTGCTGGGGCGACAACGGCAGTGGACGGCTCGGCGACGGCTCCGAGACCGACAGCTCGGTTCCGGTCGCCGTCAGCGGCATCACCGACGCGCGCAGCGTGACCGCGGGCGAGGAGCACACGTGCGCGACCCTGCGGACCGGGTCCGTCCGCTGCTGGGGCGACAACGGCAGTGGACGGCTCGGCGACGGCACGAACGTCGACGAGCGGCTCGTGCCGAGCGGCGACCTGCCCGGGCTGACCGATGCCGTCGCCGTCGTCTCCGGCAACGAGCACAGCTGTGCCGTCCGTGCCGGCGGCACGGCCTCGTGCTGGGGCAACAACGGGAACGGCCGGCTCGGCGACGGCACCACGGACGACCGCTCGGTGCCGACGCCGGTCGCCGGTCTCGCCGGCGTCACCGCACTCGACGGCGGGGACGCCTTCACGTGTGCCGTGACAGCGGACGGCGGCAGCCGTTGCTGGGGGGCCAACGGCAACGGGCAGCTCGGCGACGGCAGCGGTGGTGCGACATCGTCGACGCCCGTCGCCGTACCGGGAGCGCCCGCGGCCACCGAGATCGCCGGCGGCGACAACCACGTCTGCATCCGCGGGGTGACGTCCGAGGTCCGGTGCTGGGGCTCGGGCGTCGACGGCCAGCTCGGCAACGGCAGGACCGCGCGCGCGGCCGACCCGACGGCCGTCACCGGACTCCATGCGGCCACCGCCGTCACCGTCGGATACGAGGCCTCGTGCGCCCTCCTCGACACCGGATCGATCAGCTGCTGGGGCCGCAACCGCTACGCCGAGCTCGGAACGGGCACGAAGGACCTCGCGCCGACCCCGGCGCCGGTCGTGGGCATCACCGACGCGACGTCGGTGACCAACGGCACGGTCCATGCCTGTGCGCTGCACGGCAGCGGGCCGGCGCACGGCCGCCGGATCAGCTGTTGGGGCGACAACTGGATCGGCCAGCTGGGGGCAGGGCAGCCGGGCCTCCCCGGGACCCCGGCGGAGGCGAGCAGCCCCCTGCCGGTGGACCTCTCCCCGGTCTTCGCCGACTTCGCGGATCCCGCCGGCGTCCGCGCCACCGCCCTGACCACGGGCGAGACCTTCAACTGCGCGCTGCTGGCCCCCGCCGGGAACGAGCACGGCAGCGTCTGGTGCTGGGGGGCGGGCGGCGCGGGGCAGATCGGGAACGGTCAGCTCGTGACGCAGGGCGAGCCCGTCAAGGTCGATCGTCCGATCGGGTTCCTCCCCGTCGCCGCCCAGGACTCCGGCGCCACGATCGCGTCGGGGGCCGGCCACACCTGCGCGGTCTCGTCCGTCGGCCACCGGCAGGTCTGGTGCTGGGGGTCCAACTCGCAGGGGCAGCTCGGGGACGGCACCACCACCAACCGCCAGGCCCCGAAGCAGGTGCCGGGCCTGGATGGCGTCAGGTCGCTGGCCTCGGGGGACCACCACACCTGCGCACTGCTGGACGCGGGCGCCGTCCGCTGCTGGGGGTACGGAGCACAGGGTGCGCTCGGCGACGGCCAGTCGACCAACTCGCTCGTCCCGGTCGATGCCCAGATCACGGGCGTCACCGCGCTGGCCGCGGGCGGCGGCCAGACCTGCGCCACGCTCGCCGACGGCACGCTGTCCTGCTGGGGGGCCCGTTTCGACGGTCGCTTCCACGACGGTCAGCACGCGGCCGACCAGTCGACGCCGAGCCCGGCCCCGGGTCTGACCGGCGTGACGGCGGTCGCTCTCGGCACCCGGCACGCGTGCGTCACCACCGCGGGCGGCACGGCCCGGTGCTGGGGCGCCGGTCTCTTCGGCCAGCTCGGCGACGGTCCGATGCCCGGCGGCCACTACCCGGTCCAGCGTACCCCGACCCGGGTCATCGGGTTCGACCCGCGACCGGCGCCGCCGGTCGATGGTCCCCCGGGCTCGACCCTCCCGCCCGTTCTGGTGCCGCCGCTCGATCCTCCCGGGAACCCGCCGGCGGGCCCGCCCGCACGCCCCCGGGCCCTCACGGTCGAGCTCCGTGACGCCCGCCTGTCGCTGCGCGGGTTGACCCTCGCGCGGGCGAAGAAGGCCAAGACCTGTCCCCGGACCGCCAAGGCGACGATCAGCGCGCGCGTCACCGTCCGGTCCGCGGGGCGCCGGGTCGCACGCACGGTCAAGACGACCCGGACGATCAGGCTCGAGCGGACGACGACGGCCTGCCGGACGACCGCGACGGTCAAGCTCACGGGGCGACTCGCCAAGGCGAAGAAGGTCCGGCTCGTGATCACGGGCAAGGGCCTGCGGACGAGTCGGCGCACCGTCACGGCGCGCTGGAGCGCGACGCTGCGGGCCACCACGGTCCGGCTCGACCGGCTCGTCGTGCGGTCGACCCGCAAGGACGTCTGCCCGGCGCGCGCGACGGTGACGGTGACCGGGGGGACGAAGGCCACGCGCAAGCGCAGGACCGTCAAGCGCAACGTCCCGGTCCGGCTCGCCCCGACCGCGAACTGCCGGATCACCACCACGGTCAGGCTCCCGCGCGCACTGCGGAAGGTCAGGGCCGTCACCGTCACCGTGCAGGCGACGGGACTGCGGACGACCCGGAGGACGCTCCGGGTCGGCTGACCCCGCCGGGCACGCGCCGTTCGCGCGCGGGGTCGCCTGCGTCACCCGGATGGCGATGCGCCGTTCGCCGGGTCGTGGGTGGTGCTACGCCGGCGACGTCGGATCGCCGTCGAGGTGCTCCGCGAGTCGGTCGAGGAACGCCTCCTGCGCCGCGACCAGCCGCGGGCGGGCCTCGTCGACCGTCATCCACGCGACGCGGTCGACCTCGGGCACGACGATCGTCCGGCCCGACCGGGGCGGCCAGGCCATCTCGAACGTGCCGGGGACGATCGCGTCGGGGTCGAGGTCGGCCTCGACCGCCCACGCACGCACCCACTTGCCCGACCCCTGACGGACCTCGCCCAGGTCCACCATGGGCCCATCGGGGGCCGGCAGCCCGAGCTCCTCGACGAACTCGCGCCGGGCGGCGTGCAGCGGGTCCTCGTCGTCGCCGTGCTCACCCTTGGGGATCGACCACGCCCGCTCGTCACGCCGCGCCCACAGCGGCCCGCCCATGTGGGCGATGAGCACCCGCAGGTCGTCCGGGCCCCGGCGGTAGGGCAGCAGGCCCGCGCTGCGGCGGTGACGGGCGGCGGTCACCTCCCGATCGTCGCACGGATCGCCGTCGGCCCCAGAACGAAAGAGGCCCCGCTTCGCAGGGCCTTTCCGGAGTGGCGAGACCGGGACTCGAACCCGGGACACCACGATTTTCAGTCGTGTGCTCTACCAGCTGAGCTATCTCGCCGCGGCCCGACAGGGTACCGGGTGCCCGGATCGGACGCCGTGCCGCGCCACGCGCGCGGCACGGCCAGGTCGACGATTCCGGTGCGCCGATCACCGCGCCCTGCCCTCCGTCCACGCGCGGGTCAGTCGACGCAGGGGTGCGGCAGCGCCGCCAGGAGCGGCAGCGGGTCGATCGCCCGGGCACGGTTGTCGGCCCACGGGATCGGCCGGATCTCGAAGTGCAGGTGCGGATCGTAGTTGCCGCCCGAGCGGCCGACGTCGGCGACGTGCTGACCGGCCGTCACCCGCTGGCCGGCCTTGACGACGATCGATCCCGGCTTGAGGTGCAGGTAGCCGTAGGCACGGCCGTCGTCGCCGTCGATGACGAGCGTCCAACCACCGCCGCCGTCGTCCCACCAGGTGCGCGACACCGTTCCCGTGGCGTAGGCGACGGCTGGCGGGTAGGCATCGAACGTTCCGATGTCGTGCCCGTTGTGGGCGCGACCGCCGCCGCGTGCGGCCTGGAACCGCTGGCCCGACACGGTGCGGAAGTTGCAACGACCCTGCACGGGGAAGACGTGGCCGCCGGGCCCCGGGGTCGCCTTCGGCGTGGCCGGCTCGGTCGCGGAGCGCTTCTCGCGCACGCGCAGGTTGCGGGATGCGGGAGCGCCACGGCGCCGGGCACGGTGACCGGTGGTATCGACCGCGATCACGCGCACGCGGTATCGGCCGGGCCTGCCGGCCATCTCGGCGTGGACCGGATGACGGACGGTGGTGCCGGACCGCACGGTGCCGAGGTCCTGACGCAGGACGAGCTTGCGGGTGCTGCGGTCCTCGTACCGGAGCTGGACGCGCGCGACGGTCCGGCGGCGCGCGTCGATCCGGAAGCGGACCACCGGGGCCTTGCCCCCGACGGGCCAGGTCGCGCGGGAGAGCGAGAAGCGCGTCAGCTTGGCGCGGACGCGCGCCGGGGTGAGCTTGGCGATCGTGCCACCCGATCCGGCGGCGGCGCCGGACGTGGTGGGTGCGGTGGCCGGGGCCGACGCGGTCGTCAGGCCGGCCCCCGGGGCGACGGAGCCCGACCCGGTACCCGTCGACGTGGGTGCGGTGGCCGCCCGGGCCTCCGCACCGACGTCGACGCACGGCAGCGCAACGGCGGCAACCAACACCGCTGCCGTGAGCATCGGGAGCCGGGCAGGGCTCCCGGTGCGTGGTTGTGCCCGCGACATGGCCCGGTGAATCTGGCGGCTGACGCGCCTCGCCGGGCCCGGTTGGAGGTTCGCTGCAGGTTCGGCGGCCGGTGGGCGTGGCGATCGTGCAGGTTCGCTGGAGGTTCGGCCGATCCTGCACGGCCCGTCGCGCGGTGCAGGATGGGGTGCAGCGCTGCGTCGACCGCCGTCCACCGTTGCACGGCCGGCGTTCACGCCGGCGCGCGTGCCCGGTCGCCGCCGGCGATCAGCGACTCGCCCCCGCCACCCGATCCAACAGCTCCAGCGCGCCCGCCTTGTGGAGGGGCTCGTTGAGGTTGCCGCACTTCGGCGACTGCACGCACGAGGGGCAACCGGCCTCGCACGGACACTCGCGGATCATCCGGCGCGCGTCGTCGGTCCAGGTCTCGAACTCCCGGAACGCCTGGCGGGCGATCCCGACCCCGCCGACGTGACCCTCGTAGACGATGATCGTCGGCCCACCGGTCTGGGGATGGATGTTCGTCGACAGCCCACCGACGTCCCAGCGGTCACACATCGCCAGGAGGGGCAGCACCGCGATCTGGCCGTGCTCGGCCGCGTGCAGCGATCCGAGGACGTGCTCGCTCGGAAAGGCCGACGCGGGCACCGCATCACCACTCCCCGGGCCGGTGCCGACCGCCAGCGCCGCCGTCAGGCCTCCGGTGCCCATCACCGGTCCGGGCTCGTACCAGACCGCCTCGCTGCGGAACGACACCGCGGGAAGATCGACGGTCCGCAGATCGATGACCTCGCCCGAACCGACCCGACGGCGCTGGTAGGCGAGCACCGTGTCCGTGACGGTGACCTCGCCCAGGTGCAGCGCGATCCCCGCATCCGGACCGTCCTCCTGTCCGGCGGGCACCGGTCCGCGTGGGAGGACGCCGGCCGCCCCCGCCCACGGCCGCACGATCCGGTGGTCGAGGATCCGCTCGAACGCGATGTCGATCTCGCGCTTGGGCTCGGTCCACCACGTCCCGGTGAACGGCACGACCACCGCGTAGCCGCGCTCCAGATCCAGGTCCTGCACCTCGTACCGCGCGCCCGCGTGCAGGTACACCGCGCCGGTGTGCACCGTGGCCGGGGCCTTGTCGTGCTCGACGTGGCCGAGCTCCTCGCCGGTGGTGCCGTCGACGATCACGACGCGTCGTGCGGTCGCGCTGCGCAGCCCCAGCTCACCGGCGGGAAAGCCGTGGCCATCGGCCGGCCGGAACGCCCCCCGCCGCTCGCGCAGCGCTCCGCGACGGACGAGCTCCTCCGCGTGCGCCCGCCAGCGCGGCCCCAGGGTGACGGCGTCGCGCTCGTCGAGCGGGGCCTCGTGGGCGGCGCACAGCAGGTGCGCCAGGTGGATCGGCTCGTTCTCGTGCTGGACGATCGCCGCCTCCACCGGCCGGTCGAGGAAGTCGTCCGGATGGCGGCAGAAGTACTGGTCCAACGCGTCCTCGCCGGCGACGTAGACGGCCAGCCCGCGCTCACGGCGTCCGGCTCTCCCCCACATTTGGCGCAGCGACGCGACGGTGCCGGGGAAGGTCACGACGACGCTCGCGTCGAGCCGGCCGATGTCGATCCCCAGCTCCAACGCGCTGGTGGTGACGACGCACCGGACCTCGCCGGCGACCAGGCGCCGCTCCAGCTCATGACGCTGGGCGGTCGTGTACCCCGCACGGTAGGCGATGACCCGCCGGGCCAGATCGCTCCGGCCGCGCTCCTCCAGCTCGTCGACGGCGAGGTTGGCGGTGACCTCGACCCCCTTGCGGGAGCGGACGAAGCAGATCACCGACGCTCCGCCCTCCACGAGGTCCGCCAGCAGATCCGCCGCCTCTCCCAACGCCGACCGGCGGCGGACGCCGGCGATGAGCTCCGATGCGTCGAGCAGCTCGACATCGGGGTTGGACGACGGGGCCGCGTCGACCCCGAACAGCCCGGCCGTCGCCTGCCGATCCGGGTCGGCGGACGACGCGGGGACCGGTGGGGGGTCCGCTGCCCCGCGCTCGCGGCGCACCCGCGCC
Source organism: Solirubrobacteraceae bacterium (assembly GCA_050252545.1). GTDB lineage: Bacteria > Actinomycetota > Thermoleophilia > Solirubrobacterales > Solirubrobacteraceae > Patulibacter. Next base: position 11,607 of record JBFWKS010000026.1, read on the forward strand.
GCCGTCGCGTGCTGGTCGTCGTCCTCGTCGAAGAGCGGCGGGTTCCACATCGCGATCCGCCGCCCCGCCGACGGCGAGCCGTCCTCGTCGATGAGCGCCACGTCCTCGAGCCCCGTGAGCGCCTCGGCGTGCTCGGTCGGGTTGGCGATCGTCGCCGACGCGAGGAGGAACCGGACGCGCTCCGCGGGCCGTTGGCGATCGTTCGCACCGTGTGAACGATCGCCAACCGCCGCCGGGGCATCGACGCCGGTCGTCCCACCATCCCGGGCCGGCGCCGCCTCCGGACGCCGGGCGGCCCGCCCGCCGCCGGGCAGGGCCACGGTTCCCTGCGTCCGCTCGGCCACCCGGCGCAGGCGGCGCAGGACGTTGGCGACGTGCGATCCGAAGACGCCGCGGTAGACGTGCGCCTCGTCGACGACGACGATCCTCAGCCGCAGCAGGAAGTCCGCCCACAGGTCCGGCCGGGGCAGGACCCCGACGTGGAGCATGTCGGGGTTCGTGAGCACGACGTTCGCGCGGGTGCGCACGTCGCGGCGCGCCTCGCGCGGGGTGTCGCCGTCGTAGATCGCCACCCGCAGCCGGTCGCCGAGCCCCAGTGCCTGCAGCGATCGCGCCTGGTCCTGCGCCAGCGCCTTCGTCGGGTAGAGCAGCAGCGCGCGGGCGCCCCGCTCGCGCAGCAGCGTGTCGACCATCGGCAGCTGGAAGCAGAGCGACTTGCCCGACGCGGTGCCGGTGGTGACGACGAACGGTCGCGGCGCGGGCACGTCGAGCGCCGCGGCCTGGTGGGCGTACAACCGCTCGACGCCACGGCGGTGCAACGCATCGCGCAGATCGGGATGCAACGACGTCGGCAGCGGCGCCGTGACCGCGTCCCGCGGGCCCTCCCACGCCTGACGGACCAGCCGGCCGTCCTCGTCGGCATCGGCGAGCAGGCGACGCCAGGGCTCGGGGCGGTGCACCGTCGACGACATCCCTCCCAGTGTGGCGGTTCGGCGGGCAGGCGCCCTCCGGCCCCCGCCACCGTGCGAGCGGTGCCGGACGTGGCCGACCTGCCGGGCCCGTGGTGCAGCGACGATCTCGCAGGGACGCCGAGATCGCGGCTCGTCATCGTGGGGCGATGACGAATCGCGATTCCGGCGACCCTGCCGGAATCGAACCCGCAGCCTGGCGCGACGCCGCGGTCGCCGACGCCTAGGGTGTCCGACGTGGCGTCCGATCCTGCCCCGACCCTCGAAGCCGCACCCACGACCGGCGGCGCGGCCGCGGGCCCGGCCGCGGCGCCGTCCGACGCGGCGATCGCCGTGCAGGACCTGCGCAAGCGCTACCCGGGTGCCCCGGTCGAGGCGGTGGCGGGGATCGACTTCTCGGTCGCGCGTGGCGAGATCTTCGGGTTGCTCGGCCCCAATGGCGCGGGCAAGACGACGACGATCGGCGTCATCACCACACGCGTCGCACCCACCGGTGGGCAGGTCCTGGTGGACGGGCTCGACGTCGTCGCGGACGCGGTCGCGGTCAAGCTCCGGCTGGCCGTCGTGCCGCAGCGGAGCAACCTCGACCGGGCGCTGAGCGCGCTGGAGAACCTGACGTTCCACGCGTCGTACTTCGGGTTCGGACGGCGGGAGCGGCGTGATCGCGCGCTGGAGCTCATGGCCCGCGTCGGGCTCGAGGGACGCGAGAACGACCGGGTCGACCAGTACTCGGGCGGGATGGCGCAGCGGCTGATGATCGCCCGCGCGCTGATGCACCGTCCGCAGATCCTCATCCTCGACGAGCCGACGACCGGGCTGGATCCCCAGTCGCGCCTGTGGCTGTGGGACACGCTGCGCTCGCTGCGGTCGCAGGGCACGACGCTCGTGCTCACCACGCACGACATGGCCGAGGCCGACGAGCTCTGCGACCGGATCGCGATCGTCGACCACGGCAAGGTCATCGCGCTCGACACCCCGCGCGGCCTGCGCCGGCTGCTGCCGTCGCAGGATGGGGTGGAGGTCGTCGTCGAGCTGCCCGACGACGGTGGCGGAGACGACGACGGGGTGGCAAGCGACGCGGTCGGAGGCGCCGGCGAGGTGGGAGGCAGCGGCCCGAGCGGCGGCCCGAAGCCCGGTGCCGCAGACGTCGTCGAGCCGGACGACCACCCGGCGACCGACCCCCGCTCCGCGCCGGTCGTCGCCGCAGTCGCGTCGATCACGGGGGTCGAGCGGGTCGTGGCCGCACCCCCGGTCGAGGACCGCGTGACCCTGCGGGTGTTCGGTGACGCCGATGCGGTCGACCTGGCGACCGCGCTGCGCGCCGGTGGGTTCGGACTCGTCGAGCTGCGGCGCCTGGAGGGGTCGCTCGAGGATGTCTTCGTGCACCTGACCGGAAGGGAGATGCGATGAGCACCGCGCCCATCACCGATGTCGGCACCGACGGTCCGGCGATCATCCCCGGATCGGGCCCCTCTCCGGCCGGAACGCAGCGCCGGGCGTTCCTGGCGATCCTCGGCCGCGACGTGTGGGTGACCGTCCGCCACGAGCCGGTCGCGTTCCTCGCCCAGGCCCTGCTGCAGCCGTTGTTCTTCCTGTTCGTGTTCGGCCGGGTACTGCCCGAGATCGGTGCCGCACAGGGCAGCTACGGCGCGCTGCTGCTGCCGGGGATCATGGCGATGACGGCGGTCACCGTCGCGCTGCAGAACACGGCGTTCCCGCTCGTGATCGACTTCTCGTTCACGAAGGAGATCGAGGATCGCCTGCTGGCTCCGCTACCGGTGTGGGCGGTCGGCGTGGAGAAGATCCTGATCGCGTCGCTGCGGGCGATCATCGCCGCGATCCTCCTGTTGCCCGTCGGTGAGCTCGTGCTGCCGGGTGGCGTGCAGCTCGGTGATGCCAACGCGCTGGCGCTCGTCGTGGTGATCGTCGGCGGTTCGATCGCGGGTGCGTCGCTGGGGATGCTGCTGGGCACGTCGGTCCCGCCGCACCGGATCAACATCATGTTCGCGGTGATCCTCACGCCGCTGCTGTTCACCGGTGCGGCGTTCTACCCGTGGTCGGCGCTGGACGAGCTTCGCTGGTTCCAGATCCTGACGCTCGTCAACCCCTTGACGTACGTGAGCGAGGGTGCCCGCGCATCGCTCGGCATCGGCGATCACCTGACGACCTGGGCGATCTGCGCCGGGATCGTCGGGTCGTCCGCCGTGTTCGGCGCGCTGGGCCTGCGCGGGTTCCGTCGGCGGGCGATCGACTAGGCGTTCGAGAAGGCCGAGGCCCGGGCGGTCGGCCCGCCGCCGCCCAACCCACGGTGGCCCCGCCCCGCGGGCGGGCTCAACCCACCGCGCGGTTCGCCCGGTCCAGGTCCTTCTGGCGCCGGTCGCTGCGGGCGATCGGCATCGTGCCGTCCTCGACGTAGGCGACGTCCTCGCGCCAGATCGCCATCGCCCGCTGACCGTCGATCGGTCCGCCGTGACCGGGGATCACCCAGTCGGCCTGCTCGGCGAGCGGACGCAGTCGGTCGAGGGCGGCGCGGTAGCCGCTGCGCGACCCGTCCGCCTCGTGCCAGGTCGGGATCTCCACCGGCGACAGGTAGTCACCGCAGATCAGGGTGCGTGCCCACGGGACCCAGATCGCCATCCCGTCGGCGGTGTGACCGTCGGCGGCGTGCAGCTCCAGCTCGTGCTCGGTGCCATCGGGGTCGTCACCGGCCGCGTCCGACAATCCGATCCGTCCGGGTACCGGGAGCGTCTGCAGCTCGCCGAGACCCAGGCCCTTGTCGCGCTGGACGTAGTGCTCGGTGTCGAACGCGCGCAGCTCACGGGCGGGATCGCCGGGGCGGGCGGTCAGCCGCGCCCCGGTCGTCTCGCTCACCCCGAGCGCCGCGTCGGGGAACGCGATCCGGCCCAGCAGGTGATCCCAGTCACCGTGGGTGGCCAGCAGCCCGGCCACGGCGAACCCTGCCTGCCGGGCGACCTGGGCGGTGAGCTCCAGCTCGTCCGGGTAGATGGGCGAGTCGACGAGGAACGCCTCGCGCGGGGCGGGACCCTCGCCACCGGCGAGCGCGGCCGCCGGAGGCGTGGCGCCGGCCGACGAAGCCGGGGCGCGCACGAGCGCCGCCGTGGTCTGCCACACGCGGGAGACGACGACGAGGACATCCGGGTGGACGGCGAGCGCGCGCATCCGCTCAGATTGTCACGGGTGCCCTGTCGACCACGGGCTACTTGAGGCCGAGCTCTCGGACCGCGTCGAGCAGCGTCTTGACCGTGACCGTCGGCTGCTTGACGCCCTTCTCGAGCTCCTCGCCGTGCCGGTTGATCCAGATGACCGGGACCTTGGCCTTGATGCAGGGCGCGATGTCGGCGTGGTACCCGGACGCGATGTGGACCCAGTTCTTCTTGGAGCCGTAGCGGCGCGCGATCTCGGTGAAGTGCGCCGCGTCGGGCTTGTAGGACCGGACCTGCTGGGCGGTGACGACCAGGTCGAACTCGTGCGGGATGTGGCGGCGGGTCTGACCGAGCAGCTTGTCGTCGATGTTCGACACGAGACCGGTCTTGAACTCCTTGCCGAGCTTGCGCAGCTGGGGCATCGCCTCGCGGAACGGGCGCCAGCGGATCACCGAGTCGGGCAGGAAGTTGGCCCGCGCCGGCTCCTGCTTGAGGTCGTCCCAGCCGAGGTCGGCGGCGACCTCGCGCGCGGTGCGGCGGAGCACCTCGGCGTAGAGCTCGTAGCTGCCGGCCGCGACCTCGCGGTGCTTCTCGTGGAACGAGGCCAGGAGCCGGTCCTTGTCGATCGTGAAGCCGTCCTTGCCGGCCTCGCGCTGGAACGCGTCGACGATCGCCGACTCCCAGTCGATCAGCGTCCCGTAGACGTCCATGGTCACGAACTCGATGGTCTTCGGCAACGCCATTAGCACAGTATGACAGTGTGTACGGCGTATACGTCGCTCGATCGGCGTGGGCGCGTGGCGCGAGCGGGTGGGCGGCGGCCACGGTCGACGCGTTCCCGTCGCTCTCTCAGCCGGGAGTGAGCGGCGTGACGGCGATCGTCGGCGCCGTGAGGATCGCCATGAACAGCTCGACCACCGGCACGTCGAGGTCGATCAGATCGGCCGCCCGTCCGTCCGCGACACGGTTGAGGATGAGTTCCGTGGTCGCTCCTACCATCGCGTCCGCCTGCGTGGAGCCGAGGCGCCGGATCTTCGGATCCGTACGCCGAATGTCGTCGACGAGCTGCGAGAACGTCGCCGCGGTCCGGCGGTGCTTCTCCCGCCGGAGTTCGAGGGCCTCCGGGCCGGCGGACAGAATCTCCAGCGTGAAGGTCCGCGTGCTGGCCGGATGGTCGACGAGGACCGAGAGGTAGCCGCGCATGGCTAGGCGCAGCCGCAGGTCGCACGGGCCGGTGGCCTCCATCCCGGCCGCGAGCAGGCGCCGGTTGAGCAGGTCGCTCCCGCGCCGGTAGGACTCGAGAAAGCACTCGGCCTTGCCCGAGTACCGCTCGTAGAACGTACGTTTGGAAACGTGCGCAAGCGCCACGATGTGGTTGACGGTCGTCGCGGCGTAGCCGTGCGCGGCGACGGCCTCACCCACGGCACGGAGCAGGCGCCGCTCGGGATCCTCGCCGCTACGCCGCGCTCGGGACGGGGGACGCGACGCGCCGGAGCCTGCGTCGGCCTGGTTCTTCCGCCGAGCCACCGGTACAGCACGGTACCGGTCCCGCCCTGCAGGTAGCGCGGTCGCGCTCGGACCCGGGAGCCGTCGCCCATCGGCTCTCCCCGTCCTGCCGGGCGGACCCCGGCGCGAGCGTGGTACTAGCGAGTACCGTTTCGTCGCGCGCGTGGTACGTTTGGTTACCAAGCGCGAATCTCCGCGCACCCGCCGTACCGTCCGTTCCCATCGGGGCGCCCCGACGGGCCCCGACGTCCAGAGGTCACACATGACCCGTTCCGCACTGATCACCGGCGCCGGCAGCGGCATCGGACTCGCTATCGCCCACGTCCTGGGCGAGGAGGGCTACGACCTCACCGTCGCCGCGCTCGACGACGACGACCTGCCGCGCGCGACCGCCGAGCTCCGCGGTCGTGGCTTCGCCGTGCTGGACGTCGCCGTCGACGTCGCCGACGAGGCCCAGATCTGCGGGCTCGTCGCCACCCACGAGGAGCGCTACGGCCGACTCGACGTCCTCGTGAGCAACGCCGGCGTCGGCATCGGCGGCCCGGTGGAGCGGACGACGACGGACCGCCTGGATCGCCAGCTCGCCGTCAACCTCCGGGCCCCCGTCCTCCTCCTCCGCGAGGCCGTCCACCTCCTCCGTGCGGCCGCCGCCGAGCACCGGGAGGCGCTCGTGGTGAGCACCGCGTCGCTGGCAGGCGTGATCGGCGAGCCGATGCTCGGCGTCTACGCGGCCACGAAGGGCGGGCTCATCGCGTGGACGGAGTCGATGCACCGCGAGCTCTCCGGCGAGGGGATCCGGTCGACGGCGCTGTGCCCCGGCTTCGTCGATACGCCGATGACCGACTTCGTCAAGGACCGCATCGATCCGGGGACGATGATGCTCCCCCAGGACCTGGCCGAGGCCGTCCGCTTCCTCCTGCGCACGTCCCCGATGTGCTCCGTCCCCCAGCTGCACCTCGTCGGCACCGGGCACGCCAGGCGCTGAGGCCCGCGGGGGGCCGTCCGTCGGGGGCGGTACGAGGACCGCCCCCGACGGACGGGGCCCGCTCACCGCGGGTCCGGCGCGATCCGCACGAGCCGCTTGCCGACGTTCTCGCCCGCGAGCATGCCGACGAGCGCCTCGGGGGCGCGGTCCAGCCCGTCGAGCACGTCCTCGAGGACGCGGAGCTCCCCGGACGCGACGTGCCCGGCGATCTGCGCGGTCGCCACGGGCCACCGGTCGACGTGGTCGAGCACGATGAACCCCTCGATCCGCAGCCGGTGGGTGACGACGCGGCCGGGGACCTGGCGAGGACCGGACGCCCCCGACGCGTCGTCGTACGCGGACACCGCGCCGCAGCAGACGATCCGTGCCCCGCGGCTCGTGCAGCGCAGCACGGTGTCCAGGAGCGGCCCTCCGACGTTGTCGAAGTACAGGTCGACCCCCTCCGGGCAGGCGGCCCGCAGCGCCCCGAGCACGTCCGGGTCGCGGTGGCAGACCGTCGCGTCGAACCCGAGGTCCCGCTCGAGCAGCGCGTTCTTCTCCGCCGACCCGGTGATCCCGACGACGCGGGCCCCCGCGATGCGCGCGAGCTGCCCCGCGACGTTCCCCGTCGCCCCGGCCGCCGCGGACACGACGACGGTGTCGCCCGGCCGGACGCGCCCGATGTCGTGCAGCCCGACGTGGGCGGTCAGGCCGCTCACCCCGAGGACGCTGACGTGGTGCGTCAGGGCGGAGACCGGCGTCACCCCCGTCGCCTCCGCGGCCGGGACCGTCGACCACTCCTGCCAGCCGGTGTCCGCGAAGACGAGGTCCCCCGGGGCGAACGCCGGGTCGCGCGACTCCGCGACCTCGGCGAGCGCGTACCCGGCCATGACGTCACCGGCCACGAGCTGCGGGCGGTACGTCGGGCCGCTCATCCAGGCGCGGTTGGCGGAGTCGATCGACAGGACGATCGGCCGGACGAGCAGCTCGCCGGGGCCGGGCTCCGGGCGCGCCCCGTCGCGGGCGGCGAAGTGCTCGACCCGCAGCGGCCCCGACCCCGGGAGCTCGACCAGGACGACCTGCCGGTTGGCGCGGACCGTCACGGGCGGCCGATCCGGGCGCCGCCCTGCGTCGGTGGCCGTCATCCGCCGTACGCCGCGTCGAGGATCGCCTGCGCCTTCTCGCCGTAGGGCGGGTAGAGCGCCTCGACGTGGTCGTCCGTGCCGCGGACCACGACGCCCCGCGGGGTGCTGAACTCGCGGAACCCCTCGACGCCGTGGTGCCGGCCCATGCCGCTCGTGCCGCTGCCGCCGAAGCCGAGCGTCGGCAGGGCGCCCTGCAGGGCGCACGTGTTGATGCACGCGCCCCCCGAGCGCGCCCGGCGGATGATCGCCTCGCACTCGTCGACATCCTCCCCGAAGACGTAGAGCCCGAGCGGCCGGTCGTCGGCGTCGACCGCCGCGACGGCGTCGCCGAGCTCGTCGTAGGGCAGGAGCGGCAGGATCGGCCCGAAGATCTCCTCGCGGCAGATCCGCAGGTGCGCCGGCGGGTCGACGACGAGCGTCAGCGGCATGCGCCGCGTCTCGGGATCGGCCCGGACGCCGGGCTCGAGCTCGACGATCCGGGCCCCGGCCGCGCGGGCCTCGTCGAGCAGGTCCTCGAGGCGCGCGAGGTGGCGCTCGGAGACGATGCCGGTGCAGTCCTCGGTCCGCGAGTGGTCGGGCACCGTGTCGCGCACGTGCGCCTGCACGAGACCGACGAACTCGTCGACGCGGTCGGCGGGCAGCCGGACGTGGTCGACGGAGATGCACATCTGGCCGTTCTTGATGAGCTTCGTCCCGATGATCGACTCGGCCGCCTCGGCCGTGACGCCGCTCGGCGCCAGGACGGCGGGGCACTTGCCGCCGAGCTCGAGCGTCACCGGGACGAGGTTCTCGGCCGCCGCGCGCATGATCTCGCGACCCACCGCGGGGCTGCCGGTGTAGAGCAGGTGATCCCAGGGCAGGCTGGAGAACGTCCGCGCGAGCTCCAGGCCGCCGACCGCGACGGTCACGTGGTCGCGGTCGAAGGTCGACGCGACGAGCTCCTGCAGGAGCTCGCCGCACGCCGGGGTCAGGTCGGAGGGCTTGACGATCACCCGGTTGCCGGCCGCCAGCATCTCGATCAGCGGGCCGCAGCCGATCTCGAACGGGAAGTTCCACGGCGCGATGTTGCCGATGACGCCCTTGGGCTCGTAGCGCATGGTCGCCCGCGCCGTGCCGTAGATGTCCGGGTTCGTGGCGCGTTCGGACGGGGCGGCCCAGGTCGCGAGCTCCTCGATGGCGGTGGCCGCCCGGCCCGCCGGCCCGAGGATCTCGAGGAGGTCGGTGAAGACCGCCGGGTGGCTGCCGAAGTCCGTGGCGATCGCCTCGGCGATCCGCTCGCGGTTGCTCATGAGCATGCCCGCGAGCGCCCCGAGGTGCTCGATGCGCGCGGGGATCGCGGGGTACGGATCGCGACGGAACGCGGCCTGCTGGAGCGCGAAGCTCTCGTGCAGGGTCGCGATCGCGGTGGCGTCGGTCGGCTCGGCCTGCGGCCGGTCGACGAGGGTGGAGGTCTGCAGCGACATGGGGTGCTCCGGTCGGATCGGGGTGGGGTCAGGCGGCGACGTGCGGCTGGCGCACGGGCGTGAAGGCGACGGGGACGCGCTTGAAGCCGTCGACGAACCCGGAGCGGATGCGCTCCGGACGACCGTCGAGACGGACGTCGTCGAGGCGGGCGAGGAACTCCTCGAAGAACACGGTGAGCTCGAGCCGCGCGAGGCCCGCGCCGAGACAGAAGTGACGGCCGCCGCCGCCGAAGGCCTGGTGCGGGCAGCCTTTGCGGCCCCGGGTGACGTCGAAGCGGTCGTGGTCCTCGATCGCGCGGGGGTCGCGGCTGGAGGCCTGGAGCCAGACGACGACGGAGTCCCCCGCGCGGATCGTCTGGCCGCCGAGCTCGACGTCGCGGGTGGCGGTCCGCCGCTGGTGCGTGAAGGCCGGCGTCCAGCGCAGGATCTCCTCGATCGCGCCCGGGATCAGGCTCGGGTCCTCGCGCAGGAGGGCGAGCTGGTCCGGGTGCTCCAGCAGCGTCAGGACGCCGTTGCAGATCGTGCCCTTCGTCGAGTCGATCCCGGCCGCGAAGAGCTGCGCGAACACCCCGACCTGCTCGTTCGGGGGCATCGGCTCGTCCTGGTACGTCGCCGTCCCCAGGGCCGTGATGAGGTCGTCCTCGGGGTGCTCGGCGCGCGCGGCCATGAGCCCGGCGAGGTACTCGGCGGTGGCCGCCATCGCCTCGTCGCCGCTCATCCCGCCGGCGACCTCGTCGTCCGAGTTCATGAACGCGTCGGTCCAGTGGTCGATCTGCGCGCGGTCCTCCTCCGGGACCCCGAGCAGCCCGCAGACCGTGGCGTTCGCGAGCGGCCCCGCGAGGTCGACGGCCACGTCGCAGCGCCCCGCCTCCTGCACCGCCTCGATGAGCGAGACGACCTTCGCCCGCAGCTCGTCCTCGAGGCCCCGGACGCGCCAGGGGGTGAACGCCTTGTTCACCGTGCTGCGCATGCGGACGTGCTCGGCGCCGTCCTTGCCGATCATGACGCTGCGCTGGACCTCGATCGACCCGACCTCTCCCACGCGCATCGTGAACCCGCCGAGCGCCGAGGAGAACGTCGCGGGGTCCTTGCTGACCCGCTCGACGTCCTCGGCCCGGGTGACGTTCCACCACCCCGGCTGGTCCTCCTCGGGCCACCATTCGGGCGCCGTCGTCCACATCACGGGCGCCTCTTCGCGCATCCGCGCGTAGAGCTCGTGGGGCGGTCCGTCGGCGAACGTGTCCAGGTCGCCCAGCTTCGTCTCGAAGGGCTCGAATCGCGTCTCGGTCATGACGCGACGCTAGCCGCGGGCACACGTGGAATCTCATGCACTGCGCCCTACTGGAGCGCCCACAGTTGGGCACATCCAGCACCCGGCGCGTGGGATGCTCGCCCCATGGGCACGGGACGTTCACGAGATCCGCAGGCGGACGCGGAGTCACTCATCCGACGCGCCGCCGAGACGCGCGCCGACGCGCTTCCGGAGCTCGCCGGCGCGATCGTCGCGCGCCTCCGCGTCACGGTGCCGGAGTTCTTCGCCGACGACGACGTGGCCTACGACATGGCGGCCGCCATCGACGCCAACGTCGCGCGCGTGCACGCGCTGCTCGCATCCACCCCTGCCCGCACGCGGGCCGAGGCCCTGCCGCTCGAGGCAAGCGATCTGCTCCAGAGCACCATCCAGCACGGCATCCCGCTGATCTCCCTGCTCGAGGCCTACCGGAGCGCGCAGGGGATCGCGGCCGACTGGTGGCAGAGCCAACTCGACCACACCGCGGGCCCCCGCCTGCTGGCGCTGGCCACGTCGACGCTGCATCAGCTCATCGTGTCCTACATCGACGCCGCCGCCGCGCAGATCCGCGCGTCCTACCAGCAGGAGCGCGAGGCCCACGAGAGCAGCGCCGAGGGTCGTCGTGGCCACCTCATCCGTCAACTCCTCGCCGGGGAGGCTCTCGATCCCGTCGCCGCCGCCCGAACGCTCAACCATCCGCTCGACGGTCGCCACGTCGCCGTCGTGCTCTGGCGCGTCGATGCGGACGGTCCCGACGACCTGTTGCATTCCGTGCTCACCGACCTCACGGCCACGATGGGACCAGGTGTCCGCACGCTGACCACCGCTGCGCGTCACCGCGTCTACGCGTGGTTGAGTGCCGGTCGGCCTCTCGACACCGGGCTGCTGGAGCGCGCGACGATCCGCCGGGGCGTCCACGTCGCGGCCTCGGGCGAGCATCGCGGGCTCGACGGGTTCGTCCGTGCCCACGCGGATGCCCTGCAGGTCGCCGCGATCGCCCGAGAGCACCGAGCCACCGACGGCGCGGTGGCGGTGTACGACAACGTCGAGCTCGTGTCGCTGCTCTCGCGCGACCCTGACGCCCGTGATCGCTTCGTCCGCCGCGTCCTCGGCTCTCTGATCGAGGACACCCCCGCGGCGGAGCGGACCCGCGAGACCCTTCGCGCCTACCTCGCCACGGGATCGAGCACCTCGCGTGCCGCCCAGCGGCTCGGCATCCACCGCAACACCGTCGCATACCGACTCTCGGGCCTGTCGATCCTCGATGAGGACGCTTCGAGCGATGCACGTCGCCTCGAGACGGAGCTCGCACTACGCATCGTGGCGCAGCTCGGCCTTCCGGTGCCACCGCACCATCGACGTGCGCCATAGACACGCGAGGACCGGTGGTCGAACCGATGCGTCCGCCGCCGGTCAGCCGGCCGAGACCGAGCGGTACTTGCGCACCGCGAAGAACGCGGCGACGACGGTGATCGCGATGACCCAGAGGAACGCCATCCACACGTCGGAGTTCGCCGGGGCCGCGTCACCGCCGATGAACAGGTGCCGCGTGGCGTCGACGAACGTCGTGAACGGGTTGGCCTCGGCGAACTCGCGCAGCCCGTCGGGCATCGTGGCCGGCGGCACGAACGCGCCCGACGCGAAGGTCAGCGGGAAGATGACCGTGAACCCGATCGCGTTCGACGTCTCGGCCGACCCTGCGCTCAGGCCGATCAGCGCGAACACCCAGCTGAACGCGTAGCCGAGCGCCAGCAGCAGGATGAGCCCGAGCAGCACCCGGCCGACGTCGGTCCCGAACGAGAACCCGACGAGCAGCCCCACCCCGATCAGCACCACCAGCTGCAGGGCGTTGAGCGCGATGTCGGCGATCGACCGGCCCGCGAGCACCGCGATCCGCGACATCGGCAACGACCGGAACCGGTCGATGAGGCCCTTGTTCATGTCGTCGGCCACCGCGAGCGCCGTGACGAACCCGCCGAACGCGATCGACTGGACGATGATGCCCGGCATCAGGAACTGGGCGTAGTTGTCGTAGCCCGGGGTGCTGATCGCGCCGCCGAAGACGTAGCGGAACAGCAGCACGAACATGATCGGCTGCATCGTGTAGCCGATCAGCAGATCGGGCTGACGGGGGATGCGCCGCAGCTGCCGTCCGGCGAGGACGAGCGTGTCGGCGATGGTCCAGCGCAGGCTCATCGGTCGTCCTCCGGTCGGAGATCACCGTTCTCGGCGATCACCTCTTCGGCCGGTCGACCGGTGAGGGTCAGGAACGCATCGTCCAGGGTCGGCCGGTGCACGGCGATGTCGGCGATGTCGACCGACGCGGCGTCCAGACGACGCACGGCGGCGGCCACGCCACCCGCGTCGGAGCGCAGCGGCACGCGCAGCATCCCGTCGCCGTCGGCCGACGACCCGTCATCCGACGGCGTGTGGCCGTCGGAGATCGGTGCGAGAGCCTCCAGCGCGGCGGCGGACTGCGCCGGATCGGCGAGGGTCAGCTCGACCCGCTCGCCGCCGACGCGCCGCTTGAGCTCGTCGGACGTGCCCTCGGCGATGACGCGACCGTGGTCGATGACCGCGATCCGGTCGGCCAGGCGATCGGCCTCGTCCAGGTACTGGGTGGTCAGCAGCACGGTGGTGCCGTCGGCGACGCGCTCCTCGATCGTCTGCCACAGCGCCAGGCGACTCCGCGGATCCAGCCCGGTCGTGGGCTCGTCGAGGAACAGCACCGGCGGGCGCGCGACGAGAGCGGCGGCGAGGTCCAGCCGGCGGCGCATTCCGCCGGAGTACCCGCTGACGACCCGGTCGCCGGCGTCGGTCAGCGCGAACTGCTCCAGCAGCTCGTCGGCGCGCGATCGGGCCTCGGACGTGGGCAGGTGGTACAGGCGCCCCACCATCCGCAGGTTCTCGCGACCCGTCAGATACTCGTCGACCGCCGCGTACTGACCGGCCAGACCGATCTTCGTGCGCAGCTCGTCGGCGTCGCGCACGACGTCGAGGCCCGCAACGCGGGCGCTGCCACCGTCCGGCGTCAGGAGCGTCGTGAGGATCCGCACGGTGGTGGTCTTGCCGGCCCCGTTGGGGCCGAGCAGACCGAGGACGGATCCGGCGGGGGCGGAGATGTCGACGCCGGCAAGCGCCTTGACGTCCCCGAACGACCGCGTGAGCCCCTCGGCTTCGATGATGGGGTTCTCGGACATGGCGGTGGGCACGGTACTAGGGACCACCACCCGCACCGAGAATCATCGGAGGCGAATGCCGGGTTCGAACCCGCACGCGCTCCGGGATCCGACGATTCCCTACGCGGGTGCCGGTCCGGCAACGGGCGATCGGCCCGACGGTGAGCCACGCCGAGGCCGCGGAGGCCGCGCACCGGTTCGAGCGATCACCACGTTCGGACGGTTCGTCCGCCGGCACGACGACGATCGGGCGGTTCGTCGGCTCGCCCACCCGCCTCGCGCGCGTGAGCCCGTACGATCCGACCAACCCGTTGGCTGGACGGCCAGCCGAACTCCGGAGGACCGAACGCGTGAGCACCCCCACCGCCCCGAACCCCACCGCCCCGCTGGCCGGCGTGCGGATCATCGAGCTGGCCGGCATCGGCCCCGGTCCGTTCGCGGGCATGATGCTCGCCGACCTCGGCGCGGAGGTCATCCGCGTCGACCGCCCGGGCGGCAACCCGATGGCGAGCTTCGCCCACAGCGTCATGAACCGCAGCCGCCGGTCGATCGCCGTGAACATGAAGTCCCCCGAGGGCGTGGAGACGATCCTGCGCCTGTGCGAGAGCGCCGACGCGATCTTCGAGGGCTACCGGCCGGGCGTCGCCGAGCGCCTCGGGGTCGGCCCCGAGGAGTGCCAGGCCCGCAACCCCAGGCTCGTCTACGGGCGGATGACCGGGTGGGGGCAGGAGGGCCCGTACGCCCAGTCCGCCGGACACGACATCAACTACATCGCCCTGACCGGGGCGCTGCACGCGATCGGCCGCCGCGGCGAGGCCCCGGTCCCGCCGCTGAACCTCGTCGGCGACTTCGGCGGCGGCGGCATGCTGCTCGCCTACGGGCTGCTCGCCGGGATCATCCAGGCCCGCACGACCGGCGTCGGGCAGGTCGTCGACGCGGCGATGGTCGACGGCGCGTCGGCGCTCATGGCGATGTTCCACGGCCTGCGCAACGAGGGCGGGTTCACCGCCGAGCGCGGCACCCACATGCTCGACACGGGCGCGCACTTCTACGACGTGTACCGGACCAAGGACGACCGCTGGGTCAGCATCGGGTCGATCGAGCCACAGTTCTACGCGGAGCTCTGCGACCGCCTGGAGCTCGACGACGACCTGCGCGAGAACGAGATGACCGCCGAGCGCTGGCCCGAGCTCAAGGAGCGCCTGGCGGCGATCATCGCCGGGTACACCCGCGACGAGCTCGACGAGCGCCTCGGCGGCACCGACGTCTGCTACGCCCCCGTGCTCGAGCTCGGCGAGGTCGGCGACCACCCGCACAACGCCGCCCGCGGGACGCTCATCGAGGTCGACGGGCACCTGCAGAACGCCCCGGCACCCCGGTTCGGTGGCGTGCCGCCGACGACGCCGGTCCCGCGCGTGGAGCCCGGTGCCGACACGCGCGCGACGCTCTCCGACGTGGGCTTCGCGGCCGACGAGATCGACGCGCTGCTCGCCTCCGGGGCGATCGCCGAGGCGTAGCGCGTCCCGCGCCCGGGCGCCGCGGAGGCCGCCCGGACCGGCTCGGCGGCCGAGTCCAGCGGGGCGCCCCACGACCCCGCTGCCCCAGCGGGTCGGCTGAACGTCGCGCGGCGACGGTCATACGACCCGCTCTCGCGCCGACGGGACGACGGCGGGTCGCCCCACCGTCGCCGGGCGGTGGTCGGGCGACCCGCTCTCCCGGCGTTGCCTCCACCGGGGGCGTCGCCCGGCCGCGGTGGACCCGGCGCAACAACAGACCGTTGCGAACCCCCCGGTCGGCGGAGGCGCTCGGGGACGCGGAGCGCGCTCCTCACGGGCCGGGGACTAGCATGCGCGCGCGGAGACGCGTCCAGCCCCACCGGCCGCCCTCCTCCAGCGTGACCGCCGCGCCCCGCCGCGCCGCCACGCGCTTCCCACGACGCAGGAACGGACCCCATGGATCTGCTCGAGTACCAAGGCAAGCAGCTGTTCGGCAAGCACGGGCTGGCCGTCTCCGACGGCAAGCCGGTCACGACGGTCGAGGACGCCGTCGCCGCCGCCAACGAGATCGGCTACCCCGTCGTCGTCAAGGCCCAGGTCTTGATCGGCGGTCGCGGCAAGGCCGGCGGCGTGAAGCTCGCCGCCAACGAGGCGGAGGCGCGAGAGCACGCCACCAACATCCTCGGCCTGGACATCAAGGGCCACATCGTCCGGACCGTCTGGATCGAGCACGCGTCCGACATCGCCACCGAGTACTACGCGTCGGTGCTGCTGGACCGCTCGGCGAAGAAGCCGCTGGTCATGTTCAGCGTCGAGGGCGGCGTGGAC
>JBFWKS010000027.1:0-27513 GCA_050252545.1 Solirubrobacteraceae bacterium
GATCCGGGCTTCGCATCGTCGGTGCCGGGGATGCTCGTGACGACGATCGCCCCGGTCTCCGTCTGCCACCAGGTGTCGATCACCGGGCAGCGCTCGCCACCCACGACGTGCCAGTACCACAGCCACGCCTTCGGGTTGATCGGCTCGCCGACCGATCCGAGCAGCTTGAGCGAGCTCAGATCGTGCGGGGCGACGTGCTCCACGCCCCACTTGATGCAGGCACGGATCGCGGTCGGCGCGGTGTAGAACTTCGTCACGCGGCGCCGGGCCACGAGCTCCCACCAGATCCCCTTGTGCGGGTAGTCCGGTGCGCCCTCGTACATCACCGACGTCGTCGCGTTGGCGAGCGGTCCGTAGACGATGTAGCTGTGGCCGGTGATCCAGCCGACGTCGGCCGTGCAGAAGTACACGTCCTCGTCGGGCTTGAGATCGAACGCCTGCCGGTGCGTGGTGGAGATCCCGGTGAGGTACCCGCCGGTGGTGTGCTGGATGCCCTTCGGCTTGGCGGTCGAGCCGGACGAGTAGAGGATGAACAGTGGTGCCTCGGCGTCCATCGGCACCGGGTCGACGGGCTCGGCGGCGTCGACGACCTCGTCGAACCACACGTCACGGCCGTCGGTCATCGCGACGTCGTTGCCGGCGTGGCGCACGACGACGATCCGCTCGAGCGACTCGAGGCGACCCATGTGCGAGTCGACCTCGGGCTTGACGGGCATCGTCCGGCCCTTGCGGCGCGAGCCGTCCGCGGTGACGAGCACCTTCGCCCCCGAGATCTCCATCCGCTCCGCGACCGACCCGGCCGAGAACCCGCCGAAGACGACGTTGTGGACCGCCCCGATCCGCGTGCACGCGAGCATCGCCACGGCGACCTCGGGGATCATCGGCAGGTAGATCCCGACGACGTCGCCCTCCCCGACGCCGAGCTTGCGCAGCGCCCCGGCGAACCGGGCGGTCTGTTCGAGCAGCTGCGCGTAGGTGACGTCGCGCTCCTCGCCCTCCTCACCGTGCCAGTGGTAGGCGACGCGGTCGCCCAGGCCGGCCTCGACGTGGCGATCCAGGCAGTTGTCGGAGACGTTGATCCGACCGCCCTCGAACCAGCGGTAGAACGGTGCGTCGTCCTCGTTCAGTGCGGTGTCCCACGGCGAGGACCAGCGCAGCTTCCGCGCCTCGTCCTCCCAGTAGGCGACCGGGTCGGCCGCGGCCCGCGCCCGGATCTCCGGGTCGGTGATCTCGGCATCGGCGGCGAACGTGGCCGGCGGCGCGAACCGCTCCTGGGAGAGGACCTCGGCCAGGCGGGCCTCGACGCCCTCCTCGGTCAGGGCTCGCACGTTCTCGGTCGTCATCTCCCGGGGCTCCTTGCTCTCTCCATCGGGCGGCCCGCGCGTGGCGGCGGGCCGATCGGGCACCTCCCTGCAACCTACACCCGGAGCGGTTCGGGCCCAGGTCATCACGACCTGTCGTATGTGCCCAGCCTCACGGTCGTCGTGAGGCCCGACGCACACAACTGATGAGCATTTGAAACTACCTTGGATGCATGGTCGCTCGCACGTGGAACATCACCCTCACGCCCCAGGGCGCCGAGCCCCGCACCCTCGAGGGTGTGTCGCAGGCCGACGCCACGCGGATCCTCTCCAGCCTCGTTCGCGGCACCGACCCGTCGCAGATCGCCGCCGCGCCGCGCAAGGACGTCACCGTCGAGCGCACGACCGAGCGCGAGCTCGTCGCCGCCTGATCCGACCCGGCGCCTCGCGCGCCGGGACGCCGGATCCTCGTTCAGATGCGGACCGAGGGCGTCGGAGGACCCGGAGCCCGTTCGGGTGGCGTCACGGACCACCACCCCCCGGAGGGTTCTGCCGCCGCCCGGCGCGATCGGCGTCGATCGGTTCGGGGTGGCGTCACGGACCACCACCCCCGGAGGGTTCTGCCGCCGGCCCTCTGCGGAGCCGCCTCGCCCGCACCACCCCGCCGCCACCGCGTCGCCCTGGACGGTTGCGGCCCGCCTCCGACGTTCGTCCGCCACGCGTCATCGCGTGGCGGCACCGCGCTTCACTGCGTCGATGGACCCCGTGCTCTGGATCGTGACGCTGTGGCTGGCGTTCAACGCCGCGATCGCGACCGGGCTGGTCGCCGTCGGGTTGCGGGATTCCGGTCGGCCGGGACGGGATCGCTCATCCCGCCGTCGCCTGCGGTGAGCCGCGCTCCACGGCCACGTCCCTCGCGCGTCGTCACCGGCCCCGCGTCTCGCTACCGCCCGCGCCTCCACCACCGGCGGCGTGGCTCCGGCACGTAGGGCCGCTCCGGCAGGTCGGTCCCGTCGAGGATCGCTCGCGGCACCTCGCGGCACCACCAGTCGATCAGCGCGTCGGGCTGGCCGGCCTTGTGCAGCGGCTCGGCGAGACCCGGCGGCCGTCGGCGCACGTCGTGCGCGTCGGACGCCATCACGTGGATCAGTCCGTCGCGGACATAGCGGCCGACGAGCCGCTGCACCGGGCGCCCGAACTCGCCGGTCACCGCCCCGACCGTCGCCTGGGCGATCGCGCCCTGCTCGACGAGTCGCTCGAGCAGCTCGGGGCGCTGGTGAAAGCTCGCGCACCGCTCGGGGTGGGCGATGAGCACCCGGTGCCCGCGGGCCTGGATCGTGCCGATCATCGACTCCAGCCCGGGAACGGGGACCGAGATCGGCGGCTCGATCAGCGCCCATGGACCGCCCCCCAGGTGGAGGGCGGCGATCTCGTCGTCGACTTCCTCGACGGCCAGCGTCAGGCCCAGCTCGCCACCGGAGACCAGGCGCAGCGGGATCCCGGCGTCGTCGAGCTGTCGCTGGACGGTCTCTACCGCGGCGGCGATGTCGGCCGCGCGGTTGCGGGTGTCCCAGGTGATGTGCGGCGTGCAGGCCACGGTCCCGACCCCGGCATCGACGTGCGCCCGTGCCATCGCCAGCGTGCCGTCCAGGTCGGCCGGACCGTCGTCGATCCCCGGGAGCAGATGGCAGTGGAGGTCGATCACGCGCGATCCATGATGGGGCCCGGCGAGGACGGTGCGTGGAGTCGTTCGGCGGACGGGCCGGCCGTCCGCCCGGCGCCCCGGTCGCCTACGCCCGGTACGTGAACGCGGGCGACGCCGCCAGCTCGGGCTTGAACGCCTCGAGGGTCGGGCCGGTCGCGTCGCGCTCCGAGACGACGACGTCGTCGGCGGGGATCGGCCACCGTACGGCGATCTGCGGGTCGTCGTAGGCGATGCCGCGCTCGACCTCGCCGGAGTAGTAGGCGGTCTGCTTGTAGAGGACGTCGGCGACGTCGCTCTTCACGCAGAAGCCGTGGGCGAACCCGGCGGGCACGTACAGGGCGTGCATGTTCTCGTCGGTGAGGTCGAAGCCCTCCCACTTCCCGAATGTCGGGGAGCCGTCGCGCAGGTCGACGATGACGTCCCAGATGTGGCCGCGGCCGCAGCGGACGAGCTTGGCGCAACCATCGGCGATCTGGAAGTGCAGCCCACGGAGCACCCCGTACGCGGAGCGCGAGTGGTTGTCCTGGATCCACCGGTCGTCGATGCCGGCGTCGGCGAGCACGCTCTCGCGGAACGTCTCGGCGAAGAATCCGCGGTCGTCCGGGAAGACCCGGGGGACGAGGAGCTTCGCGTCGGTCAGGGTCGTGTCCTGGAGCTGCATCGCCGGGGATGATGGCGGACCCGGAGCGGACTGGCGGGGCCCTGCCGGTCCGCCACCGGGCGGTCGGGGCGCCCGACCCGTGGGCACCCCGGGGAGACGTCCCGGGCCGAGCTCCCGCGCCAGATCCGCCGCTGACTCTGCGTCAACCATGGTGTCGAAACGGAAGAACGCTCAGTCGTACACCGTACGCTTCACGTCGGATTCGGCTCGTTTATCCCGTACTCACGGCCGTTGGTAATCCGATCGTCAGATCAGTCCCACCGAGGACGTCCTTGGGACTACGCTCGATGCGTGATCGGATGAGTACTCCGGTCAGTCCCCAAACCCTCACAAGGACCAGCGAAGGTATGAAGAACTTCCGAGTCATCGTCACGGCTGCGGTCGTGGCACTGCTGCTGGGTGGTGGCGTCGCCACCGCCGCAAAGTCACTGATCACCAGCAAGGACATCCGTAACAACACGATCAGGAGCGCCGACATCAGGAACGGCACCCTGACGGCCAAGGACATCAAGAAGGGCACGATCACCCTCAACCGCCTGAGCAAGGGCACGCAGCGGCTCGTCCGGGCCGGTGGCAAGGCCGGCGCGAACGGCGCCAACGGCCCGATGGGTCCGGGCGGACCGATGGGTCCCTCCGGCGCGCGCGGACCGCAGGGTCCGGCGGGTGCTGACGGTGCGAGCTTCGACCCCAAGCTCGTCACCGCGCAGACCTCGCAGCTCTTCGGCTTCACGCCCTGGTACGACAGCAACGATGCCGGTACGGTCGACTTCACCGACGCGGGCGTCAAGGTCTCCACCACCGCCGGCGTCGTCGGTGTGAACCTGCCGATCGCCCGCGGCACCTCGCTCTCCTCGCTGGAGTCCGTCGAGTACACCCAGACCGGCAAGGCCGTCCTGGGCGTCGAGATCTACTACCGCGGCGGCATGTTCGAGAACGGCGATTTGGCGGGTACCAAGAAGGCGGGCGCCTACCGTGGCGACTACACCACGGTCTACGTGTCCCCGACGGCTGACGGCGACGCTGTACTCGAGGACGCAACGGCGGTCACGGTGACCAGCGACATCAAGAAGGCCGATAACACGGTGGTCGTCGCGGCCGGTCCGTCGACCTGGGCGGACGTCAAGAACGCGATCGGCACGGGCGGTGCCGGAGCCTACGGCACCGACCGTCCCGCGAAGGACAACCTCGACGCAGCGATCATCCTCAACGCGAGCTTCCGCACCACCGCGAGTGCCGGCGACCCGACCCCCTCCGAGGCGACGATCTCGAAGGTCGCGATCCAGCTCCGCAACGCCGCGAAGGCCGTGGAGTACGGCTTCGGCAGCTGAGCCACCCGAACACCGGCGTCCCGTCGCCCGCCAGGCGACGGACGCCGTCGGCAGGATCCAGCGCCCCGGCTTCGTCCGGGGCGCTGTGCGTGGGTCCCTGGTCTGCGACGGGTGGGCGTGAACGGGGAACGCCGCCCCGCCCGTCCGCCACCTCGCCATGCCCACCCTCGTCCGTCACGATGTCCCCGATGGACGCTCACGAGCCCTCACGCGGTCCGCGGCGTCCGAGCCACGCCACGATCACCGCCGCGCTCGCGCTCGTCGGGTTCGTCGTCGTGGCCGTCTGGTCGCACCGGTCGGCGCCCTTCCCCGGTGACGAGTGGGGGTTGCGGTGGATCGCCGACCCGCAGTGGAACGCACCGCAGATCGGGCCGATGGTGCGGTTCATGGACCTCATCGCCGAGCCCGGCCTGGCGGTCATCTCGGTCGTCATCGCCGTCCTCGCCTGGCGACGGGCGGGCCGACGCGAGGCGATCGCGGTCTTCGCCGGGGCGTGCGCGGTGCTCGTCAGCGGCATCGCCAAGGACATCATCGGACCGACGCCGTTCGCCGTCGAGCACGACCTGTTCTGGGGCAAGCCGGGCCTGCCGAGCGGCCACGTCGTCTGGGCGGTCACCTTCTACGGCACGATCGGCTGGATCGCCTGGCGGCGCCGCTACCGTGAGCTCGCCGTCGCCTGCCTGGCCGTCGTCCTGGCGATGGGCCCCGCCCGGGTTCTCGGCGGGGTCCACCTCGTCAGCGACGTCGTCGCCGGCTACCTGTTCGGCCTGGCGTGGGCGGCGGCGGTGATCATCTGGCTGGAGCGGGCCCGTCGCCCGGTCACCGACGCAACCTGACCTTTCGGGTGGCCTTGACCGCCCGGCCGGTGGAGGAGGTGAGCGTGGCCCGCAACGTCACGGTCCGCCCGGCCAGCCCGCGGGCCCGTCGACCGGCACGGTTGAGTCGCAACGTCAGCCGCACCCGGCCCGCCCGTCGGGCGGTCGCCGTGGCGGTCGCGATCCGGCGCTTCCCCCGCAGGAGGTGCAGGCGCACCCGACCGGCGCGCCCCGCGCGCACCGTCACGACCTGCCCTCGGCGCAGCTTGCCGAGACGGAGCTTCGGCGTCGCGATCGTCAGCGCCTTCCCGCCCGGTGCCCCGCCGCCCGTCGGCTTGCCGGTCGGGCCGGGGCCGCCACCGGGCGGCGGGCCACCACCCGGGCCGGGATCGCCACCGGGGACCGGGTCGCCGGGCGGCGGGTCGCCGTCCGGGCCGGGATCGCCACCCGGCCCGGGTCCCGGGCCCGGATCGGTCGGGAGCGTGTACTCGGTGAACGACGGCATGCCGCCCGTCGGGCTCAGACGCACCCGTTCGCTCAACGGGCACGGGACACCGTCGGGCACCGTGGCGACAGTGGCGACGTGCACGCCGGTGCTGTCCGACCACGCCACGCGGCGCCCGTCGGCCGACAGCGCCGCCCGGCTCGTGCCGGAGTACCGATCGTCGCCGGCGGGGGCGATCGTGCAGCCGGCGGTCGGGGTCGACAGCGGGGGTGCGCCGCCGGTCAGGGTCACGAGCTCGAGCCCGCCGGACGATGCGTGCACCAGCGCCCGCGACCCGTCCCGGGCGACCTCGGCCGCGGTCAGGGCCTCGCTCGCCTGTAGCCACGGCCCGAA
Organism: Solirubrobacteraceae bacterium; assembly: GCA_050252545.1. Classification (GTDB taxonomy): domain Bacteria; phylum Actinomycetota; class Thermoleophilia; order Solirubrobacterales; family Solirubrobacteraceae; genus Patulibacter. The sequence continues at coordinate 6,649 of JBFWKS010000027.1, forward strand.
GTCCAGCGGCTGCTGCTCCGCGCGGATGATGGCGCCGTCGCTGACGATGAGCTGGTCCTGTCGCCACGACCCGTTGAGTACGTTCGGCTGGTCGATCGCCGGCGACGTCGGGCTTCCCGGTGCCCGGGGGTCGACGATCGCCAGACGCGGGGTGATCGAACCGCCGGGGCCGATCCCGGTGTTGAGGAGGTAACCGTAGGCGACGAGCCCACCGCGGGCCCGCACCCGCGCCCACGTCGGACCGGCGTTGATCCCCGACGAGATCCGCCACGGCATGACGTTCTTCGTCGCTGCCCCGCCGCCGATGGGAGACCACACGATCAGGCTCGAGCTGCTGCCCGGTACGCGCTGGAACGACACCACGTTGCCGGCGTCGTCGGCGGACGGCAGCGTGTGCGCGGCCGTGGCGGTTCCGTCGGTGGTGACCTGTCGCCGCCGGGTGCCGTCCGGGGTGGCCAGGTGGACGTCGTGTCCGTCGCGGTAGACGACCGCGGTGGCGTTCGCGGTGGGGACGCCGGACGTGAGCGCACCGGCGATCGCGGCGGCGCAGACGAGCGCGGGGACGGCGATGGGCCGCGCCGCACGGTGCGGCGCGGCGGAGTCGTGGGAGGGACGGAGGGGCGACTTCGGGTCGGTGAACATGCGCTCCGGGAGGGGACGGACGAACGGGCCGGTCGATCGTGTCCCACGCCACCCGGTCCCGCATCGGGGAGGTCCCCGGTCCTGTCCCGGAGGTCAGCCCTCGCCGAGCACCTCGACCAGGCGCCACGGCTCGACCTGATCGTCGGTGATCGCCAGGCGCCAGCGGACGGTGCGTCGCACGCGCCGGTCTCGCGATCCGGCGGTCACGGCCTGCGTGTCGCGATCCTCGCGGTACCACGCGCCGGCGTAGGCCACGGTCACCTCCATCGCGGGCGGGGTGGCCTCGCCGTCGAGGGTGTCGATCCGCACCTCGTCGACCGTGGCGCCACGCACCACGGTGCGCACGCGGTGCGCTGCGTCGCCGCCGTACAGCAGGTGGTCGACGGCCTGCTGGTCCGCCACGCGCAGCAGCGGATCGTCGGCCCCGTCGATCGCGTCGGTCCACGCGGTCACCACCCGGCGCACGGCGATCTGCAGCACCGCCGGGCTGAACCGGTCGTCCACCAACGACAGGTCCATCGCGGCCGCGTAGGCATCGTCGGCCAGGGACGTCGACACCAGGCCGGCCGCGTCGGCCGCCGACAGCGCCGCGTCGCCGACGGCCAGCTCGGTGCGGGCCCGGTCGGCCAGCTCGTGGTCCTGGTCGGGGCTGACGACGAGCGGCGCCCGCAGGTTGTGGGTTCCCTCGTCGTACTCCTCGATCGACAGCAGGATCCACTCGCCGTCGTGCTTGCCCATCGTCCAGTACTGCTCGACGGTCACGTCGCGGCTGGTCTTGCCGGCCAGGTACTTCTCCTGGCCGCCCGCGGTGCGCACCCAGATATCCATCGGGCACGAGATGAACGCCACCGCGCGGTCGTCGACGTCCTCGGACCGGTTGACGATCGACACGACCTGCACCTTCGGCGTGCCCGTCACCACCGCACGGCTGTGCCACCGCCGGCGGGTGAAGTCCGACAGCCGCCGCTGCCACTCCTTCAGCAGGTCGGGGCCCATCAGCGGCACGAGCGCATCCGGGTCCTGGGCGTCCCACGCGTTCTGGATCGCCACGAACCGCTCGGCGATCGCCTGACGCAGCGCGTCCGGGTCGAACGCGGCGTCGTCCGTCGCCGCCTCGGTCGCCGCCAGTCGGACCTGTGCCTCGCGCTGCGCCCGCTCGCGGTTCTGCTGCGCGCGACGGGCCTTCGCCACGAGCCAACCGCCGACGACGAACACCGCCACCAGCACGATGATGACCCCGAACACCACCGGATCGCCGCCGCCGCTGCCGCCGGACGACCCGCCGCCGGAGAACCCGCCACCGCCACCGCCACCACCCCCACCGGAGAACCCGGACGAGCCGCCCCCGGCCTGGCCGAGGACCCACGTGAGCGACGACAGAGGGTGGTCCATGGCCCGGAAGCCAATCAGGCCGGGAGGCGGCGCGCGACACCGCGAAGGGGGAGGCGGGTGCCCCGGCGCGTTCGGCGGGCCCGGCCGGGGGTGGGGTGCGCTGGGTTGCGGACGTGGGGCGCCGGTTTGGCAGCGCACCCCGGGTGGCCCGCCCCGGCCCCGCGCCCCGGCGGTCGCGCCGACTACCGGGCGCCGTCGCCGCGCAACACCGCGGGGAGCGTCTGCAGCAGGAGCTTGATGTCGCCCCAGAGCGACCAGTTCGCCACGTAGACGTAGTCCAGCTGGACCATCTCGCTGAACGGGACGGACTTGCGTCCGAGGACCTGCCACAGACCGGTCAGGCCGGGGGTGAGGTCCAGGCGGCCGCGGGCCCAGCCGTCGACGCGCGCATCGTCCCGGGCCGACAGCGGCCGTGGTCCGACGAGGCTCATGTCGCCGCGCAGGACGTTCCACAGCTGCGGCAGCTCGTCGAGGCTCGTCGCGCGCAGGTACCGGCCGACGCGGGTGATCCGCGGGTCGTCGTCGATCTGCAACCAGTTCGGGTCGGTGCTGCGGGCCATGAGGTCCTCGACCAGCTGGTCCGCGTCGGGCACCATCGTGCGGAACTTCAGGACGTCGAACCGGCGGCCGCCACGCCCGATCCGCGACTGGCGGAAGATGACGCCACCCCGGGAGTCCGACCGGATCGCGATCGCGATCGCGATCAGCAGCGGCGACAGGACGATCAGCCCGACGAGCGAACCGACGACGTCGAGCGCGCGCTTGATGCGGTTGGCGGTCCACGACAGCATCGGCGGCTGCAACGACACCACCGTCGCCCCGCGCACCTGGTCGATCGTGGCGCCGAGCCCGACGACGTCGAAGTGCTCGGGCATGACGGTCAGGTTGACCCCGGTCTGCCGGGCCCAGGCGAGGAACTCGGCCACCGAGCGATCGCCCAGGTCACGGGTGGACAGGAGCACCCGGTCGATCCGGTGGGTCAGCACCAGATGGCCCAGGCGAGACCGCACGTAGTCGTTGGGATCGTCGCCCTCGCGCCGGTGCCACACGTCGGGCAGCGGCTCCTCGCCGACGATGCTCACATCGCGGCGGGCGCCCAGACTGGCCCGCACGACGACGGTCGCCGACCCGGACCCGATCAGCAGGACGCGATCGGGACCGACGAGGAACGTCGTCATCCAGCGGGCCGCGATCCGGGCCGGCGGCACCAGCACGACGCCGGCGACGAGCAGCGAGCCGAGCGTCCAGGCGAGCTGGGAGCCGCCGATCGCGGCGAATCCGGCCCACGACACGATGCTCGCCACGAGCGACGCGTGGAAGAGCCGGGGCACCTCGTCGAGTGTCGACGGGACGACCGAGCGCGGCTCGCGGGCGTACAGCCCGTAGATGTGGAACACGGCCAGCCAGATCAGCAGGCAGCCGGCGGCCGCCCCCGTCGGCAGGCCGAGCGGCCCGGCGTCCGACGCGACGATGACCCCGAGGACGATGCCGACCGTCAGGACGTCGGTGATCGCGAGGCTGAGCTGACGGATCCGACCGCGGACGAGACGTCGGCGTGCGGCGGCCCCGAGAGATGCGGGCGCGGCCTCGGTGCGACGCTCGAACGGTTCGTCGGCGGAGCGGGCCGGCGCGCTCGGGGCGGGGGCCGGGTCGGTCGGTGCCGGCGCGTGCCGGGAGGAGGGCGGCGCGGAGGCGGGGCGGGCGCGCCGCGCGGGTGCCGCCGGGGCAGGTGCGGTGGCGGCGTGGAGCGACCGGGCAGGCCCGACAGACGGGGCGGCGGCGCCGAGCGGCTCGGTACCGGCGACCGACGGGGCGACGCCGGCCAACCGGTCTCGGAGAGCCGTCATTGACGGGAGTGCTGAGCGAGTGACGAGCGGCACGTTGCTTCGGGGTGCATGGAGCCACCGCGCTGGGCAGCGCGGCGGGATCGCGACGTTCACCCACGTCGTCGCGACAGAGAAGGACACCTCAACCCATGATCTCGCCAGGACACCGTCACCAGAGGCCCCCAGGCCCCTGCCGACCGCAAGATCAAGACCTACCTTGCCGGACGTGAGACAGATACGCAAGTCTTGTTCACAAGTCGTACCACCCCCCGATCGGCGGGAAACGGGGAATGTGCCCTTGCAACGGGGGATTTCCGGCCGTTTTACGGGTCCAGGTTCGCCCGGGTGAAGCGGACGGACGTTGACGTCCGCTGAACGGTGTAGGCCGTCCGCGGGTCGTGGCGGGCGTCCCGGGGGTGGCTGGATCGGTCGCTGGCTTAGGAGCCCGCGACGATGTCCGCCACCAGGTCGTCCGCCGGCACGAGGGTCAGGTCGTCGCGAGAGGCGGCTTCGTCGACGAGGCGTGGATCGAACCCGCTCTTCGCGAACAGGACGATCCGCAGGTCGGTGGCCAGGCGGACACCGTCCTGGGCCAGCGCCGGGATCTTGTACTGCTCCAGGTCCCGGAGTACCTCGTAGGGGAGGGGACGGGCGGTCCACTTGCACTCGCCGACGAGCTGCGCGCGGTTGCCGGCGAGACCGACGACGTCGATCTCCTCGCTCGTCCGGACTCCCGTCGAGCGATGTGCGTTGAGGGCATTGCCCCACCACGACCCGACACGGCTGGCCGGTCCGGCGTGCCCCTGCAACGCCCAACGTCGACACAGCTGCTCGAACATCGGGGCGCAGTGGTCTGCGAGTGCTGGCTCGATCTCTGTCGCCCAAAGTGCCTCCGCCGGCAGGCCCGAGCGCAATGCCTCCTGGTGCGGGGCCACGAACCGGAACCAGAACCGCATGAACGGATCGCCGAGCCGATACCGTCCCGCCCTTCCTCCAGGCTTCGCGTTCACCGGTTGCAGGCGCTCGACGAGCCCCATTGCCTCGAGTCGCTCGAGGTACCGCGGCAGGTCCGTGCTCTTGCGACCCAGTCGCGACGCGATCTCGCCGATGGTCAGCCGGCGCCCCTCCGACAGGACGTCGAGGACCGTGTAGTACGTGGTGGCCTGTCGCCGCAGCTCCTCGTCGAGGACCTCGCGCGGATCGTTGAACAACGCGGCCCGGGGCGAGAGCACATCACGGCACACGAGCTTCTCGAGGCTCCCCGCGGCCCCGAGGGAGCGGAGGTACGCGCTCATCCCGCCCGAGACGGCGTACCGCTCGATCCGTTCGCGCGGGCCGATCCCCGGCGCGAAGAACGGTTGCGCGTCGGCGAAGCCGAGTGGTGCGACGCGCAACGGCGTCAGGCGCCCCCGCAGTGGTCCGCGCAGGAGCCCCTCCATCTGGCTCACGTAGGACCCGCACAGGACGAGCTTCAGCCGGCTGGCGTCGCGTTCCTCCAGCACGGCCTGGATCTGGGACAGCACGACGTCGCGCTCAGCCCCATCCGGCAACAGGTACGGGAACTCGTCGATGACCACGAGCGTCCGTCGCTCGTCCGCAACGTGCAGCAGCGTCTCGAGCAACGCGGGCACGGACTCGATCGAAGGGCGAATGCCCAGAACCGGCGACAGGACGCGCTCGAACCGCTGCAGCTGGGTCGCCTGGACCAGGCGCTCGGCGACGAGGACCACCGCGGGCTTGCCGTGGGCGAACTCGCGGAACAGCCAGGACTTGCCCACGCGGCGTCGCCCGAGGATCGCGACCGGATCATGGCCGTCGCCGTCCCACCATCGCTCGAGATGCGCGAGATCGTCGACCCGGTTGAGGAACTCGTCGTGGGCCGAGAAGTGAAAGTCCGGTACGGAGGCCACGTATAGGTTCTAGCGCATTATGCGCGAGAACCAAAGGCCTGGGTGCGCCGCCCCATGGGGCCCCGGGGCGGCGAGGCTCAGGGTCCGGCCAGCGCGACCGCCTCGTCGACCAGGCGGCGGTCGGCGGGGTAGGTCAGGAGGGGCTTGGCCTCGTCGGGTGCGAGCCAGCGCAGCTCGTCGACCTCGTCATTGGCGACGAACTCGCCGCCGGTGAGGAGCAGCAGCCAGTAGCGCACGAGCTTGGGACGGTTGCGATGGTCGCGATACCGCACCTCGGGGAGCTCGGGACCGAGCTCGACGCGCAGTCCGGTCTCCTCGAGCGTCTCGCGCACCGCGGCCTGCTCAAACGTCTCGCCTGGATCGAGCTTGCCCTTCGGCAACGACCAATCGTCGCGGTGGGGACGGTGGACGACGGCCACCAGCCCGTCCCGCAGGATCACGCCGCCGGCGGCGTGGACCTCGGCGGGGTTGCCGGTCGTGCCCGCGGCATTGGAGTCGGACGCGTCGGCCACGCTCATGCCGGCAGGGTAGCCGCCACCGGCAGGGCGCCCCCTGCCCGTCAGCGCCGCACGTACTCCAGGATCACCGTTCGCTTGCGACGCGACCGGTTGGAGCGCCACACGATCTGCTCGCTCTGCGTCGACAGGGCGGTCGGCTCGGACGACCGGGAGATCACCCGCATGTCGTCGCGGGGACTGACCATCCGGAGGCGCCGGGTGGCGAGCGAGCGCTTGCGGGCGACCGCGCCGGTCAGGCTCTGCGTCACCTGCCACGAGGACTTGCGGGGCATCGTGAACCGCACCGTGACCCGGCTGCCGGTCACCGAGAAGTACATCGTCGTGCGGTGACGGATCGCCCCGGACGCGGTGGCGAACGTCGCGGTCGCCTTGAACCCCTTGCTCGTCGCGCGCAGCAGGCCGAGCCGCACCGGCGTGGTCACGCCCTTGCGGCGGAGTCCGATCCCCGGTTGCGGGCCGTGGAACGGCAGCCCGTCGGTCAGGTTGATCCAACGCCCGCGGCGCTTGGTCTTGATCTGGGCGATCCCCGGGCTGTACCGGCCGTCGGGCACGCGACCACCGGAGCGACCGTGCACGCCCACCCACATCGATCCACGTCGTGCCCAGGCCAGTCCGGCCTTCGCGTGGCGGAACGATCGCGGGGGCCCGGTATCCAACGGGCGCGCCGCCGAGAACGCCGCGGCGACGTCCGGGTGACGCTCGAGAACATCGACCGCGTACGCCAGGTACATCATCAGCAGGCCGTTGTACTCGGGGTGCGACGCGTAGCTGTCCAGGCCCGCGAGCGAGCCGTCGGCGTCGCGGGAGGAGGGCGTGATCGCCAGCGTGTCGTGCACCGACGCCGGAGCCACGGTCGGCAGCGATCCCCACGCCCGTGCCGCCCCGCGCAGGTGCGCATCGCGGTTGCGGGGGTCGGTCACCGCCGACACGATCCCGGTGAACGCGGCGGCCGCAAGCGTCCACGACTGCTCGTACGACCGGCCCACCCACGACACGTCACCGTCGGGTCCCTGGATCGCGAGGAGGTACCGGGCAGCACGCGCCGACAGCTCCTCCTTGACCGTCTGCGGCGCGACGTAGCTGATCATCCCCAGGTGTGCCGCGGTGAACGCGGCGTACGCCATGGGCTTGGCGCCCCCGTCGGTGACGTACGCCGCGGGCCCGTACGGCGTGTCGGTGGCGAACGACCGGGCGGCCCGGTTGCCGCGCACGTTGACGAGGTCCTCGATCTGGGCGACGAGGCGCGGGGGATCGCCCGCCAGCGTCCCCGGAGCGCCGGGCACACCGGTCAGGAGCAGCAGCTGATCGCCGAGCGCGTTGACGGTCAGCCAGTTGTGGAAGCAGTTGGGGTTGGCGTAGCAGCCCGACTGTCGCTCGACCGGCACACCGTTCCACTGCGACAGGTAGCGCGCCCAGAACGCGCGTCGTGCGGTCCACGTCGCGCTTCGGTACCCAGCGACGTCGAGTCGCCGATACGCGTCGGGGAACACCATCATGTCGAACGGCAGTCCGTCGTCCCGGTGCTCGAAGACCAGCCGGTCGAACGCACGGATCCCCTTGTCGACCAGGCCGTCGTCACCCGACCGGAGGCCCTGCAGGATGAAGGTCATCCCGATCATCGACTGGCCGTAGCCGGCCATCCCGCGCGCCGGTGAAGGGTCGCGCAGGTCACCGGTCGATGGGTCCTGCAGAGCCGCCCAGCCCTGGATTGGTCGATCGAGGTACGCACTGATCGCCCCCGCGTCGCGCGCCGGTTGCGCGTGAGCCATCGACGCCGGGAGGGCCGCGATCGTGCACAGCACGACGGCCAGGTGACGCGCCGAACGGGCGGCGCGCGATCGACTCCGGTGCGGCAGCACGCGCCGGAGCGTACCCGCGGGTGCGATGGCGGGGCGCCGCACGCCTGGGCCGTTGGGCGGAAGACGGCCGGGTGCTGCGCGGCGGACGCGGGGGCGCGCTCCACGCGGGTGGCTGCAGTTGAGGACGTGTGGGGTCCTGTTCTGCCGCCACCCTGGGGTCCCGGACCGCGGTGGGGAGTCACATACCCCGGTCTCCCCACCCGTGTCGTGCGAGCGCGGCCGTGCGGGCGCTGTGGGCGGCGACGATCTCGTCGCCGAGCGCGATCCGATCGTGGCGCAGTCGGTGTGATGAGGCGCGGATGACGGTCCAGCCCTCGGCGGCGAGATGCAGCGTGCGGCGCTCGTCGTCGTCGACCGCCACGTACGTCTCGTGCTCACGGCGGCCGTCACCCTCGATGGCGAGCTTGACGTCCGGGTACGCGTGGTCGATGCGGTAGGTCGTGCCGATGCGGACCGTCACCGGATGTTGCGGAACCGCGGGCGGCAACGGCAGACCGTCCAAGATCACCGCCAGGTCGCCGCCGGCCGGGCCGTCACCCCGCAGACGTACCGCGATCTGTGGGTCCGCGGCGAGCACGGCCGCCAAGCCGGGGTGCCCTCGATGGCGCCGCACGGCTGCGAGCCACTGCTGGGGCGTCAGGAGCCTGCGGTACAGCGCCTCGCGGATCAGGCGCCGGACGACCTTGGTGCTCGCCTTCGCTGCAATGTCGATGATCGTGCGGGCGGCGCCGGTCACGGGAAGGCCATCGCGCCACGTCACGTCGCTGGCATGGAGCGACCGCGTGCGGTGCACGACGACATCGCGGGTGCGACGAGCGACGGAACCGAGCGCCACGACGTGGGGTCGCTCGGGCGCATCGGGGGTGAGCTCGAGCGCGTGGGCCGCGGTCCAATGACTGCAGGCGATGCCGGACCGGAACGTCGTCAGTCGGGTGATCGCCGTACTGGCCGGCAGGCTCCCGGGCGGCACCGATGCGGGATCGGGCACGGCGCTCACGCGGAGCAGCGCGGCGCAACGCCTGCCGACGTCGTTGATCACCGGACCGAGCGCGTAGATCCCCCGAGACACGCGGGTCAAGCGACCACAGGCTGCTCGGTGTTGGATGCCGCGCGGTCCCAGGCCACACCACACGAGTTGTCGCGCCGTGATCAGCCCGTGCTGTCGCGCCGCGATCGCCGAGATCCAGAGGTCATGCACAGGGCTACGATCGCGTCCGCTCCTGTGATGATTCGAGGTTCCAACCGTGCCGATCCGGTGACGGAGTCGTCTCGATCGTGCGTGGTTCGGCGGTGTCGTGTGGCTCGCCGGACGAGTGCCGCCGCGAGGCGCGGCGGCACGACCACGGGGCCGCGAGACCGGGGGTGGCTGCAGTTGAGGACGCGTGGGGTCCTGTTCTGCCGCCACCCCCGGGGTCTGGGGACGGCGCGAGCGGGGGTGGCTGCGGTTGAGGACGTCCTGCGTCCTGTTCTGCCGCCACCCTTCTCGGGACCGCTGGCCGGGGGTACCTCGTCCCCTACATCGCCGACCGGGCCGCGCCGACGCCGGAGCCGGCCGCACGGACGGCGCCCTGGATGACGCCGGCTCCGGCACCGGCGCCCTTGGCCGTCCCCCGTGCCGCGCCGGCCGCCCCCCGGGCCATGCCCGCCACGCCCCGGACGGCGCCGGTCGCCCCCTGTGCCGCGCCGGCCGCCCCCCGGGCCATGCCCGCCACGCCCCGGACGGCGCCGGTCGCCCCCTGTGCCGCGCCGGCCGCGGTGCGGGCCGCGCCGGCCGCGCCGCGGGCGACGCCGGCCGCGCCGCGGACCACGCCCGCCGCGCCGCGCGCCGCCCCGGTCGCCCCGCGCACCGCGGCCTTGACGACCGGACTGCCGGGCTCGCCGGCGACGTAGGCGTCGGCCTCCTCTGCGGTCGGGACCGCCAGGCGCACGATCTTGCGGGCGACGGTGAACAGCTGGTACGGCAGCGGGCCGCCGTTGTACTGCAGGCCGTAGCGCTCGCACACCTCGCGCACGTCCTCGGAGATCTCGGCGTAGCGGTGGGCGGGGATGTCGGGGAACAGGTGGTGCTCGATCTGGAAGCTCAGGTTCCCGGACATGACGTGGAAGAACCTGCCGCCGGTGAGGTTGGACGACCCGAGCAGCTGCCGCACGTACCAGCCGCCGCGGGTCTCGTTCTCGGTCTCCTCGACGGTGAACTCCTCGACGCCGTCGGGGAAGTGACCGCAGAAGATGATCGAGAACGTCCACAGGTTGCGCACGACGTTCGCGGTCGCGTTGCCGGCCAGCACGATCGGGAAGAACGGCCCGGCGAGCGCGGGGAAGAGCAGGTAGTCCTTGGCCGCCTGGCGGCGGACCTTGCGCCAGATCGCCTGCATCATCGGCAGCCGCGCCTTCAGGTCCCAGCGGCCGTAGCGCAGGTCCTCGGTCTCCAGGTCGTGCAGCGCGACGCCGTACTCGAACAGCAGCGCCAGCAGCGACGCGTAGACCGGGTTGCCCAGGAAGTACGGCTCCCACGGCTGGTCGTCGCTCATCCGCAGGATGCCGTAGCCGACGTCGCGGTCCTTGCCGACGATGTTGGTGTGCGTGTGGTGGAGGTAGTTGTGGCTGTGGCGCCACTGGTCGGCCGGGCAGGCGGTGTCCCACTCGAAGGTGCGGCCGTTGAGCTCCTCGTCCTGCATCCAGTCGTACTGACCGTGCATGACGTTGTGGCCGATCTCCATGTTGTCGAGGATCTTCGACGCCGAGAGCGCCGCGACCCCGGCCAGCCACAGCGGCGGGATGAACCCGAGCTCGAGCGCGATCCGGCCGCCGACCTCGAGCCGCCGCTGCGCCTTGATGACGTTGCGGATGTAGGTGGCGTCGCGCTCGCCCAGGTCGGCGACGTGCTTGGCGCGAATCGCCTCCATCTCGCGGCCGAACGCGTCCAGGTCGTCCTGGCTCAGGTGGGGGACGGCCCGCAGCGGCGGGTCGTCGACCCGGCGCGAGGGATCGACGCGGTGGGGCGTGCCGTCGGGTCCGGCCTTCGGGGCGCCGCGCGTCTTGCCGCCGGCCGTGGCCTCCCGGTCGGGGGCGCTCGGCGACAGCGGCGTGTCGGGATCGAGCGTGGGGGAGAAGGGCGCGTCGGGGGCGGTCGGGGTGACGGTGGGGCTCATGGTGTGGTCCTCGGGTCGGGGAAGAAGGGTGATCGGGTGGACCGGAAGCGGCCGGCTACAGGTCGATGGTCACGTCGCCGACGGGTGCCGACACGCAGATGCGGATCTCCTCGCCCGGCGTGCCGTGCACATCGCCGGTGAGGGTGTCGCGGACCACGCCCTGCTCCAGCCGGCACTTGCAGGTCAGGCAGATGCCCATGCGACAGCCGTGGACCGGCGACAGGCCCGCGTCCTCGGCCTGCTGCAGCAGCGTCCGGCCGTCGGCGTCGACGGTCCGTCCGCCACGGGCGAAGGTCACCTCACCGAGCTGGTCGGGGTCGATCGGCGGCAGCTCGGGCGGGGCGAAGTGCTCGTACCGCAGCGGTGTCGTGAGGCCCTCGTCGGCCCACAGCTCGCGGACCGCCTCGACGAGTGCGCCCGGACCGCACACGAACGCGGCGGCGTCACGGTCCGCGGGGAGCACGCGCCGCAGGTGGTCCGGGCCGAACCGGCCGGCGAGGGTGCCCGGAAGGGCGGTGGAGGCGCCGGTCGTCGCGGCGACGGAGGTGCCGTGCACCGCGGCGGCCTCGCGCGCCGTGGCAGCTCCGTCGGCGTCGATCGCGGACCCGTCGCGGGTGTAGACGGGCAGCAACTCGACGTCGGGATGCGCGGCGGCGATCGCCCGCAGGTCGTCGGCGTAGAGCAGGTCCTCGGCGGATCGCGCGTAGTGGAGGAACGCGATCCGGCCGCTGTAGCCCTCGTCGGTCAGGGTGCGGAGCATCGACAGGACCGGGGTGATCCCGCTGCCGCCGCTGATGAGGACGATCCGGCCGGGCCGCTCGGTCGGCAGGACGAAGTCCTCGCCCTGGGGGAGCGACAGGCCGACGAACATCCCCGGCCGCGCGTGCTCCTTGAGGTGGCGCGACACGATGCCCTCGGGGTGGCGGCGGATCGTCAGCTCGATGGTGCGGGTGCGCACGTCGGCGGATCCGGAGGGGGAGTAGCAGCGGCGGTGGCGCACGCCGTCGATGTCGACGTGGATCTCGACGTGCTGCCCGGCGCGGAACCCGGGCCAGGTGACGGTCGGCCGCAGGGTCAGGGTGACGCTGTCGGCGTTCTGGTGGCGGACGTCGACGATCTCGCCGCGGATCCGGCGGACGGCCCAGGACGGCCGCAGCAGCTCGAGGTAGTGGTCGACGTCGTGCGGACCGGCGAGCGCACCGGCCAAGGACGTGCCGAGCAGGCGCTGCGCGACACCGCCACGTCGCGACGGGCGACGCGGGGCCGTGCCGGCCTCGTGGCCGGACGGCCCGCCGGACGCAGCGCGGTCGGTGGTCGCCCGGGCGCTGGCCCGGTCGTCCGCGGCGCGGGCTTCAGCCGCGGCCCGGACGTCGGTCGCGGTCCGGGAGTCGGTCGTGGCCCGGACGTCGGGTGTCGGCGGTGCGGGGGGTGCGATGGCGGTCATAGATTTCAGTGCACAAGTGTTCGGTGAACAACTGTGCACCAAGTTAGGGGTCGCCGAGCGACGGGTCAAGCGATCGGCGCCGATGGCTCTGTGACATCCCGCACGGTGGACGGGTCACGGTCGGGCTCGGGTCGGCGGGACCGCGTCGGGCATGGGCATCCGACCCGTCCGCATGGCGCGCTTGCGGATCGTTCGCATCGTGCGAACGGTCGCCAACGGAGCCCGGGGTCGTACCCTGCTGGGATGGCCGCAGCGGCACCCACGGCGGAGACCCGCCAGGAACGCAAGGCCCGCACGCGTCAGGCGTTGCGAGACGCCGCGCTGCGTCAGCTCGAGGAGCGCAGCTTCGGTGCGATCAGCCTGCGCGAGGTCGCACGCGAGGCCGGGATCACGCCGACGGCGTTCTATCGCCACTTCGAGACGATGGAGGCCCTGGGCCTGGACCTCGTCGAGGCGTCGTTCGGGCCGCTGCGCAACCTGTTGCGAGAGGCTCGTGCGCCGGTCGCGGGATCCGACGACGAGATCGAGGCGTCGGTCCGCACGCTGGTCGCCCAGGTCGACGCCGACCGCGAGCACTTCCGCTTCATCGCGCGGGAGCGGTTCGGTGGGGTCGCCACGTTGCGGGCCGCCATCGCCCACCAGATCGAGCTGTTCGCCGACGACCTGGCGCTCGACCTGGGCCGCTACCGGATCATGGCCGACGTCCAGCCGCGGACGCTCCACACCGGGGCGCAGCTCGTCGTGGCGATGATGGCCTCGACGGTCGAGGCGCTGCTCGAGGCGCCCGAGGAGGACACCGTCGCCCGCGACGAGATCCGCCGCACCGCCGAGGACCAGATGCGGATGATCCTCCTCGGCGCCCTCCACTGGGCCGGCGCGATGGGAGCGGCCGGCGCGTTGGACGCGGGCCCGTCGTCGGACGAGGACGAGGCGCCGGGCGAAAGCCGGCGGTAAGCGAGCCGTTCAGCCCGCGGGGCGTGGGTCGTCGTCCTCGACGGTCACGGCGTCGGTGACGGGGAGGACGACGGTCTCGTCGTCGGGAAGCGCGTCGATCTGCTCGGTGTCGAGCTCGCCGCTGTCACGGCGGGCCCGCGCGGCGGCCTCGCGCATCTCGAACATGTCCGTCGCCAGATCCCCGACCTCGCGGGTGACGTCGACCACGGCGGTGGTGACGATCTGGGCGATCCGACCGACGTGCTGCGCACCGGATTCGATCACCTCCTGGGCGACGTCCTTGTTGCGCTCCAGGCGGCCGGGCATGCCCCCAGGGTAGACGGTCCCCGGTGGTGCGTCGACCGTCGCGGCGGGAGGACATCAGCCCTCGTGATCGAGGCCGCGGGCCGTCACGCCGGCGCGCGGGGCCGGGACCCGCGATCCACGGGCGGATGTGCTCCCAGCGAGCTCTCAGGGTCCTCTCGGGGCGCTCCCGCACGGCTTCTGGAGGGTGACCGGAGCTCGCCGCCCCGGGCGTCTCCGGGGCGGCGGCCGTCGCCCGACCGAGACCCGGAGCCATGCCCCGTACCTTTCGCACGTCCGTCACGCCGTCGACCGCCGTCCTCGCGGTCCTCGCCCTCGCGACGGTCGGGGGTGCCGTCCTGAGCCTGAGGACCGCGTCCGCGACGCCGGCCGAGGGCCGGGTCGTCACCGCTCGCAAGGGCGTCGTCCAGTCGACGGTGTCGGCGTCGGGCAACCTGCAGGCGGCGCGCAGCACCGACCTGGACTTCCAGACGTCGGGCCGCGTCACCAAGGTCCTCGTCGAGCCCGGGCAGAAGGTTGTCGAGGGTCAGATCCTGGCCCGCCTCGACAGCGCCCGGCAACGCGTCGCCGTCGCCCAGGCCGAGGCGGCGCTCGAGGAGGCCGAGGACCAGCTCGAGTCCGCCGGGTCCGGCTCGTCGACGATCGCTTCCGCACCGTCGGTGACCACGACGACCGCCGGCGAGGCGATCCGCATCGTCCCCGCGACGCAGGTGGTCCCGGCGGGCCGCGCCACGTTGCGCACCGTCGCCGCGACGACGACCGGCGAGCCGGCGACGACGCCACCGACCACGACGACCACGACCACCCCCGGCGACGACGCGGGAACGGGCACGAGCACCGGCACGACCACCACGCCCGAGAACGGCGGCACGTCGACCGGGTCCGACGGCGGTTCGACCTCCGGCAGCGGAAGCGGGACGTCGTCGGGGAGCGGCTCCGGGGCGGGGAGCGACTCCGGGCCCGATGGCGGCGGCTCCTCGGGCGACGGCTCCGCCGGCGGTGACTCCCCGGGTGGATCGGGCCCCTCCGGAGGGGCCGCCGACGCCGGCTCCGGGTCGACAGGCGGCGCCCGGTCCGCCGGCGGGTCGGCACCGGGAGGATCGGTGTCCGGCGGTGGGGGCACGAGCGGCGCCGGGGCCCCCGGAGGCGGCTCGGCGTCCACCGGCCGAGGCTCGGGCGGGGCCGGGGGGACCGAGGGGTCCGGTGGGGCGGGTGGTGAGTCCGCGGCCGGCGCCACGAGCGTCGCATCGGCGGAGGCGAGCGTGCGCAGCGCCGAGCTCGACCTGAAGGACGCACAGGAGGCGCTCGCCGCGACGATCCTCCGTGCGCCGTTCGCGGGCACGATCGCATCGGTCGACGGCGAGGTCGGCGATACCGCCGGCAGCTCGTCGGGCACGTCGTCCGGATCGTCGGGCGCATCCGGGTCGGCGGCCTCGTCGGGCTCGGGCTCCTCGGGCGCGGGCGCGTCGGACGCGTCGGGACCGACGAGCACGAGCGGGTCCGGGTTCATCACCCTCACCAACCTCGAGCGACTCGACATGGAGGTGTCGGTCAGCGAATCCGACGTCGGGCAGCTCGAGGTCGGGCAGGCGGCCGCGGTGACCGTGACCGCGCTCGACGACGCACGGATCTCGGCCACGGTGACCCGGATCGGCGTGCTCCCCAGCAGCACCGACGGTGTGGTGAGCTATCCCGTCACGCTCAAGCTCAAGCAGACCGCGGAGGGGATCCGGCCCGGGATGACCGCGACGGCCGAGGTCGTCGTCGACCAGGCCCGTGGCGCCGTCAGCGTTCCCGCGCAGGCGGTGCAGGGCAGCGGCGACCGCGCGCGGGTGATCGTCCGGCGTGACGGTGACGACGAGGTCGCCACGGTCATCACCGGCATCACCGGTGACAGCGCGGTGCAGATCATCAGCGGCCTCGAGGCGGGCGACCAGGTCGTGTTGCCCGCGCTGCAGGTCACGTCGTCCGGCGGCACGACCGGCAGTGGCGGCGTCCGCCAGAGGGGAACGGGTGCGGGGTTCCCCGGTGGCGGCATGGGCGGCGCGCGCCTCGGCGGTGGTGGCGGGATCTCCGGTGGCGGCGTCCCGGGCGGGGGGCGCCCGTGATCCCCCCGCCCGAGCCGTCGGGCGCGCAGCCGGCCACGGTGAGGGCGACGGGCCGGGCGGGGCAGCGACCCGGCGGTCCGTCGGGTGCTCCGCGGGCCGTCGATCACGCCCGTCGCGCCGGCCGTGCGACCGGCGGCCGGCGTTCGCGCCCGGTCATCGACGTGCGTCACCTGTCGCGGGTGTACCGGCCGACCCCCGACCTGGAGGTCCACGCGCTGCGCGACGTGTCATTGCTCGTCGACCGTGGCGAGCACGTCGCGATCATGGGCAGCTCCGGGAGCGGGAAGAGCACGTTGATGCACATCATCGGGTGCCTCGACGGCCCGTCGTCGGGGCGGTACCTGCTCGACGGGGTGGACGTGGCAGGGCTGGCCGAGGACGACCTGGCGGCGTTGCGCAACCGCACCATCGGGTTCGTGTTCCAGTCGTTCAACCTCGTGCCACGGACGAGCGCGGTCGCCAACGTCGAGCTGCCGCTGGCGTACGCCGGCGTGGGACGCGCCGAGCGTCGGCGCCGCGCCGAGGACGCGCTGCGGGCCGTCGGGATGGGAGCCCGCCTGGCTCATCTGCCGTCCGAGCTGTCGGGAGGCCAGCAGCAGCGGGTGGCGATCGCACGGGCGATGGTCACCGACCCGGCGCTGATCCTTGCCGACGAGCCGACCGGCAACCTCGATTCACGCACGACCGAGGAGGTCCTGCGGATCTTCGACGGGCTGCGCGAGCAGGGCCGCACGATCGTGCTGATCACCCACGAGGACGAGGTCGCCGGACGCGCCCGCCGAGTCGTGCGCCTCGGCGACGGCCTGCTGCTGAGCGACACGGAGTCCGCGCCGTGAGCGTGCGGGAGGTCATCCGGACGGCGATCGGGGGGATCGCGGCCAACCGCCTGCGCTCGGCCCTGACCGTGCTGGGGATGGCCATCGGCGTGGCGTCGGTGATCACCCTCGTCGCGGTCGGCAACGGATCGAAGCGCGCGGTCGAGGAGCAGATCCGTGCGCTCGGCACCAACGTGCTGATGGTGAGCGCACCGGGCGCCCGCGGGGGTCCCGGATCGGCCGCGTCGAGCTCGCTGAGCCTCACCGACGGCGACGTCGAGGCGCTCCGCGACGAGGAGATGGCACCGCACGTGCGCAGCGCGTCGCCGGTCGTGCGCGTGCCATCGGCGACGGTCGTCAGCGGCGACGTCAGCTATCAACCGTCACAGGTGCTCGGTACCGACCCGGCGTACGTCACGGCGAGCGACATCGATGTCGCGCAGGGCGCGATGTTCACCGACGAGGAGGTGACCGCGCGCGAGCGCGTCGCGGTCATCGGGCCCACCGTCGTGCAGAGCACCGATGCCGGGCTCGGCCAGAGCGTGCGGATCAACGGGGTGAGCTACCGCATCATCGGGATCACCGGCTCCAAGGGCGCCAGCGGCGCGACGAACCAGGACGACATCGTCCTGGCGCCGTCGACCGCGGTGCAGGACACCCTCGCCGGGTACGGGACGATCGGTCAGATCACCGTGCAGGCCGTCGACGAGGACGGCCTCGACCTGGCCCAGGCCGAGGTGACCGACATCCTCTCGCAGCGCCACGGCATCGACAGTTCCTCGTCGGACACGTCGACGGGGTTCCAGGTCGTCAACCAGGGGTCGATCCTCGAGGCGTCGTCGTCGACCACCGGCGTGTTCACCACGCTGCTCGGCGTCGTCGCCGGGATCTCGCTGCTCGTCGGCGGGATCGGCGTGATGAACATCATGCTGGTCAGCGTCACCGAGCGGACCCGTGAGATCGGCATCCGCAAGGCGATCGGCGCCCGCCGCGGCGACATCCTCGCCCAGTTCCTGGCCGAGGCGGTCCTCGTCTCGACCCTCGGCGGCGCGATCGGCGTGCTGGTCGGGCTCGTCGGCAGTCGCTTCCAGATCGCCGGCGTGCACCCCGACGTCGCGGTCTACTCCGTCTTCCTCGCCCTCGGCGCCGCGGCGCTGTCGGGCCTGTTCTTCGGTACCTACCCGGCGGGGCGCGCTGCGCGCCTGCGCCCGATCGAGGCCCTTCGCCATGAGTGACACCCCGCCGTACGACGACACCGAGATCGACCTTCCCGACGAGGGCTGGGTGGACGGGCGGGAACCGTCGCCCCCGGCACCGAACCGCTCCCGGTTCCAGCGCCTGGCACCGATCGTGCTGGCCGCCGTCGTCCTCGTCGGCGTCGGGTTCATCGGTGGCGTGCAGGTGCAGAAGGGCCGCGACGACGGTGGCGGAGGGTTCGGCGCCCGGGCGACGGCGGGTGGGTTCCCGGGCGGCGGGGGCGTCGCCCGCGGCGGAGCTCCTGCGGGCGGCGGGACCCCGGGTGGCGGCACGTCCTCCGTGGCGGGAGGTGCCGGTGGCGGCTCGGCATCGGGCGCTGGGGGCGGGTCCGCCGGCACGACGTCGGGGGTGACCGTCGGCACCGTCAAGAACGTCAAGGGCACGCGCATGGTCGTCGAGGACGGCGACGGCACGACCGTCGAGGTGCGCGTCGGCGACCAGGCCAAGGTCCAGCGGCTGTCGCACAGCAGCGTCAACGGCGTGCACCCCGGCGACACGGTGATCGTGCAGGGCACGTCCCGCGAGGACGGCGGCGTGACCGCGACCAACGTCCAGGCGACCGCGCCGGGGATCACCGCCCTGGTCGGCGCGATGGGCCGGGGGATGGCGCGGGCGGCCGGTGGCGGAGCCGGGGCGTCGTCCGGCTCCGGGCCGGGGTCGTCGTCGGGCGGCGGCAGCTCGTCGTCCGGGGACGGCTCGTCCTCCGGCGACGACGTCGATCAGCTCTTCAACCCGTAGTCGACCCACCAAGGAGTCAACGATGACCTCGACCTTCCTCCCTCTGCGGCGCGCTGCGCTGCCGACGTTCCTCGTCGCGGGGATGCTCACCCTCACGGCCTGCGGTGGCGACGGCGACACGACCAACGCGTCGGCGCTGAGCTCGTCGGGAGGCGCGGGCGACGACTCCGCGCGGACCGCGCTGCGGGCCTGCCTGAAGAAGCAGGGCGTGGAGCTGCCGGAGCGCCCCGAGAGGGCCGGCGAGCGCGGCGGCGCTCCCGGCGGCTACGGCGGGCCGCCTCCCGGTGGGCTCCCCGGCGGCGGCCTGCCCGGCGGCGGACCTCCCGGTCGGGGCACCGACGGTGCCGACCGTGGCTCGGGCGGCGACGATGCGAACGGTGCCGGAGGCTTCACCGGCGCGGACGCCGCCGGCGATCGCCGGCGGGGCCGGTTCGGCACGGGCCTCTCCGACGAGGAGCGCGAGAAGCTGCAGAAGGCGATGGAGGCCTGTGGCAGCCGCATGGGCGGCCGCAGCGCCGGTGGCCAGCGCGGTGGCCGTCCCGCCGTGCGCGACGCCGACTACCGGGAGCGGGTCAAGGCCTACGCCACCTGCGTGCGCAAGAACGGCTACGACCTGCCCGACCCCGACTTCTCGGGCGACGGACCGATCTTCGACCCGGACGAGGTCGACCAGTCCGACGCGAAGTTCCGCAGGGCGAGCGCGGCCTGCCAGACCGAGCTGCGCCCGAGCTGACGCTCGGTGGTGCCCGCCGCCGCGGGTGCAGGTGGCAGGATGGGGACGCGCGTCGCGCGTCCTTTCCGCCCCACCCGAGGAGTCATCATGGCCGTCGTCAAGATCAACGCGATCGAAGTCGCCCCCGAGCGGGGCCCGATGCTCGAGGAGCGGTTCGCCCAGCGCGCGTCCGAGGTCGAGAAGATGCCCGGCTTCCTCGGTTTCGAGCTGCTGCGCCCGGTCGAGGGCGAGACGCGCTACTTCGTCTACACGCGGTGGGAGAGCGAGGAGCACTTCCAGGCCTGGGTCAAGAGCGAGTCGTTCACGCGCGGCCACGCCCACGCCAACCGCGACGCCCAGGGCGGCGAGCAGAAGCCCGTCGCCCACGGCTCGAGCGTCCTGTCGTTCGAGGTCGTGCAGACCGCATCGCCGGTGCCTGCCGACTGATCGGCACGGAGCTGCGCGCGACGCGTCGGGAGCGCGACGGCGCGGCGTGACCCGCGTCGTGCGGATCCGGGATCAGTGGCCTCGCCGCCCGCCCGCCCCGGACCTCAGAACGACGGAGCCCCCGCGGCGGCGGGGGCTCCGGACCTCATGGGCATAACTGGACTCGAACCAGTGACCTCTCGCGTGTGAAGCGAGCGCTCTAACCAACTGAGCTATACGCCCGAAGACGGTCCCGGGATGGTAGCCGCCCGCGCACGGGGATGCGTGGCCGCGCCACCGGTCCGGAGGGCGTCCGCTCGGTGTACGACGTGCTGCGGGCGTCTGCGCCATGATGAGGTCATGAGTGACGTGCCCCCAAGCGATCGCGAACCGGCCGACGACTACGACACGGCGCCGTTGGATGAAGATCCCGAGGGGGCGCCGACCGCCAACGCATTCATCGTGCAGGTGACGGCCGGGATGCTCCTGGTCGTGGCGCTGTTCGTCGCGGGAGCCACCACGGAGTCGGGGATCCTCATCGCGCTCGCCCTCGTCGTGATCGCCGTCGGCGCGCTCGTGGTGATGACGCAGATCCTGCGGATGACCTCGACCGACAGCCACGACGACGAGCACTGACGTCCCGGACGGCGCCGACGCGGTGGGCACACGGGCCGCCGTCGCCGGGCGCCGTCGTCTACGATCGCGGGACGATCTGCGGGATGAGCCCGCCGTCGACGGTGTCGATGGTGGGGCCTCCGGGCGACGCCGGCCTGTGAACCAGGTCAGGTCCGGAAGGAAGCAGCCTTAAG
>JBFWKS010000028.1:0-26088 GCA_050252545.1 Solirubrobacteraceae bacterium
AGCGGCCGGCAGGGCGGCGAGCAGCCAACCGGGCCAACGGCCGTCGGCCCGACGACGGGCGGTTGCCGGGCCGACGACGCCTGGTGGGCCGGGCCGCGGGCGAGCGCCCCGGCCGGCCCGGGCCGCTACACCGGCCCGGGCTCCAGGAGCGACGACAGTCGCCCGGCGGCCACCGTCGCGGCCCGCGCGAACTGGGCCTCCGCCCGCTCGAAGCGCGCCGTCGCCATCGAGATGCTCAGGGCGGCGATGACCTGCGAGTCCGCGTTGCGCACCGGGGCGGCGACGCAGGTCAGCCCGGCGTGGCTCTCCTCGCGGTCGAGCGCGATCGCGTCCTGCCGGGCCGCGACGAGCTGGTCCCGCAGCCGGTCGATCGAGCCGACGGTCCGCTCCGTGAGGGGCGGGAGCCCGTCGCTCTCGACCCGCTCCTCGACCTCACTCCACGGCCGGTGGGCCAGGAGCATCTTGCCCAGGCCCGTCGAGTGACCCGCCAGACGGACCCCGGGCGCCCGCTCCGGGCGCTCGACGGCGCGCGGCAGGCCGTCGCTGGCGACGCAGACGATCGAGCGACCGTCCCACGTCGCGACGCTCGCCGCCTCACCGAGGCGGTGCGACAGCGCCTCGACGATCCGGACGGACTGCCGCTGGAAGCCGTCGGCGTCCATGAGGCTGCGGCTCATCGCGAGCAACCGCCAACCCAGCCGGTAGCGCCCGTTCGCCGTCTTCGCCAGGAACCCGATGTGGGCGAGGCTCGTCAGCATGTCGTGGGCGTTGGACTTCGGCAACTCGAGGGTCGTGGCGACCTCGGTCACCCCCCACTCGGGACGATCGGCGGTGAACAGGTTGAGCACCGTTCCGACTCTCGCGACGGTGTTGAGCACAGGACCGCCCTCCTCGGCGACGGCGTTGCGACGACGAATCCGCGTCGTCGTCGTATCTTACAAGTAGTTCGTACGGAGTGTCCGATGTTCTCGGCGGACGTTCCGGGATCAGGACGAATGTTCGAGTGACTCGCGGGGCACGAGCAGGAACCGGCGGACCTTCCCGGAGACGGTTCGCGGCAGTGGATCGGTCGTCAACGACCACTCCCGCGGGACCTTGAAGTTCGCGAGCTCGTCGCGACACAGCGCCTCGAGCTCCTCGGCGGTGACCGCGTCCGCCTCGTGGAGGACGACGATCGCACGGCCGGTCTGCCCGTAGCGCTCGTGCGGGACCGCCACCACCGCCACCTCGGCGACCGCGTCGTGGTCCTGGAGCACGCGCTCGACCTCGGCGGGATAGACGTTCAGCCCGCCCGAGATGTACATCTCGCTGACCCGCCCGGCGACGTGGAGGAACCCGTCCTCGTCGGTCCAGCCGCGATCACCGGTGCGGAGCCACCCGTCGACGACGGCCGTGCGCGGCGGCCCGTCGGCGGGACCGTGGTACCTCGTGCTGATGCTGGGCGCCCGCATGGCGATCTCGCCATGCTCGTGCGGCGGGAGGTCGTGGCCGTCCTCGTCGACGACGCGGATCGTGGCGAGCATCGACGCCCGGCCGGCGGCTCCACGACGGGCGAGCACCTCGGCGTCGTCCAGGAACGCCGCCGTCGACGGGAACTCCGACACGCCGTACCCCTGCATGAGCCGCGCCTCCGGCAGCACGGCGCGGACCTGCCCCAGCAGCTCGGGCGACACGGGCTCCCCGCCCGAGATGATGAGCCGCATCGACGACAGGTCGTGCTCCCGCGAGCGCGGGTCGTCGAGGACGATCCGCAGGACCGAGGGGGCCAGCATCGCGGTCGTCGTCCGGCGGCGCTCGATCAGCGCGCAGAGCTCGGGTGCGGTGAGGTTCCCCGTCGGACGGACGACCACGGTCGCGCCCCGCCACAGCGCGCCGAGGGTGATGCAGTGCAGGCCTGCGGCCCAGCACAGCGCGGGAACGACGAGGTGGACGTCGTCCTCACCGACGCCGAGGTCCACGATCTGCGCGGCGGCGTTGAAGAGCAGCGTGCCGTGGGTGTGGACGGCGCCCTTCGGGAACCCGGTCGTCCCGGACGTGTACTGCAGCAGGGCCGGCTCGTCCGTCATCACCGGGACCATCGCCACCGCCGGATGGGTCGGGTCGGTGAGCTCGCCCCAGGTGCGGGCCCCCGGCCGGGGCGCGTCGACGGCGATGAGCGTCACGTCGTCGAGGTCCTGCGCGACCGACGCGACGCCTTCCCAGAGCGCGGCCTCGCTCGCGAGCCACCGCGCCCCGGAGTCCTTGACGGCGAACCGCACCTCCTTCGGCTTGAGGAAGTAGTTCAGCGGAACGCTCACCCCGCCGAGGTGCGCCACCGCGAAGAGCAGCTCCAGCCACTCCGTGCGGTTGTGGAGCAGGATCGCGCAGCGATCGCCGCGGCGGAACCCGGCCGCGTGCAGCCCTGCGGCCAGGCGCGACACCCGCTCGCCGAGCGCGGCGTAGGTCAGCTCCTCCTCGCCACAGACGAGCGCGATCTTGTCGAGGTCGCGCAGCGCCGAGGTCCGGTTGCGATGGACGATGTCGGCCAGGCCGTACACGGCAACCAGACCTAGCGGATGAGCGTCGATCGGTAGGTGTAGGACGGGCTGCGCGTCACCGCGAACTCGAAGATGCCGGCGCCCTGCACCGCCCCGTCGCGGACGAACGACGCGGGCCGATCGGTGAGCGGCGTGTCGAGCGTGCGCGGCGTGACCGACGAGCCGAGCGTCCACGCCTCGTGCTCGACGACGTCGACGCCGTGACGCTTGCCGTGCCACCCGCCGTAGCCGCCCCCGGAGAGGAAGCCACCGCCGGTGGTGCCGTCGGCATCGAGCCGGACCGTCCGGCCGCTCTCGGTGTCGAGCTCGATGGTGCCGCGGACGAAGTCGAGGTCGGCGTCGAACTCCAGGTCGTGGCGGCCCGCGACGATCGGGTCGTCGGTACCGTCGGTGCCCAGGACGGCACCGTCGATCTGGGTCGTCGCGCCGGCGCGGTCCTCGTCCCACAGCACGGCCACGGCCGCGTCCTCGAACTGCGCCTGGACCCACATGTGGAGCCCACCGCCGGCGCTCACCAGGCGGACGCCGCGCGACCGGTCGCGCTGCCCGAGCCAGCCGGTGACGTCGTGGCGGACCCCGTCGATGCGCAGCTCGCCCTCGTAGCTCCCGGACTGGAAGAAGTGCCCGAAGTCGCTGAGACCGCCGCGACCGTCGTCGATGACGACCCGCTCGGTCTCCCACGGGTTCGTGCGGGCACGCCAGACGACGTCGAGCTCGGTGCCGGTCGGGTTCGGCCCGAGGACGATCCGCCAGGTCCGCAGCGGCTCGATGACCTCCCAGGAGAGCGGCCCGACGGCGTCGGCCGGCAGCTCGTCGGCGAGCGTCGAGAAGCGGGCGTTGTGCTGGACCCCGGGCGCCATCCGGATGACGTAGCCGTCGACGACGCCCGTGCCGGGATAGACGCCGGCGCCGATCATCACCAGCGGCAGCGGCTCGGGCCCGTGGAGGTTGAAGTAGAAGCGGTCGAAGAAGCGGTCGGCCTGCTCGTCGGGGGCGTCCCCGACGAGCAGGTCGTCGTCAGCGCTGAGCGTCGTCATCGGCGCCACCATCGCGTGGGGACCGCCTCTCCACCAGCCTCGTCCGGCAGTGTCGGATGCCGCTCACGGGGCGACCTCGGGGGCCAGCTCGAAGTCCGCGATCTGCTCGAACCGCGAGCCGCGCAGCTCGACCAGCTGCAGGCCGCGGGGCCCGGTGTGATCCTCGGCGCTCCAGCGCAGCCCCCGGACGCCCTCCGCGTCCAGCGAATAGCCCTTCAGCGCGTCGAGCACCTGCTCGCGCGAAGGCGCGTCGTCTCCCGCCGCCTCGGCCGCGTGTCGCAACACGCCGGCGCAGACCTTGCCCGCGGCGTACCCCTCGATCGTCAGGAAGTCGCTGGCATCCGTCTTCGGGTAGCGCTCGGCCATCGACGTGCGGTACTCGGCGAGGACGGGCGCCTGCTCGAGCGGGAACGGCGTGGCGAACACGACGCGGCCCCGCAGCGATGCGCCGCCGAGCTTGACGAGCTGCTTGTTCTGCGCGGCGTAGGTCGTCCCCCACTCCGGCCGGAACCCGACGCGCGCCGTCGCCCGCGCCAGCTGCGCGATGACCGGGGCGACGTGGTTGACGAGCACGACCTCGGCGCCGGACGCCCGCAGCTTGGCCGCGACGGCGGACTGGTCCGCGGCCGCGGCGTTGAACGACACCGCCGCGACGGGGGTGATGCCGAGCGACTTGAGGTGCGCCTCGGCGCCCTTGCGGAACGGCTCGCCGATGCCGTCGTTGGTGTAGGCGATCGCGATCTTCTTCCGGTTCTTGGCCTTGACGAAGTGCTCGGCCAGCATCGCCGCGGTCTCGTCGTAGGGCGTGAGCATCTGGAACGCCGTCGAGTCGGCGGGGAAGAGGTCGGTCTCGCCGCTCTGCGCGACGGACCCCACGCCGTGCGCCTCGAGATACGGGGAGATCGCCTTGAGGGTTCCGGATCCCTGGTTGGAGCAGAGCATCACGACGCCCTCGCTCTCGACCAGCTCGCGGGCGGCCTTCGGCGTCTGCGCCGGGTTGAACTGGTCGTCGCGCACGACGACCTTGATCTTGCGCCCGCCGATGCCGCCGTCGGCGTTGACCTTCGCGAAGGCGGCGCGCATGCCGTCGTAGGAGTTGGAGAGCGCCTCCTGCGGTCCCGAGAGCGGCATGATCGTGCCGACGACGATCTCGTCCGCGTCACCGCCGGTCGGTCCGCCTCCGTCGTCGGAGCCGCAGCCCGTGGCCGCCAGCGCCGCTGCGAGCAGGGTGCCCGCCACCGTCATCGTCCTCATCATCGCCGTGTCTCCTCCGGTCGTGTCGCCGCCGACCCTCTGCCGACGATCACCTCCCGGCAACGGGGGTCCGGTTCTGCCGGACGGCGCTCGCCGGTCCGGCGTCCGGCGCGCGAGGGTGACCCGGTGAGCGACGCCGGACCCCCGCCGACCGATCCCGCCGTCGCCGCGGCCCTGGAGGACGCGGGGGTCGTGCCGCTGGTCCTGCCGACGCTGCTCGGCGTGGGACCGGTGACGACGTACCTGGTGCACGGTGACCCACCGACCCTGGTCGACACCGGTCCGGCGATGCTCCCGACGCTGGACGCGCTCGAGCACGGCCTGGCCGTCTGCGGCGTGCGGATCGAGGATCTCGGGCGGGTCGTCGTCACGCACCACCACTACGACCACTTCGGCCTGGCGGGACGGATCGCGGCGCGCTCCGGCGCCGAGGTCGCCGCCCCCGCGGTCGCCGTCGACTACCTCGTCGACTACCGCGAGGCACGCCGGCGCGACCGGGCGTTCCGGGCCGAGGCGCTGCGGGTGCACGGGATCGCCGAGGACGTGCGCGCCGCGCTCGACGAGCTGGCCGCCGCCCGCTCGGCGTGGGGCGCACCGACCCCGGTCGACCGGCCGCTGCGCGACGGCGACACGCTGGAGCTCGGCGGGCGAGCGTTCCGCGTGCTCGCCCGGCCCGGGCACTCCGAGAGCGACATCGTGCTGCACGAGCCCGGCGGGCTGCTGATCGCCGGGGACCACCTGCTGCCGGAGATCTCGTCGAACGCCGTCTTCGCCCGGCCGATCGCCGCGGAGGCGACGCCCGACGTCCGTCGCAACCCGGCGCTCGTCGACTACGCCCGGTCGCTGCGGGCGACCCGTGCGATCGACGCCGTGGCGGTGCTCCCCGGCCACGGTGCGCCGTTCGCCGACCACGTGCCACTCGTCGACGCGCGACTCCGGGCGCTCGAGCTACGGGCCGAGGAGCTGCTCGGGCTGCTCGACGCGACGCCGCGGAGTGCCCACGACCTGTCGCGCGTGCTCTGGCCGACGCTCGCCGCCGCCCAGGCGTCGCTCACCGTGTCCGAGGTCCTCGGCCACCTCGAGCTGCTGCTCGCCGACGCCCGGGCCGAGATGGTCGACGGCGAGGACGGCGTGGTGCGGTTCGTGGCGGCATGACGGTCGCGCCCGTCCGGCGATCGGCCGCGCCGCGGTCCGGCGCGTCGCTCGATGCCCCGGCCGGGCCCAACCGAAGTCCTACGTCACAAGCATCGTCCTCGCTGCCGGCGATCCGGTTCTGTCGGACGTCGGTCGAACCCCGGGGCCGGGTTCGACATCGTCGGGAGCATGGACTTCGCCACGGTCGTGCGTCAGTCGGCGCGCAACTTCCGGAGCAACACCGCCGTCTGGTTCGAGGGGCGCGAGGCGAGCTACGCCGAGCTGTACGACCGGGCGTGCCGGCTGGCCGCCGGGTTGGCGCAGCTCGGCGTGCAGCCCCAGGACCGGGTGGCGGTGCTTGCCGACAACCGCTTCGAGACGGTCGAGATCGCGTGCGCGTGCGCGCTGGGCAACACCCCGGTCGCCACGCTCTACACGTACTACACGGGCGAGACCAACGCCTACCTGCTCGATCACCTCGACGCCCGGGTGCTGATCGTCGACGCCCGGCTGCTGGACCGGATCGAGCCGTGGCGGGCGCAGCTGGACGGCCTGCAGCACGTGATCGTCATGGGCGGGGAGGCGCCCGCGGGCACCATCGCCTACGACGATCTGCTCGCCTCCGCCCCGGCGACCGATCCGCGTCGCGAGGTCCGGCCCGACGACGTGCACATCATCCGCTTCTCGAGCGGCACGACCGGCCGGCCGAAGGCGATGTTCCACACCGTCGAGCGGTGGATGACCTACAACCACGGCTGGCGCTGGGCGACCCCGACGATCGACGAGCGCGACAGCTACCTGGCCGCCGGATCGCTCGCGCACCTGGCGGTCGCCTACCTGTGGGGGATGCTCGCCTGTGGCGCATCGGTCAGCCCGATGGCGAGCTTCGACCCGGCGCGCTTCGCCCAGCTCGTCGAGGAGCGCCGCGCGACGTACGCGACGATGGTGCCGACGATGATCGCCATGACCGTCGAGGAGCCCTCGGCGTGGGAGCGTGATCTCTCGTCGCTGCGCTGCCTGACCTACGCCGGCTCCCCGATCGCGTCCGACACGCTGACCCGGGCGATCGAGCTGTTCGGTGACTGCCTGCACCAGATGTACGCCCAGAGCGAGGTCGCCCCGGTGGCGATGCTGTTGCCCCACCAGCACCGCCCGAACGGCAGCGAGGCGGAGCGGCGTCGCCTGCGCTCGGTCGGCCGCGCCCAGCCGATGGTCGAGATCTCGATCGTCGACGACGACGGCAAGCCCGTCCCCGACGGCGAGATCGGCGAGGTCGCCGTCCGCTCGCCCGGCGCGATGAGCGGGATCTGGAACGACCCGGACGCGACCGCCGAGCGGCTGCTGCCCGACGGCAGCGTCCTGACACGCGACATGGGCCGGCTCGACGAGGACGGGTTCCTCTACCTCGCCGACCGCAAGGACGACATGATCATCACCGGCGGCTACAACGTCTGGCCACTGGAGCTGGAGGAGGCGTTGCTCTCCCACGCCGCCGTCGCCGACGCCTGCGTGATCGGGGTGCCGGACCCCCGCTGGGGCGAGACGCCGAAGGCCGTCGTCGTGCTCGACCCCGGTGCGACGATCGACCCTGCGACGCTGCAGGACGAGCTCGTCGCGCTCACCCGCGAGAAGGCCGGTCCGGTCAAGAAGGTCACCTCGGTGGAGATCGTCGATGCGCTGCCCCGCTCGGCGACCGGCAAGCTCCAACGCTCGGTCGTACGCGAGCCCTACTGGGCCGACGCGACGACGCGGGTGGGTGGGGCATGAGCGCCCGCTCGGCCGACGGGCAGACCATCGTCGTCGACACCCCCGAGGAGGCCCAGGCCCTGCCGCTCGCTCCGCTCCTGGTCCGCGAGCCACTCGCCGTCCTGCTCGACGCCCACGGCATCGGCGAGGGACCGATCGAGGCGCAGCTCATCGGTGAGGGTCACTCGAACGTCACCTTCATCGTCACCCGTGGCTCGCGACGGTTCGTGCTGCGGCGCCCGCCGCGCCCGCCCTACCAGGAGTCCGCGCACGACGTGGTGCGCGAGGTCCAGGTGCTGCGCGCCCTGGCCCCGACCGCCGTCCCGGTGCCGCGGGTGCTGTTGTCGTGCGAGGACCGGTCGATCCTCGGCGTGCCGTTCTATCTCATGGACGAGCTCGTCGGTGACGTGATCACCGACCGCGTTCCGACGCAGCTGGACACGCCCGAGGGACGCCAGGGCGTCGCCGACCGGATGGTCGACGCGCTCGTCGACCTCCACGCGCTCGACGCGACCCGTCCCGAGCTGGCCTCGATCGGCCGGCCGGGCAACTACCTGGAGCGGCAGATGCGCCGGTTCGGGACGATCTGGGACGAGCTGCGCACGCGCGAGGTCCCGGCGGTCGACGAGGTCACCGCATGGCTGACCGACAACCTGCCGACCCACAGCGACGTGGCACTGGTCCACGGCGACTTCCGTCCGGCGAACGTCATGTGGGCACCGAGCGCCCCGGCGCGGATCATCGGCGTGCTGGACTGGGAGATCGCCACGATCGGTGATCCGCTCTGCGATCTGGGGTGGATGCTGTCGACGTGGCCGGAGCACGGTGACGCGCACGGCACGCTGCTGTCGGAGGCCGGGGCGATCGCCGATGGTGACTTTCCGTCGCGTGCGGCGCTCGCCGCGCGCTACGCCGAGCGCTCGGGCCGGTCGGTCGACGACATCACCTGGTACACCGCGTTCGCGTTCTGGCGGGCCGGCGTCGGCCTGGAGTCGTTCTACCGCCGGGCGCTGGACGGGACGAGCACCGACCCGTTCATCCATGCGCTCGTGCGCGGGGTGCCGGAGCTCGCCGAGCGGGCGCTGGCCGTCGTCCGGGACGCCTGACGACCCGGTCCGGGTACCGTCGACGACCGAACGATGCACGACGACATCCACCCCGCTGCCCCTTCCGCCGGCGCGAGCGCGCCGGGCACGTCCGCCGGGCCCCAGCCGATGGCGGTACCGCCGCCGCCGCCACCTCCGCCGGCCGAGGACGCACCGGTCGAGGCGTGGCGGTCGTGGTTCGACGCGATCGGCGCCAGCCGCGCGTTGGGCCTGCGCTGCACCGATGCGCAGCCCGGACGGATCGTCGCCCGCTTCACCGGCGACGGGTTCCCGCCCAACCCCAACGGGGCGCTCTTCGGCGGACTGGTCGTCGCGGCGGCCGACCAGGTGATGGGCATGTGCGCCTACTCCAGCGTGCCCGACCGCCTGCCGGCGACCGCGACCCTGCAGACGTCGTTCCTGCGACCGGCGTTCGGTCCGCTCACCTACGCCGCACGCGTCGTCCAGCGCGGACGCAGCATGTTGTTCCTCGACGCCACCGCCGAGGACCGCGACGGACGCCTCTGCGCCACGTTCACCGGCTGCTGGGTCGCGAACGCGGCAACGCCGCGCTGACGGCGCGGACGCCCGCGCGACTCCCTGACGTCGCGGATCCAGCGTCCCACCGCTCCCAGGATTGCGAATCTGTCGAGTTTGGACTCGCGAATCTGTGTGCGTCGGGCAGGCCGGCCCCATCGCGGCGCCGCATCGGCCGTTGAATGCCGCCAGTCATCCCAACCGGTCGGACGCCTCCTGAAGCGGGCGAATCATGCCGTCCAACGGAACGTGCCGCTCTCCAGGACCGTCTCGGCCATAGAGTGCCAGCTCCCATGCACCGTTCGGCTTCAACCCGCAACTACGTCAGGAGCGCCCGTTTAGCGGCGCTCCTGACGTAGTTGCGGGTCGTCGGGCTGCTTGGAGGGTGCGCACGCCGCTTGGCGCCTAGGGTTCCGGCTGTTTCGAAGGTCGTTCCCAGAGAGGGCGTGGTACGGCGTGTGTCCCGCGTCAAGGAATCCGCTCAACGTGGCGTGTTGGAACTGGGGTGCTGATGGTGGTTGAGGGGTCGGTATCGGCGTCTGGCGGGATGCGCGCGGCGGGCTCGGCGAGGTAGGCGCTCGTCGGTCGTGCGCCGTTCAGGGACTCGTGCGGGCGGATCTCGTTGTAGAACCCGCGGAACGCGTCGACCTGGTCGGTCATCTCCTGTCCGTCGGCAGGGAGGTGACGCCAGAGGCACTCGACCTTGATCGAGCCGTGGTAGCGCTCGATCACGCCGTTGGTCTCCGGGCTCTTCTTCCTGGTTCGGACGGGCGTGAGCTCGGGGCGGTCGTCGATGAACCGGGCGAACTTGGCGGCCTTGAGCACGGGCCGTTATCGGGCACGAGGAAGATCGGATGCACGGTGCCGTCGGCGTCGGTGAGGTCCTCCACCAGCGGCCGGCCGAGGAGTCGTTCGGCCTCCGCGATCGCGGCCACGACCGACGCGATCGCGTCGCGATGGGTCTGGGTC
The DNA here is from genome assembly GCA_050252545.1 of Solirubrobacteraceae bacterium. Lineage (GTDB taxonomy): Bacteria > Actinomycetota > Thermoleophilia > Solirubrobacterales > Solirubrobacteraceae > Patulibacter. Next base: position 10,300 of record JBFWKS010000028.1, read on the forward strand.
CTGGTGACCGGTCCGGCGAGCACGACCTTGCCCCAGTAGTCCACGACATCGCCGGAGCGCCACGTCCCACCGCCCGCGGTCTCGAGCTCGAAGAAATCCATCTGCCACACCTGGTTGCGCCTGGTGGGCGGGTGCAGGAACGCCTCACGGCGCGCACTGGCGAGATCGCGGACCTCGCGGACGTAGCCTGCGGGCAGCGCGAGACCGGCCTCGCGAAGGATCCGCAGGCACGTCGCCTCGGCGATCTTGATGTCGTGGTCGAGCGCGCAGAGCCACGCGATCTCTTCGAGATCAACGAAACGACATCGCCTGGGGGCCGCCTCGCTTCAACGCCCGGATCTGCACGTGCGCTCCCCGAGCGCGCGGGTGAGGTCGTCGACCTCGGCCTCCAGCGGCTGCTCCCTGCCGGTCGACTTCACGCCGCCGGCGGGCTGCGCCAGGCCGGCCTTGCCGGCCTGCAGGAACTGGTCCTTCCACTTCCCGATCGACGTCTCCGAGACGCCATGTCGGCGGGCCGCCGACCACGCCACTCACCCCCCGAAGTACGCCTCCGCCACGAGCTTCTCGCCGGCCTCGCCGTCGAGGGACTCACCGACGCGGCCCTGGTCGAGCAGGAGCACCTCGTTGCAGACGCGGCGTAGGAGGTTCGGGTTCTGCTCCATGAGGACGAGGGCGGCGCCGCGCTCGCGGATCTCGACCAGCGCCACACCGAGCGCATCGATCGCGACCGGGGAGAGGCCGAGCGACGGCTCGTCGAGGACGATCGCGCGCGGCTCCTGCACCAGCGCACGTCCGATCGCGAGCCACTGCTGCTCACCGCCGGACATGCCGCCGGCGCGGTGGGTCGCCTTGTCCGCGAGGATCGGGAACGTCTCTCGGACGGCGTCCAACCGGTCCGGGGTGAGCTTGAGCCCGGCCCCGTAGGCGGCCATCTCCAGGTTCTCCTGGACGGTCAGGTCCTTGAAGACGAGCCGCCCCTCGGGGACGTGCGACAGCCGTGCCCGCACGCGGCCGCGGGTGTCGCGTCCGGTCAGCTCGGTGCCGTCGAGAGTGATCGTTCCCGCGGTCGCCTTGAGCGTGCCGGAGAGCGCCTGCGCGAGGCAGGTCTTGCCCGCACCGTTGCGTCCGATCACACCGACCGCCTGGCCGTCGTCGACGGTCAGGTCGACGTCCTCGATCACCGTCACGCCCGGTCGGTAGCCGGCCCGCAGGCCTCGCACCTCGAACATCAGCGTCCCCCTCCGTCGACGGTCTCCGGCGGCGACGAGGCCGCCGGCTCCTCGAGCGCCTGCTCACCGAGGTACGCCGCGCGGACGGCCTCGTCCTGCAGCACCTCGTCGGTCACACCGGCGGCCAGTCGGCGGCCGGTCGCGAGGACGAGCAGCTCGTCGCAGAGCGCGGCGACCAGACGCACGTCGTGCTCGACGAGGCAGAGCGCCAGCTCCGGACGCCGGGACCGCAACGCCTGCAACGCCGCAATCAGCTCATCCCGCTCCTCGCGGCTCAGGCCGGCGGCGGGCTCGTCGAGGAGCAGCACCGGACCGTCGACGACGACCGCCCGCGCGATCTCGACCATCTTCCGCACGCCGTAGGGCACCTCGTCGGGCAACCCGTCGGCGTAGTCCGCGCAGCCGAACTCGGCGAGCGTCCCGTCGACGTCGGCACGGTGCCCACGACCGTGCACCTTGCGGGCGAGGCCCGCGCCGAGCTCGACGTTCTCGCGGACCGACAGGCTCGCCGCGAGCTGCGGGTGCTGGAACGTCCGCACGATCCCGAGCCGGCCGCGGGCGCCCGGCGACAGACCGGTGATCGTCCGCTCACCGAACGCGATCGCGCCGGCGGTCGGCCGGTACACGCCGGAGAGCACGTTCAGCAGCGTCGTCTTGCCGGATCCGTTGGGGCCGATCAAGCCGAGCCGGGTGCCGGGCGAGAGCGCGACGTCGACGTCGACGAGCGCCTTCACGCCGCCGAAGTCCATGCCGATCCCCCGGCCCTCGAGCGTGGCGCGCGCCGTGGCGTCGGTCGTCGCAGTCGTCATGCGGGCCTCCGGATGGTGATGCGGAACGTCGTGATCGTCATGCCGTGCGGCTCCGGACGAAGGGGCGGAGGATCGTGCGTTCGAGCAGCGCCCCCAGGCCGCCCGATCCCGCCAGCAGCGCGATCAGCAACACGGCGCCGAACACCGCGCCGGTCGCCGACGCCGGCACCACCGACTGGATGTTCGACGGCAGCGCCCCGACGAGCAGACCGCCGAGGAGCGCCCCGATCGCGCTGCGGGCACCGCCGACGAGCGATCCGGCGAGCAGCGAGATCGAGAGGAAGACGACGAAGATCGTCGGGTTGAGGAACCCGACGGTCAACGCGTACGCACCGCCGGCGATCCCGCCGAGCACCGCCGCCCACGTCCAGACCGCGAGCTTCAGTCCCGTCGAGCGCAGGCCGAACGACGCGGCCGCGTGCGGCGCTTCGCCGACGGCGAGCAACCGTGCTCCCGGGCCGCGGCCGAACAGCACCATGCTCGCCGCCGCCAACAGCACGAAGAGCACCAGGACGATCGTGAGCATCAGCGACGACGAGCCGTCGAGCAGCTCACCGCCGACCGTCTGCGGCAGCACCGAGATCCCGGCGTCGCCGCCGGTCACCGCGCTGAGCTCCAGCGACAGGTCGGGGATCGCGTACGCGAGGGCGAACGTCGCCAGGGCGGTGAACAACCCGGTCAGGCGAACGGTCGGCACGGCGATCAGCAGCCCGATCACCGCGCTGACGACGATCACCGCCAGTAGCGCCGTCGGCAGCGCCCACCCCTTCGACAGGGTGTAGGCCATGGTGTACGCACCGACGGCCATGAACGCACCGGACGCGAGGTTGATCTCGCCGAGCGTCGCGAGGATCGCGTTGTTGCCGAGGATCGTGATCGCGTAGATCACCCCGATGACGAGCGAGTAGCGCAGCGTCGAGGTGCCGTTGACGCCGACGATCAACACGATCGCGGCGGCGAGCACGACGAGGCCGAGGCGGCCCGCGAGCAGCGGACCACGGCCGGTGGTCAGGGAGACCCGCAGCCGCGCCGCCGCGCCCGCGGCAGCGGGGACGGCGGTCGCAGGTGTGGGGGCGGTCGTGCTCATACGCGCACCATCGGTCGCTGGCCGAAGAGGCCCTGGGGACGGAACAGGAGGACGACGACGAGCAACGCGAAGAGCGAGGTCGTGACGAGGTCCGAGCTGACATACGCGGCCGTGAGGTTCGTCGCGATGCCGATGACGATCCCCGAGACGACCGCGCCGCCGATCGAGTCGAAGCCACCGACGACGATCGCCGCGAAGCCGAAGACGAGCAACGCGTTGATGCTCGTCGGTGTCAGCGAGTACACCGGCGCGATGAACAATCCGACGACGCCGGCGAGCGCCCCCGAGACGATCCACGCGACGCGCTTGAGCGTGTTCGCGCGGATCCCGAGGACCTCGGCGGCGGCCGGGTTGTCGTGGACGGCGCGCATCGCGACACCCGCGCGGGTGAACCGGAACGCGGCCGAGAGGACGGCGACGATCAGGCCGCAGACGACGAACGACGCGACGTCGGCCCAGGAGAGCCCGACCGGCCCGATCGTCAGTGCGGTGCCCTCGCCCGCGGACGGGAACGCCCGCGCCTCGCCGCCGAACGCCGCACCTTCGATCCCCTGCAGTCCGATGCCGATCGCAATCGTCGCCATCGCCGCCGCGAGCAATCCGAACCGTTCCATCGGCACGACGAGCAGCCCACCGATCAACCCGCCGAGGACCGCCCCGCAGACGACGACCGTCAGCGCGACGAGCAGGTACGGCATGCCCCCGTCGTGGAGGAACCAGCCGAGGAACAGCGCGACGGCGGCGATGTCGCCCTGCGCGAACGAGATGTACCCCGACACGCGGTAGATGACGACGAGCCCCACCCCGGCGAGCGCGTAGAGCATGCCGCTCACGACGCCGGAGATGATGCTCGTCTGCAGGAGATCCACGGCGGTCCTCCTAGTTGCCGGGCTCGGCGATCGGGGCGTCCGGGAGCGGCGCCGACTCGGTCAGCGGCGTGAACTTCCCGTCGCGGACGCCGATGATCGCGCCGTTGCCCTTCGTCGAGTGGTCCTCCTCGGTCCACTTGATGTCCGGCACGTAGTCGTCGCCGTACGAGAACCCGGGCATCGCCTGGATGACCTGCTCGGTGCTCGGCGTCTTCCCGCCGTTGGCCTGGACCGCCTTCTTCACGAGCTCGGTGCAGGTCGTCGCGGCGACCCAGCCGAGCATCGCGATGGTGTCGTTCGTGTCGGCGCCGGGCTTCTGCTTCGTCAGCGCCTCACGGAACCCGGCGGCCTTCGGGTCGCTGCCCAGGAGGAACGGCGACGCGAAGACGATCCGCTCCGCCGCGTCCTCACCGACGAGCTCGACGAGCGTGTCGGTGAGTGCCGGCCACATGATCCCCCACGTCGGCCGGTAGCCGATCTTCGCGGCGGCCTTGATCAGCGGGGCAAGCACCGGTGCCGTGTTGTTCACGACGACGAAGTCGGCGCCGGAGGCCTTGAGCTTCGCGGCGGCGGCGCTCTGGTCGGCCGCGGTCGGGTTGTACTTCACCTCGGCGACGGCCTTCTCGTTCTTCTGCTGCAACGCCCAGTTCGCACCGGCGCGGGTCGGCTTGCCGACGGCGTCCTCGCTGTAGGCGATCGCGATCCGCTCGGCCTTGCCGTCGCCCAGCCCGTAGTCGACGAGGCTCGCCGCGAGCGGCTCGTACGTCGGCAGCGGGATGTACGAGTTCTCCGCGGCGAGATCGGACCCACCGGCGCCGGGGACGAGGGCGACCTTCCGCGCCCCGAGGTACGGCAGCACGGCGACGTTCGTCGGCGAGCCGGCGGAGCCGCAGAGCAGCGAGACCTTCTCGCCCTCGACGAGCTTGCGGACCACGCCGGGCGTGTTCGCGGGGTTCAGCTGGTCGTCCTGGACGGCGAGGCGGACCTTGTGCCCCTCGATGCCGCCCTGCGCGTTGACCTCCGCGATCTTCGCCCGCATCGCGTCGTAGAGGATCGCCAGCGACGACGCAGGCCCCGTCAGCGGTCCGGTCGCGCCGATGACGATCTCGCCATCGGTGCTCCCGCCGCCCGACGCACCGCCGCCGTCGTCGGATCCACATCCGGTCACGGCGATCGCCGCGCCGGCGACGATCGCGATCCCCACGGCCCGTACCCGGGACCGTTGCTCGTGTAGCAGCATCTCCGTCTCTCCTCGGTCGCTCGAGGGCCCCGTCGGGGGCCCGTTCATAGCGACGGTCCCAGAGCCCCGCGGGCGGCCCAAGGGTCGTCCGGGACTATCGGAAGGGCGGACGAACGGCGGATGGCCGCTCGGCCCGACGGGTGGGGTCAGACGAAGCGGTGCTGCTCCGCCGTGGCCTCGCGGGCCCGGACGGCGAGCTCCGGCACCCCGATCGCGAGGCTCAGGAGGAAGAGGTCGTTCGGCCCGCTGAACTGGACCCGTCGGGCGTAGAGCGACTCGAGACCGATGGCGGCACGCCAGAACGCGAACGCGCGGTACCAGCCGAGCCCGTCGACGGCACGACCGGTGCGGGTCGCGTAGCGGTCGATGAGCTCCGCCCGGGTCGGGAAGCCCCCGCCGGCGACGGCACCGGCCATCGACAGGAGCGTGCCGGAGTCATCTCCCGGCTCCGGCCACGTCGTCAGGATCCAACCGAGGTCGACGAGCGGGTCCCCGACGGTCCCGATCTCCCAGTCGAGGATGCTCTGCAGCCGCGCGGGCGCGCCGGCGGCGAACATGACGTTGCCGAGCCGATAGTCCCCGTGGACCACCGTCCGCTCCCGGGGCTCCGGCGGCCGATTCCGTCGTAGCCAGACGGCGACCTCGTCGATCTCGGCGATGTCGCGCGTGCGGCTCTCCTGCCAGACGGCGTACCAGCGATGGATCTGTCGGTCGATGAACCCGGGACCGCGATCGATCGCGCGCAGCGCCGGCGCGCACGTGTCGACCGCGTGGAGCTCGACCAGGGCGTCGACGAACTCGCCGGTGAGCGCGATGCGTCCCTCCGCGTCGTCGAGCGACTCCGGCAGGCTCGAGGTGATCACCGTCCCGTGGACCTCCTCCATGAGGTAGAACGGCACGCCGAGCAGCGTGGTGTCGTCGCAGGCGTGCAGCACCCGCGGGACCCGGGCGACGGTCGGCTCCAGTGCCTTCTGGACCCGGGCCTCGCGCATCACGTCGTGCGCGCTCGGATGGAACGGCGGCCGCGGTGGGCGACGCAGGATCGCCCGCAGGCCCTCCCGCTGCACCCGGAAGGTGACGTTCGAGTGACCGCCCCCGATGAGCTGTGCGGTGAGCGCACCACTGCCGAGGCCGTGTCGGTCGAGGTACTCCTCCAGCGACCGGCGGACCAGCAGCGGCGGCTGCGGCAGGCCCGCGGCCTCCTCGAGGGTCTCGACGATGGCGGGGCCGGCCGGTCGGTCGGAGTCATGCACGGAGGGTCCAGGCGATCGGTCGGTCAGTGGCCACAGGTGACGTCGCGCACCCGATCGGGTCGGTGGGCGATCGCACCTGATCGCCCCGACCGTAACGGTGTGTGCGATCGCTACGTTAATGCGCCGGCAGGCCGCGGCAACGGGCCGTCCGAGATCGGCGGACGGTCCAGCACGCTCACCCGGATGAAACCGCCGTCGCGCGCGTTGCCCGGCGCAGCTGCCGGGCCTCTGGTCCAGCCGTGCCGAACTCGACGATGCCCGGCGCGGCGTCCAGATCCAGGCCGAGCCGGGCGCCGGTCAACCGCCCTGGATCGCCGAGAGCACCTCGACCCGCTGCCCGGCGCGCAGCACCACCGAGGGCCACTCCGCCCGGCGGACGACGTCGCCGTCGAGCGCGACCGCCACACCGCGCCCGCCGGGCGACAGGCCCAGGTCCTCCACGAGCCAGTCGACGGTGCGGCCGGCCACCGGCCGCAGCTCGCCGTTGACGGTCACCGAGTCATCGTCCATCGGGTGCTCCTGCCGCAGGGGTGTTCGCGAACCGTCTCATCGTCCGTGGGGCATCCCGCCGCCGGGGGCGTTCGCCAGCCGCCCCATCGTCCATAGGGCGCTCCCGCCGCCGGGGGCGTTCGCGAACCGTCGGGGGTCGACGTCCGGCGTCGCGACCCCGTGGCCGGTCGCACCGCCCGCCGCGGTGGTGCCGCGATCGGGGTCACGGGTCGCGGTGCCGCCGTCGAGGCCCATCGCGTCGGCCAGGAGATCACCGGTGACCGACGCCCACAGCACGCCGTTGCGGTAGTGGCCGGCGCACCACCAGAGCCCATCGGTCATCGCGGCGGGGCCGATCGTGGGCATCCCGTCGGGAGTCGCCGGGCGCAATCCCGCGATCGACTCCTCCAGCCGCAGCTCGAGCAGTCCGGGCACGAGCTCCGCGGCGTCGCGCAGCAGGTCGTGGACCGCGAGCGCGGTGACCGTGCGGTCGAATCCCTGCTCCTCGACGGTACCGCCGACGACGTACCGGCCATCCGGGCGCGGCACGACGTAGCCCCCACCGAGGGCGAACCGCAGCACCCGGGACACCAGACCGGGCCCGTCCGGATCGCGCAGGATCAGCAGCTGGCCCTTGACCGGCCGCACCGGCACCCGGTCGCCGTCGGGCACGCCGACACCCCCGCCAGCCCACGGGCCGGTCGCCAGCAGGACCGCACCGGCGGCCAGCGTTCGCGGCGCCGCACCGCCCCAGCCGGTCTCGACAACGACATCCGGCGTCGCCACCGGACCATCGCCCCCCGGTATCGCCATCAGACCATCGCGACCCGCCCGCCGCGGCACGTCGTCCAGCTCGACGCCGGTCGCCCGGCCGTCCTCCACCCGCACGGAGCGCACCGCCACACCGGTCCTCACGACCCCACCGGCCGCCGTGATCGCCCGGACGAGCGCCTGAACGACCCGACGGGGATCGACGGCCAGGTCGTCGGGGACGGCGAGCGCGGCGCGCAGGGTCGGGGCGAGCGCCGGCTCCAGGCGCCGGGCGGCCGACGGCAGCAGCCGCTCCACCTGCAACCCCATCCGCTCACGCACCAGGCGGAACCGCTCCAGGGCCTCGGCTTCGTCGCGGTCGCGGGCGATCGCCAACGACCCGGCGTCGAGCAACGGCAGCTCGATCGCCGACGCCGCCTCGAGCTCCCGCGCGAACGCCGGCCACGCGGTACGGGCCGCAACCCCCAACCGCAGCGCCGGCAGATGGTCGGACTCCGCCTCCGTGACCGGGGCGATCATCCCTGCCGCGACGTGGCTCGTGGCCGCCCCCGGCGCGTCGCGGTCGACCACGAGCACCGACGCCCCACGACGGACGAGCGCCCACGCCGCGGACAGGCCGGCCAGCCCGGCCCCGACGACGACGACGTCGTAGGTGGCGGCGGGTGTGGCGGGGGCGGGCACGGTCGTCTCGCACGTCTGCATGACCAGACGGCTGGTGGCGGTCGGGGACCTCGTCCCCCTCTCAGCCCCGCGCTTCGGGGCTCCCGCTGGATCTCGGGTCGAGCACCGATCGTACCCCGGCCGGGCCCGCGGGCGCGCACGGTGGGACACTCGCCCGCATGACCCCCGAGCGACGACGCGACCGGTTCCGGGCCGTGCGGCTGTACCTGGTCGCGCCCCTGACACCCGGCGGACGCCCGCTGACGGACGTCGCGACCGCCGCCATCGCGGGCGGCGTCGACGCTCTCCAGGTGCGCGACAAGCACGCCGGCGACGACGAGATCGTCACCGCGTTGCGGGCGCTGCGGCCGCTGTGCGACGCAACCGGCACGCTGCTGATGGTCAACGACCGCCCCGACCTGGCGGTCGCGGGCGGCGCCGACGGCGTGCACGTCGGCCAGGACGACATCGCGGTCTCCGATGCGCGGGCGGTGATCGGCGACGACCGGCTGATCGGGCTCTCGACCCACGCACCGGGCGAGATCGACGCCGCGGCCGCCGAGGGGATCGCGGACCACATCGGCGTCGGCCCGATCCACACCACGCCGACCAAGGCCGGTCGGCCCGCGGTCGGCACCGCGCTCGTGGAGCACGCCGCGAGCGGCACGCTGCCGTTCGTCGCGATCGGAGGGATCGACCCCACGAACGCCCGCGCCGTGGTCGCGGCCGGGGCACGACGGATCGCGGTCGTCCGGGCCATCACCGATGCGGCGGACCCCCGTGCCGCCGCCGTGACGCTGCGAGCGTTCGTCGACGCACGCGGTGATCGCGACCCCACGCCGGGCCCGCGCACGGCATGATGGTCGGCGATGGCAGGCGGCAAGCGCAAGCGCAAGCGGAGCACCCGACAGGCCCGTAGCCGCCAGACGGCGGTCAAGGCGACGGCCGGCGGCCCCGCACCCGCACCGTCCGCCGCCAAGGCCTCCGCCGCACCGTCGGGCAAGGGCGCGATGGCGCGCGGGTACGCCAAGGCCGAGGAGAAGAATCAGGCGATCCGCGAGTCGCTCCAGCCCTACAAGGAGGGCGAGCGTCCGCGGGAGATCATCTTCGCGCTCGTCTGGCTGGCGCTGATGGTCGGCAACTTCATCTACGGCGCGATCACGGTCGACACCGAGACCGGTGACCGCGAGAACGTCGTCGGCCGGATCCAGAACATCGGCCTGATGCTCCTGACGCTGCTGTCGGCGTGGGGCACGTGGCGGATGAAGTACTGGGCGCTGCTCGGCACCCAGACCCTGATCGCGATCGCCGTGATCATGCTGACGCTCTTCGCGCTGACGACGACCGTCATCTGGCTGATCCCGCTGTCGCTCATCGTCGTCGGCCTGAGCGGCTGGCTCTTCATGCGGCTCGTCAAGGTCATGGCCCGGGTGCAGCTCGGCGAGCGCGAGGAGCGCGAGGCGCGGCGCCGCCCCCTCCGCTGAGCGGACCGCCACGCCGGGCGGTGGCGTCCCACCGATCGGCGGGCACGGTCACGTCCGCGCAGCGAACCGACGGCAGGCGTCCGATAGGCTCGGGATCCGGCGATCGTCCCTGCGGGGACCGGCCGCGCGGCGTGCCCGCGGCCGTCGATCACCGACCCATCCCGACCCGCAAGCCCGCCCGCGCGGGCCCGACGCGAGAAGAGCAGAGAGACCCCACATGGCGCAGTTCGACACGATCGTGATCGGTTCCGGACCCGGTGGTTACGTGACCGCGGTCCGTTCGGCGCAGTTGGGGTTCAAGACGCTGGTGGTGGAGAAGGACACCGTTGGTGGGCGGTGCTTGAACTATGCGTGCATTCCGGCGAAGGCGGTGCTGCGCTCGGCGGATGTGTTGCACGAGATCGAGCGGGCCGACGAGTTCGGGCTGAAGGTGCAGGGCGTGAGCGTGGACTTCGCGGCGGTGCAGGAGCGTCGTCGCCAGGTGATCTCGCAGTTGACCGGTGGCGTGGCCGGGCTGTTGAAGAAGAACGGCGTGGAGTACGTGGAGGGCGTCGGGTCGCTGGTGGGCGATGGTGGCGTGCAGGTCGCAGGCGAGACCCACACCGCGAAGAACATCGTGTTGGCGGCCGGGTCGGTTCGCCGCGCGATCCCGGGGGTGGAGTACGGCGGTCGCGTGATCGGCACCGAGGAGGCGTGGGCGCTGGACGAGCTTCCCGGGTCGATCGCGGTCGTCGGGGCCGGCGCATCCGGGACCGAGATCGCGTCCGCCTATGCGCGGTTGGGGGCGAAGGTCCAGCTGTTCGAGTTCCTCGATCGGGTGCTGCCGTCGGAGGATGTCGACATCTCGCGGGTCGCCAACCGGGATTTCAAGAAGCAGGGCATCGACGTGCACCTCTCGACGAGGGTCGCCGATGTGCAGACCACCGACGAGCGGGTGTCGTTCACGTTCCAGAAGGGCGATGGCGAGAAGGTCGATGGCCAGGCCGACTGGCTCGTGATCGCGACCGGTCGTGCCCCGGACGTCGAGGGCCTGGGGCTGGACAAGGCCGGGGTCAAGACCGACGAGAAGACCGGGCTGATCGAGGTCGACGGCCGGCAGCGGACGTCGGTCAAGGGGATCTGGGCGATCGGGGATCTCGTGCCCGGTCCGGCACTGGCGCACAAGTCCTCCGATGAGGGCGTGATCGCGGTCGAGGACGCCAAGGGCCTCGATACCCATCCGATCTCGTACGTGGACATTCCGCGGGCGACGTTCTGCCAGCCGAACGTCGGGTCGTTCGGGTTGACCGAGGCGCAGGCCAAGGAGCAGGGCTACGACGTCGTCGTCGGCAAGGTCCCGTATGGCGCGGTCGGTGGCGCGACGGTGTACGGCGAGGCCGGCACGATCAAGATCATCGGCGAGAAGAAGTACGGCGAGCTGCTGGGTGGCCACATCGTCGGCGCGAAGGCGACCGAGATGATCCAGGAGCTCGTCAACGCCAAGGCGCTGGAGGGCGGCTACGCCGAGGTCGCCCGCACCATCCACGGCCACCCGACCCTCAGCGAGGGCGTCATGGAAGCCGCCCGCGCCGCCGACGGCTGGCTCATCCACGGGTGACCGACCACCCCGAACCCGACGCCGCCCCGCTCCCCGTCACCCGCTGGCCGGGTGGCGGCGCCGCCGCGGACGGCGTCGGGACCGGTGAGGACGTCGCGGCCGGCCACGGTCGCGACACGGAAGCGCCCGTCCATGCCGGCCGGGTCGGCGACGACCACGGACACGGTCAGGGGCCCGACCCCGCCGACGGCGGCGTCGGGGACGGGATCCCCGACCCCGAGGGGCCGCCGGCGTTCTACTTCGACTTCCGCGACCCGGAGTCGTACCTCGCCGCCGAGCGCGTGATGGCCACCCTGCCGGTGGCGACGCCATGGGTGCCGATCGACGCGTCGCGCCTGCCCGGCCCGCACGCGTGGGAGGGGTTCCGCTGCGAGCACGACGAGGACGCCTGGCGCGAGTGCATCGCCCGGACCGCCGGCGAGCGCGGTCTGCAGCCCCTGCACTGGCCGCCCGCGGTGCCGTTCGACAGCACGCTCGCGCTGCGCGCCGCCTGGTACGCCAAGGGCCTCGGCCGGGTCGTGTCGGTGTCGCTGCCCGCCTTCCGTCAGGCCTACGCCGGCGGGCACGACCTGGCGACCGAGTCGTTCGTCCTGATCGCCGCGTCGGCCGCCGAGATGCACCCCCGCGCCGTGCTCCAGGCGATGGACCGTGCGCCGATCATCGACGCACTGACCGCCGCCACCGACCGTGCGATCGAGCGTGGCGTGCGCACCGTCCCGGCGGTCTGGACCGGCGACCGGGTGTTCCACGGCGACGACGGCATCGACGCCGCGGCCGCAGCGCTCGCCGAGCGGCTTTCCGGGGACTGACCGCCGACGGCACGGGCACCGCAGGGCCCACCACCGCCTCCCCTGCCCGGCGGGCCGGCTGGATCGACGCCGTGGCATTCACCGGCGCCAGGTGACGGCCCCTGCCCGGCCGGTCAGGCTGCGTCGGGCTCGTCGACGTCGACATCGAGCCCCAGGTCGAGCTGCGACTCGTGCTGCGTGGGATCGCGGGTACCGCGGCGGCGCGCAGCCTTCTTCCAGTGGCGCACGAGCTCGCGGGCACCGGCGGTGCGCCATGAGACGCCACGGCAGACCGGCTCGATCCTGACGGTGCCGTCGCGGTCGAACCCGAGCACGAGCGCGAAGAATCGCCGACCCTTCTTGTCGACCTCGACGATGTCCCCCGGTTCGATCGGCGCGGTGCGCACCCCACCGAGGCTAGCCGGTCGGTCGGCCGGGACAGCGCGTCGGCCGGGCCGCGACCGGGCACCCCCACGCGCACGTCTCCGCGATCACCGACCGGCTCCCGCGCACCCCGAAGCGGACACCAGACCGCTCAGCGCCCGCCCCGGGGCATCGGTCGACGGAGCGGAAACCCACAGACGTGCCCTGCGTGGTGGGCGCAGCGCGACGCCTGCCGCCCGGCGCGGACCCGGCGGCGGGGAGCGGTGCAGGGACGATCGCGCCCGCAGGGCCGGCGCGGCCGCAGCGCTCGGCGGGTCACAGCAGCCCCCGCTCGCGGGCGACCCGGACCGCGTCGGGCCGGCTGCCGACCTCGAGCCGCAGGTACAGCCGCCGGACGTGGCTCTTGATCGTGTTGCGCGAGAGGTAGAGCTCGCGACCGATCTCCGCGAGCGACAGCGGGCCGGCGAGCATCCGCAGCACGCGCATCTCCGCCGGCGTGGGTGGGGTCCCGGGGAGGGCCACGTACCGGCGGGCCGGGCCCGTCCGCCACGGCCCCATGTCCGTCCCGCCGGCGGCCGACCGCCCGGTCCAGCTCGCCATCCGCCGCCGAAGCCGCGCGACCGTGTCGTGTCCGCGCTCCTCGACGACGAGCCGCTCGCGCAGCACGGCCGCGACGATCGGCCGGTACTCCAGGTGGCCCGGCTCGTCCGCGCACGCCCCCAGCAGGCCGAGCTCGTGCTGCGCCGTGGCGAGCAGCGCCGCCGCCCGGGGATCCTGCAGGAGGTGCAGGCACCGATCGACGGACACGCGATCGAGGACCGACGTCCGCAGCAGGAAGCGCCGCATCTCGGGTTCCTGACGGTCCAGCAGCTCCTCGGTGAGGAGCTCCACGAAGCCCCGGGGCACCGCGTCGGTCCCGTGGCGCCGGGCGAGCAGATCGGCCGCCACCGGCCAGCCGCCGGTGAACCGCTCCAGGTGGTCCGGGTCGACCCCGGGCCCGGCGATCGCCCGCAGCTCCGCGCGGTCCAGGCGCAGGTCATCGGGACCGAGCTCGAGCACGTCGCCGCACATCCGGCGCCGTGCCAGTCCGACCCGTGGCGCCGAGCGGCCGGCCAGGATCACCCGCAGGTTGCCGCCCGCGTGATCCAGCAGCGCGGCGACGATGTCGTCCGACGCGCTCCCGACGACGGTGTGGTGATCGTCCAGCACCACGACGATCGGCAGCACCGAGTGGTCGGTGAGCGCGGCCACGACCTGGGGAATCACGACGTCGACGCCCTCACCACCGCGCAAGGACGCCTCGGCGGCGCGCATCGCGTCGGGGGCGATCCGGGACGATCCGGTGACGAGGTGCGCCAGGAGCCGGACGGGATCGCGGTCGCGAGGCGTCAGCGTGAGCCACACGCCATCGCCGACGAACCGCGAGAACCACGTGGCGACGGCGGTCGTCTTGCCGTACCCGACCGGGGCGGTGAGCACGGTGACCGCGCAGTCGTAGCCGTCCTCGATCCGCCGCGCGACCCGTTCGCGCGGCTGGAGATCACGCCGCACCCGGGGCGGCCGCAGCCGGGACTCCACGATCGGTGCCGGGCCCGACGACGCTCCCGGCAGCGGATGGTCGGACGCGGCGTGGGTGCGCCTCGGTCCGGTGAAGGCCGGGCGGAGGCCGGCGCGCACCGGACCGGCCGGCGGACCGGCGGGAACGGGCCCGGTGGCCGTGCGCGAAATCGACGCCGGCCCGGGGGGCACGGTGCCGACGGACGCGGGATGGACGTGAGTGGAGCGGGACGGGTCTGTGGCCATGTCACCGGGACGTCGCCCGACCGGCTGCCGTTCCCCCCCCTTCGCTTCTCAACGGTCGTCGTCCGTCAGCGGATCCGGACCGGCGCACCCGCCGGGACCTTCCGCACGAACCACCGGATGTCGTCGTTGCGGACCCGGACGCAGCCGTGGGACCGGGCGGTGCCCAGCGGGTCGCGCAGGCTCTCGCCGCCGCGGCCGTGGACCCCGATCCGGCCGGGACCCCCGTCGAACTCCTGCAGCACCTCGGACGTCGCGGTGAGCGCCACGGCCCACGGGCCCAGGAACGCCCGCGGGTCCGGTTGGCGGTTGCGCTCGTACACGGCCGAGAGGCCCCTGGGGGTCGGGGTGCGGCGTGCCCCGACGACCGCCCGGAACCGCCGGACCACGCGGTTGCGGTGCCGCACGGTGACGCGGCGCGCGCGACGGTCGACGTCGACCCAGTAGTCGGTGCGCCCGAGGACCACCGCGTCGGCGGGGATCCAACCGTGCAGGCCGTGGGGCCGGATCGGCAGCCGCACCTTGAGCCACCGCTCACCGTCGCGGATCACCGATTCCAGGACCATGAGGATCATCGGCTGTCCCGACCAGGTCGTCTCGGCCGGGATCCGCCACACCATCCGGCCGCGACCGGCGTGCCGCAGGGCGCGCACCGACGAGACGACGAGTGCCGTGGTCGTCCCGGTCCGTGGCGACGGCGCGAGGATCCTCCACTCCAGGTCCTCGCCGAGATCGCTGGGCGGCGCCGGGCCCGACGGAGCGGCGGGACCGGCCGGCGACGGCGTCGACCGCCGGGCACGAAGGGTGCCGCGGGCCGACTCCCGCGCGGTGCCGACGCGCACCCGGCCGTCGAGCTCGGGAAGCGCGACACCGACCGGGGTGGCGGTGACGGCGCGCTCGATGGCGGACGTCCGCCACGCGTCACGGTCGGCGCCCGCCGTGGCGACGGCGACCGGTGACGCCAGGAACGCGCCGGCCGCGGCGACGGTCAGCCCCGTCCTCCGTCGGACCCGTGCCCGGCTGTGGGCAGCGGACGGGGTCTGGTGACCGTCGGTCGGCCGGACGCGTCGCATCTAAGCCAGCGTAGGGGACGGGGCGCGCCGGCCGCGCCTCTCCCCGTCCCCGTGCGGATGACGCGGGTCGTTCACCCGGTGACGCCGCCCGGGCGGGCCTTGCGCGGCGCCAGCACCCGCACCGACGCGATGCGCGTCGCCGCGCGAACACCGTTCGCCGTCCCGCGCGTCCGCGAGGTCACACGACCCTCGTGATTCGTCGCACGCAACACCATCGACCGGTTCACGTACTTCCCCGGCTTCAGCGTCTTGACCG
>JBFWKS010000029.1:0-25870 GCA_050252545.1 Solirubrobacteraceae bacterium
CTCGCCTGTCAGCTGACGGCGAGCGCGCGCCTCGACGGGCTCACCGTCCGCCTTCCCGAGTACCAGACGCAGCCGGCGTCCCGGCGTCCACGGCAAGCGGAGAGAGAGCGATGACGACCACCGACAGCGTGATCAACAAGGCGAAGACCGCGGTCACCGCCAAGGTCCAGGCGACCGTGCCCGTCCCCCGCCAGGTGCGGGCGGCGCACCTCGCCGAGAAGGCGAAGCGCGCGGCGCGCCTGAGCAAGCCGCCGCTGGTGTTCACCGAGCAGCCGATCCCGGACCCGGCCGACGTGCCGCTGACCGAGATCGACGTCAGCAACCCGTTCATGAACCGGCAGGGCAAGTGGTACCCGTACTTCGAGCGGCTCCGCGCGGAGGCCCCCGTCCACTACCTCGCGGACAGCCCCTTCGGCCCGTTCTGGTCGATCACCCGCTACGCCGACATCCAGGCCGTCGACTCCAACCCGACGCTCTTCTCGGCCGAGCCGCACATCATCCTCGGGCCGCCGCCGCTCGACATCGCGATGTTCATCGCGATGGACCCGCCCAAGCACGACGTCCAGCGCAAGGCCGTCCAGGGCGTCGTCGCCCCGCGCAACCTCCGCGAGATGGAGTCCCTCATCCGCGAGCGGATCCAGGAGGTGCTCGACGGCCTGCCGACCGACGAGCCGTTCGACTGGGTCGACAAGGTCTCGATCGAGATCACCGGCCGGATGCTGGCGACCCTCCTCGACTTCCCGTACGAGCAGCGGCGCAAGCTCACCTACTGGTCCGACGCGATCAGCGGCACGGCCGAGGGGACCGGCGGCACCACGCACCAGGACGAGTTCTACGCCGCCGCAGAGGAGATGGCCGAGGCCTTCGTCGCGCTGTGGCACGACAAGGCGGCGCGCCGCGAGGCCGGAGAGCCCGACGGGTTCGACCTCATCACCCTGATGCAGACGTCGGACGACACGAAGGACCTGATCAAGAAGCCGCTCGAGTTCCTCGGCAACCTCACGCTGCTCATCGTCGGCGGCAACGACACCACCCGCAACTCGATGTCCGGCGGCGTCTACGCGCTCAACAAGTTCCCGGACGAGTTCGACAAGCTCAAGGCCGACCCGTCGCTCATCCCCAACATGGTCTCCGAGATCATCCGCTGGCAGACGCCGCTGGCGTACATGCGGCGGGTCGCCAAGCAGAACGTCCACTTCGGCGGGCAGTTCATCCGCAAGGGCGACCAGGTGATCATGTGGTACGCGTCGGGCAACCGTGACGAGGACAAGTTCGAGGACGCCGACCGACTCATCATCGACCGTCCCAACGCCCGCAACCACATCTCGTTCGGGTTCGGCGTGCACCGGTGCATGGGCAACCGGCTGGCGGAGATGCAGTTGCGCATCCTGTGGGAGGAGCTCCTCGCGCGGTTCGACCGGATCGACGTCGTCGGTGAGCCCGAGTACGTCCAGTCGAACTTCGTCAAGGGCTACGACCGGATGATGGTCCAGCTCACGCCTAAGCCGGGCCTCGGCAAGACCGCTGCGCCCGTCGCAGAGGCGTCGGCCGCCTGAGCTCGGGCGACGGCGAGGAACGGGAGCTACGGGTGAGTGCGGAACGGGTCGTCATCGTGGGAGCGAGCCACGCGAGCGCGCAGCTGTGCGCCAGCCTGCGCCAAAACGGGTGGCCGGGCGAGATCGTGATGATCGGCGACGAGCCGTCGCTGCCCTACCAGCGCCCGCCGTTGTCCAAGGCCCTGCTCGCCGGGGAGTTGACGCTCGCGGACCTCCTCATCCGCAAGCCCGAGTTCTACGAGAAGGAACAGGTCACGTTCCGTCAGGACCGCGTCAGCCGGATCAACCGGGTGTCCGGGTCCGTGGAGCTGGAGGACGGGGAGACTCTGGGCTACGACAAGCTGGCGCTGTGCACCGGAGCCCGAGCGCGTCCGCTCAACGTTCCCGGGGCGGACATCGACGGCGTGCACTACCTGCGCAATGCCGCGGATGCCTCGGCCATCCAGCGAACCCTCGACAGCGCTGACCGAGCTGTGGTCGTCGGCGCCGGGTACATCGGGTTGGAGGCGGCGGCGTCGCTGCGGAAGCTCGGCATCGCCGTCTCGGTGCTCGAGGTGGCCGACCGCGTCCTACAGCGCGTCACAGCCCCAGAGGTCTCGGCCTTCTACGATCGCGTCCACCGCGAAGAGGGGGTCGACCTCTGCCTCGGCGTCGGGGTCGCCGCGATCGAGGGCGAAGACCGCGTCAGCGGTGTCCGACTCGTCGACGGTGATGTCATCGCCGCCGACCTCGTGATCGTCGGCGTCGGCGTCGTGCCCAACGTCGAGCTGGCGCGAGACGCGGCGTTGGCTGTCGACAACGGCATCGTCATCGACGCACACGGTCGCACCGACGATCCGAGCATCTTCGCGGCCGGGGACTGTGCCTCCTACGTCGACGCTCGGTACGGCTGCTGCTTGCGCCTGGAAGCCGTGTCCAGCGCGGTCGAGCAGGCCAAGAGCGTGGCAGCAACGATCTGCGGTAAGGACAAGCCGATCTCCGCGCTGCCGTGGTTCTGGTCCGACCAGTACGACCTGAAGCTCCAGATCGCCGGTCTGAGTGCGGGCTACGACGAGATCGTGCTGCGAGGCGACCCGGCTGCCGGCCGCAGCTTCGCCTGCTTCTACTTCGCCGACGGGACGCTGATCGCCGCTGACTGCGTCAACCGCGCACAGGAGTTCATGTTCAGCAAACGCGCCGTCGCGACGGGCCTTTCGCCGGACCGCGCATCGCTCGCCGATCCGGAAACACCGCTGGCATCGCTGCTCCGCACGCCATCGCCCAGCGGGGGGTGATACCCGCCCCACCGGATCCGGTCGTCGAGGGTGGTCGACGTTCGGGCCGGGAGGCGCCGATCGGGCGAGCGTCCGTGAGGGACATGCAGAGACGACGGCGCCGCCACCGCCGGGACCTCCCGGCACCCCCGCGGAGCGGATGCGATGACGGACTCCCGACGCGCGCTCTTGACGGGTCGTAGAACGGTGAATGTGGCCTCGTCCGCCCCGCGAACGCCCCGCCGATTGAGCGGCCGGAGCACGCCGCCGCACACCGACACCGATGCAAAGCACGGCATGGAGAACGCGACGATGATCCGCGAGGACCGCAAGCCAGAGCCCCCCGCGACGCCCGTCCAGGAGAAACCTGGACGGATGCGTCTCGGCCGTGTCGCGGGAGGCGCCGCCCATCCGTTGGCGGCAGTGCCGCAGATCGACCTGGCGCTGACCGCGCAGGAGATGGCCGAACGGCTCGTCGAGGAGGTCCCCGAACTACGCGAGTACGGGGGGCAGGGTCCGTCGGAGGCCTTGCGCGCCTGTTGCGCGGCGAACATCGAACAGGCCTTGAGGCGCCTGCAGCACGGACCTCGAGAGCCGGAGCCGTTCCACATCCCCGAGGATGCGCGACGGTTCACCGCCCTGGCGGTGCGGCGCCGCGTCTCGAAAGCGGCGCTGCTGCGGGGCTACCGCGTTGGCCACCAGTTCCTGTGGAGCGTCCTGATCGCCGAGCTCGGAGACGCGGTCGGTGCCGATCTCGCCGACGCCGACGCGATCGCGACAACCCTCTTCGGCTACGTCGACGACGCCGTGGAGGCCCACGGAGCGATCTACGACCGTGAACGCACCGACTGGACACGCACCGCGCCGGCGATGCGTCTGGAGACGCTGACCGGGATCCTGAGCGGCGACCTCGTCGACCCCGACGAGGCCTCGCGGCGATTGGCCTACGACCTCCGCGGGGTCCACGTGGCGCTGACGATCTCGGCCGACCCTGCTCTTCCGGCGACGTCGCCGGAAGAGCTGCGCGCCGAGGCGACGGTGGTGTCCGAGATCCTGGGTGCCGGAGGGCACCTGCTCCTACCGGCGTCCGAGGCGGAGCTCTGGGCCTGGGCGACCGTGGCGTCCGATGACCGCGACTGCCTGGAGCGCCTCGAGCGACACGTCAGCGCGCCGAGGGTTCGCCTCGCCGTCGGGCGCCCCCGGCGCGGCATCGAGGGCTTTCGCGTCTCGCACGACGAAGCGCTGCGCGCGGCTCGCTTTCACCGCGCGGGAGACCGAACCACGGTCTCCTACCGTCAGGTGGAGCTCATCGCGCTCGTGACCACCGACGACGTGCGCTGCCGCCGGTTCGTGCAGGCGGTCCTCGGCGAGCTCTGTCGCGACGACGAGCCGACGGCCCGACTCCGCGAGACCGTCCTCAGGTTCCTCGACGCCGGGGGTAGCCATCTCGGCGCGGCCGAGCACCTGTACGTCCACAAGAACACGATCTACACCCGGATCCGGCGAGCCGAGACGATGCTCGGCCGCAGGATCGAGGCGGGCGATCCCACCCTCCACGCGGCGCTCATCGTCTTCCAGAGGTTCCCCGCGCTCCTGCGCCCCCGACAGGCGTCTTGACGCCCTGACGCGATCCGGCCGTCGCACGAGCGTTATACGATTGGCGGATGTCCGTCCTCTCCCGGCGTTCGGAGATCTCAGGCGTCCGCAAGGCGACGGAGCAATCGCTGCTGGATGCGACGGTCGCGCTGCTCGACCAGGGATACGCCTACGCGGAGCTGAGCATCGAGCAGATCGTCAAGGGTGCCGGCGTCTCCCGCCCGACCTTCTACGCCTACTTCCGCGACAAGCGCGCACTGATCCTGCGCCTCGGCCAGGACGTCCAGCAGGAGCTCATCGCCGGCGCCGAGCCATGGCTGACCTTCGCCCAAGACGAGGTCGCGCCCGCGCTCGTGGCGCTCTTGGAGACGTTCAAGCGTCACGCGTCCACGTTCCGGGCGATCACGGAAGCCGCGACCTACGACGACGAGGCCGCCGCGTTCTGGCGAGCGCTCTACGACGGCTTCCTCCCGATGGTGAAGGCCCGCATCCTCGCCGACGCGCCGGACCTCGATGAGGATGACCTCGTGGCCCGTTCGTATGCCCTGATCTGGATGACGGAGCGCAACCTGTCGGAGCACATCGCGCGGCCAACCGCGCCGGAAGCGGCCCTGATCCGACAGCTCGCCTGGATCTGGAGCACGACCCAAGGCACTCGCTTGACATAGCGTAAAACAACGGAGTAGGTTCCGAGTCGGGAGGCAGCGGCCCCCGGGCCCGGACGGCTGCTCCCTCAGCGGCGCTGCGGCTAGGACATTCGTAGGGGAGGACTCAAGTGCCGACACCACAGGCGTCGTTCGACACCGACTGGCTCGTGATCGGATCCGGATTCGGCGGCAGCGTCTCCGCGATGCGCCTGACCGAGAAGGGGTATGGCGTCACCGTCCTGGAGCGCGGTGAGCACTTCCGCACCGAGCAGGAGATGCCGCGCTCCTCGTGGGATCTGCGGAAGTGGCTGTACATGCCCAGGGCGGGGTTGCGCGGGCTCTTCAAGCTCACGTTCTTCAAGGACGTCTTCGTCATGTCCGGGGCGGGCGTCGGAGGCGGATCGCTGGTCTACGCGATGACCCTCTACGTCCCGCCGAAGGCGTTCTTCAAGGACCGGCAGTGGGCCGGGATCACGGACTGGCACGCGGAGCTCGCGCCGCACTACGAGACGGCCCAGCGGATGCTCGGCGTCACGGATGTCGTCGAGGACGACCCGGCCGACCGGCTCCTGAAGGAGTACGCCGGCGAGATCGGCGTCGAGCACACCTACCGCAAGGCCCGCGTCGGCGCGTACCTCGATACCCCCGGCATCGAGGTCGAGGACCCGTACTTCGGCGGCGAAGGGCCCAAGAGGATGGGCTGCTCGCGCATCGGCCGGTGCATGCTCGGCTGCCCGCAGGGATCCAAGAACAGCCTGGACAAGAACTACCTCTGGTTCGCGCAGCGGGGCGGCGCGACGGTGCGGGCCCGTCGAGAGGTCGTCGGGCTGCGGCCGCTGAACGGAAGCGACGGCGCCGACGGCTGGGAGGTCTTGCACGAGCGCACCGGGGCGCGCTTCCGCAAGGATCGCCAGGTGATCCGCGCGAGGGGGGTCGTCATCTCCGGCGGCGCGCTGGGGACCAACGAGCTGCTGGCACGTTGCAAGCTGCAGGGCGACTTGCCGAAGGTCTCGGACCGCTTGGGCCACCTCGTGCGCACGAACAGCGAGGCGATCCTCGTCGTCACCGTCCCAGAGGGCCGGGCGGAGGCGCTGGCCAAGCGCGTGGCGATCACGTCGTCGATCTACCCCGACCCGCACACGCACATCGAGACCGTCACCTACGGCGCCGGCGGCGGTGCGATCCGCAACCTGTTCACCGTATTGACGGGCGGCGGGACGCGCCTGACGCGGCCGCTGAAGTGGTTGGGCCAGATGGTGCGCCATCCCGGCTGGGTCCTCGAACTGCTCGTCAAGCCGCGCTGGGGCGAGCGGTCGATCGTCGTGCTGGTGATGCAGTCGCTGGACAACTCGATGCGGCTCGTCGCTCGACGCCGCCGCAACGGCCGGGTTCGGATGCAGACGCAGCAGGACCCCGACAACCCGAACCCGACGTTCATCCCGGCGGCCAACGCCTTCACGGAGTGGCTGGCCCGCAAGACCGGCGGCGCACCGGGATCGGCCGTCCCCGAGGCGCTGCTCTCGATCCCGACGACGGCGCACATCCTCGGCGGCGCGCCGATCGGCTCGAGTCCCGAGAGCGGCGTCATCGACGCACAGCACCGCGTCTTCGGCTACGAGAACCTGCTGGTGTGCGACGGTGCCGCGATTCCCGCCAACGTCGGCGTGAACCCCTCGCTGACGATCACCGCGATGAGCGAGCGGGCGATCGCGCACGTGCCGCCGAAGGACCCCACACACGAGCCGCTGCACCGTGGCCGCACCCCGATCGCAGGCAAGACCGCCAGCGGCGAGCCCGAGCCGCTGCCGCTGACCGAGGCCCTCGAGGGCGCGGTCGCGGAGTAGGCCCTCGCCGCCCGACCGCCAGGCACAAGCGCGCCGGTCCTCCGCGATCGCGGAGGACCGGCGCGCCAGCCGACTCGTGCCTCGCGTCTGACGTGCGTTGCGTGATCTGGCGGACTGGCGCATGCCCCGCTCCCACACAACGTCGACCAAGAACGGGGGCCCCACCCCGGGCCGCTTGCGGCGGCCCTCAGAGCGCTTGGGCTGCAGCAGCTCTGGCGCTATCGGCCGCTGTGTCCGCCTGCGGCCGGTCTCGGCGGCGGTCAGAGCTCCGACCATGCGGGTCTCGTCGGCCGCGGATTCTCCCTGACCCACTGAAGGACCGCGCGACGGACGGCGTCAGAGGGTAGCGCTGAGCGCTGGCCACGAGGACCTGCTCACGCCAGCGGCGCAGCAGGGCCTCGCTGATGGCGTTGTCGCGACACCGTTCCTGTCGGCGCGCACCTCAGCGGCAGTCCGGCAGCTGCTCTTGGACGCGGGTCCGCGTACACGGTTTTGCCAACGCGGCGACCGACGAGATCGCCGACGCGACGATCGACGACGCCTCGGCGAGAGATCTTCGCGGAGTGCTGAACGGCCTCTTCAAGGAGCTCGGCGGACTCGGGCGACGGAGGCGAATCGACGCGGTTGGTTCTCCGGCGAGGACATGGAGATCACCGCCTGGTTGCTCGTGGGCCTCTCGCCTCCACCGTGGCCTACCCGCACGTGGTTCCTGCCCGCGTGCTGTCAACGCCTGTCTCGCGAGCGCATCGTCGATCACGTGAGCACCTCATGCTCTACGGACGGCGGCTGCAGCCGGCGGACGAACCCGGACAGGCCCTGCCTGCGACACCCGAATGCGCGACGAACGATCCACGGGCCTGAGGCGTCGTTCGGTCCAGACGCCCCCGTCCTGGGTGGCGCTGGCGCGCGGCGCGCACGGCGGCGTCGTGCCGACCGCGATCAACCGGTGGTGGAGACCGACGGCGTCGCGAAGCCGGAGGCGACGAGCCGCCAGCGATCGCCGCGGGGGACCACCGTCTCGAAGCGGCCGTCCTGATCCAGGCGGACGCGGCGGACGGTGCGCCAGCGGTCGCCGTCACGGCGCTGCAGCCGGGCCTGAGCGGTCGGGCGCGGACGGATGCCCCCGACGAGGCGACAGCGGCGGGCCGCCGCGGTCCGCGCAATCCGGGCGAGCAGGCCCTCACCGGCCTGGCCGACCGGCCCGAGGGCCCCGTCCGCGGTCGCGGCCGCGAGGTCGAGCGGACCGTCCGACGCGCCCGATCCGGCGGGGGTGGCCACACGCGACCGCGACCGCGCAGCCGCCGCACCGTCCGTTGCGGTGGGCCCGGCGGCCCCCTTCCCGCCGGCGTCGCCCGGCGAGGGCTTCCCCGGATCCGGTGTCGCGTCACCGGACGGGGCCTTCGCCGCGGCGCCCGCGGTCGCCCCAGCGGCGCGGAGGCAGCCCGAGATCGACACCGTCGCGAAGCTCGCCCAACGGTCCGGCAGCTGCAGTGCGCGCTGGAGCTCACCACCGTCGACGGTCCGCTCTCCGTCGGCGCCGACGACGCGGGCGCGGACGACACGGGGCGAGTCGCCGCGCTCCAGCACCTCGACCCGGCGCACCTCGCCGACCTTCAGCAGCGTGCCGGCGCGCTCCTGCGAGAACCGGCGGGTCCAGCGGTGCAGCGGCGAATGGTGATCGGTCGTGTCTCGGACGCTGCGCAACCACGAGCGCGGCTCACCACCGAAGACGTTCTCGGATGCTTCGGTCCGGCCGCCGCTGGTCGAGAAGTAGTACGTCGTCACCGGCCGGCGGTCGAGGGTCACCACCCGGCCGGCGGTGGCCCGGACCGCCGCGTTGCCGGTGGCCGACTCCCCGACCACGCCGCGGTAGACCTGGGAGCGCACGTCGGGCCACTGCTCGAACGGGCGCCCCTGGAACGCCGTCGTGATCGCGTACGTGCGCGCCGCGATCGCCTGCGCCTCCAGCGCGGCCGCAGGCCAGTCCGACGGCGACTCTCCGGTCACGACGCCCTGCACGTACTCCTCGAGCGGCAGATCGTTGACGACCACCAGCCCGTCACCGTCCGGAACGACGTCGATCCGGCCGCGATAGGTGCCGTCCTGCACACCGTCGGCGGAGGCCCCCGCCACCCGCAGCAGCCCGGCGCCGGACTCGACCCGCACCGATCCGGGCGCACGACCGATCCGCTTCGCCCTGGGCCGGCCGTCGGGTCCCGCCAGGCGTCGGACGACGACGCCCGGTCCGTCCCGCACGATCCGGTGGCTGTGGGCCGGCGAGACCTTGCGACCGCCGATCCGCACCGCGCCGGAGATCGTCGTCTCGCGACGGTCCCACTGCAGCGCCACCCGCGTGCGGCGCGCGCCCCGCAGCCGAGACACGCTCGTCCCCGTGAAGTAGTGGCCGAGGATCTGCGTGGAGTTGCGGCCCTGACGAGCCAGGCCGTAGGCCCCGTACTGGCTCATCCCGACGCCGTGCCCGAACCCGGCGCCGCGGACGACGAGACGCGGCTCCGCGGCGTCCGCGACCGGCGGACCGGCGACGGCGAAACCACCGAGCAACGCCGCGACGGCGCCGACGACCACCGTCGTCGCCGGGACCCTCGCTCGTCGTGCGTGAACGCCCCCCACCGTTCCGAAGGTAGCGCGACCGGGCCACCGGCGTCCCGGTCCGCGGTGCTTCGCTACCCTCGCCCGGGTCGCCCTCGCCGTCCGACGGGCGTCCTCCTCACCATGCCGCTTCTCGCCTCGCCCCGTCGCCATCCCCGATCCCCACGAGCGGCGCTCCTCGCCGCGGCGTCGGCCATTGCGGCGATGGCGTTCACCGCTCTGCCGTCAGACGCGGCCGCGGCCGACGTGCGTGCCGCCACCAACCAGGCGCCGGCCGCGCTCGGCGGGCCGTTCGGTCGGACCGCGATCACGGGCCCCTGGGTCGTCGCCGACGATCCGCGCAACCGGGGCGTGTCGCGCGGGTGGCACCGCAAGCCGTTCCCCGGCAAGTCCGTCGATCTGCCCTACGTCCCCAACGCGTCGCGGATCACCGGTGCGACGGGCGTGATCAGCCACCGTGGATCGGTCGCCTGGTACCGCACGACGATCACCGTTCCCCAGGACGGCGTCTACGCCCTGGGATTCGGGTCGGTGAACCACAAGGCGACGGTGTGGCTCGACGGCCGGGTGGTGGCCCGCCACACCGGTGAGTTCCTGCCGTTCGAGGTCCGGCGGTCGTTGAAGGCCGGGCGCGAGTACTCGATCGTCGTCCGCGCCGACTGGCGCGACCCGGAGAAGATGAAGGCCCAGGGCTGGCACCGGCTCTGGTTCAACTATGGCGGCATCAACCGCGAGGTCACCCTCCGGCGCCTCGGCCCCAGCGACATCCGCAGCCCGTACGTCACCACGGAGCTGCAGGGGGACGGGTCGGCGAAGGTCACCATCAGCGCCGAGGTCGTCAACCGCGGACGCGCACGCGAGCTGCAGCTCGTCGGCCTGCTGCGTCGCGACGGCCAGGATCTGCCGGTCGGGTTCCCGCCCGTCCGACTCGGGGTGGCGTCGAGCAAGCGCGTCGAGACGACGGTCACCGTGCCCAGCCCTGCGCTGTGGGCGCCGGGTTCGCCGAACCTCTACGACCTGACGCTCACCGTCGCCGGTGAGAGCGCGCACCAGTCGCGGGTCGGCCTGCGCGAGGTCACCAAGCGCGGCAACCACATGTTCCTCAACGGCAAGCGCGTGACGCTCCGCGGCGCATCGATCCACGAGGACGCGCGCGGCATCGGCACCGGGTTGCGCCCGTCCGACATGGATGAGCTGATCAGTGACCTGCAGAAGATCGGTGCCAACGCGACCCGCGCCCAGCACCCGCTCGATCCCGCGCTCATGGAGCGCCTGGACGCGGCGGGGATCATGATCTGGCAGGGGATCGGCCCGACCGACTCGCCCGGGTCGTGGAAGAGCGACACCCCCGCCAAGGCGAAGGTCGCCAAGAACCGGGTGCAGACGAGCCTGGACCAGCTGCAGACCCACCCGTCGATCGTCGTCTGGAACCTCGTCAACGAGATCTCCAAGAACGGCAACAGCGGCGGGCAGGTCCCGTTCATCCGCGAGATGTCGCGCAAGCTCAAGCGCGAGGACCCGGGCAAGCTCGTGGCGCTCGACATCTGGGGCACGCCACGCAAGCTGTGCCGTTCCAACAAGGGCGACATGGTCACCATCGACGTGTGGCGGGGACGCAAGAACGCGCCCTGCGGTGCCAACGGGAGCCGCCGCTACTACTGGGACACCCGGCTGCCCGACAAGCTCGGCCCGGTCTACCAGTACATCGACGCGATCGGACTGACCAACTACGAGGGTTGGTACAGCGAGCCGGGCGCGTCGATGAGCTACATCCGGCGCCGGTTGCACGCGTACATGGAGGCGGCGAAGAAGGCGTACCCCGATCGCGTGCTGGCCGTGACCGAGGTCGGTGCGGAGGCCAACGGCGAGAACTCCGCCAACAAGCCCGGCGGCTACGGGTACCAGTCCAAGCTGCTGAAGACGACGATCGACACGTATGCGCGCGACAGTGGTGTCTCGGGCACCATCGTCTGGAACCTGCGCGACTTCGGCGTCGCGCCGACGTTCCTCGGCGGATCGATCCGCAACGTCTACAGCGGCCCGATGCGCCTCGTCCGCGGACTGAACCAGAAGGGCCTGTTCACCTACGGCGGCCGCGCGAAGCCGTCGGTGGCCGTCGTCCGCGACGCCCTCGCCCGCGCCGCCAAGACGCAGGGCGTGGAGTAGACCGTGCGTGGGGCCTGCCGGCCCCACGCGCATCCTCCCCGTCCGACCCGCGGTCGGGCTCCGGGGTCAGGCCGACGTGCCGGGACCGCGCGCGGTCAGGCCCGCGCGGCCCGCAGCACCGTCGCGGTCCCGACCGGCACCGCGTCGCCGTGCCCCAGGGCGGGTACGCCCTCCAACTCGATCGTCACCGGTCCGGGCGCGGCGGCCCGGTCGGTGGGAAACCACGGGCGCCACTCGCGGGCGCAGATGATCAGCCCGGACTCCTCGCCCGCGGCCGCGAACCCCGTCCGCGGATCACCGAACCACAGCGGCAGGCCGAGCCCGTCGAGCCGGTCGACGAGCGCGCCGACATCGGGCGCGCAGACGCCGACCTCGCTCAGACCACGGACGAACCACGACGGGTGCCCGGCGGCGATGTCGGCCGGGCGACGGTCGTCGGGTCCCGGGGCCCACGGTCGGCGGTGGCGGGCGATGAGCTCGATGACGTGCCCCGTCGGCGTGCACGCGTACACGCTGTGGGCCGCCCAGTTGGGGAAGTCGACGATCGTCTCGTCGTCATCGAGGGCGATCAGCGGCGACGCCGTCGACAACCACTCCGACGCCTCGACGAGCCGGTCGGGCGCCACCTCGAGCGCGAGGTGATGGCAGGGGCGGGCCGCCCGCTCCGGTGCGGGGGCGAACGCGAGCACGCCGTCCCCCGTCCAGACCGCGAAGCCGCCCGCGGGCGCGCCGTCGGCGTCGGGCAGGCCGAGCCGTCCGGACCACCAGCCGCGCTCGGCCTCGACGTCGGCGGTGGCGAGGGTCACGCGTCGGATGCGCGGCGGATCGGACGACGCGGGAGGGGGCACGGCCACGCGCCCACGCTAGACGATCGGTCCCGAGAAGGACCGTGGAAGGTCGACGACCGACCCGACCGTGTCCCGGGCCGATGCGGGGCGTCGTCGGATCCTCCGACCGGGGGCGCAGATCCCCCGCCCGGGGTCTGTCACGGCCGGGCCCGGCGCGTACCATCCGGCGCCGTGAGCGACGGAGACCACGAGCCGGTAGGGCGCGGGCCCGAGCTGGAGCGGCTGACGGCACTGCTCGACGCCGCGGTCGCGGGCCGCAGCTCCACGGTGCTGCTGACCGGTCCGGCCGGGATCGGCAAGACGACGCTGCTGCGGGCCACCGCCCGCCGGGCCGTCGACCGCCACGGGACCGCCCTGCGCTGCCGCGGCACGGAGGCCGAGTCCGACATCCCGTTCGCGGGATTGCACGAGCTGCTCGGGCCGATCCTGCGGCACGTCCCGGCGTTGCCGGCACCGCACCGCGACACGCTCGGGGTCGCGCTCGGCCTGGCCGCCGGTCCACCGCCGTCGACGTTCGCCGTCGCGATCGGCCTGCTGGCGCTGCTGGCGTCGGCACCCGACCAGGACGGGCCGATCCTCGCGCTCGTCGACGACGCGCAGTGGCTCGACCAGGGATCGCTCGACGCGATCCTCTTCGTCGCGCGGCGCCTGCACGCCGAGAACGTCGTGCTCGTGCTCGCCGCACGCCCCGATCCCGGTCGCGGACTGGCCGACCGCGACCTGGAGCGGATCGACCTGGCGCCCCTGGGCGACGACGACGCCCGCGCGCTGGTCCGCCGCGTCGCCCCGGACCGATCATCGGCGCACCGGCTCGGCCGGATCCTCGACCTGGCCGCCGGATCGCCGCTGGCGCTGGTCGAGATCGCCCGCTCGTCCGGGCTGCCCGACGACGGGCCCGAGACGTGGCGCCCGACCGACGCGATCGAGCGGGCGTTCCGTCACGAGCTCGCCGCATTGCCCGATGCCACCCGGGCCGCGCTCGTGGTGCTCGCCGCAGACGAGCGCGCGTCGCGGGCCGAGACGATCTCCGCCCTGGGCCCGCTCGGGCTGCCCGCCGACGCGCTCACCGCGGCCGAGACCGCCGGTGTCGTCGAGCGCGACGGCCTGCGGTGGCGGTTCCGTCACCCGCTGCTGCAAGCGGTGATCCTCCACGGGGCCGACGCCCCGACCCGCGCGGCCGCGCACGCCGCACTTGCCGGGACGCTTCCGGAGGATCGCGCCGCGTGGCACCGCGCCGCGGCCGCCGACGGACCGGACGAGGACGTCGCCGCGGCGTTGGAGCGCACCGCGGCGGTGGCGGCGTCCCGGGGAGACCTGGCCACCGCGGCCCGGGAGCTGCGTCGCGCGGTGGGACTCAGCCCGGACCCGGTGGCCGCATCCCGGCGTGCCCTGGCCGCCGGGGAGCTCACCCTGCAGACCGGTGATCTGCCCACCGCACGGACGGTGGTCGAGGCGGCCCTCGCCCCACCGCCGACCGATCCCGGACTGCGGGCCGACCTGGAGCGGCTGCGCGGCACGATCCTCGGTCGCTCCGGTGACCCCGATGGCGGTGGTGGTCGCCTGCGGGACCACGCCGCCCGCCTCGCGTCGTCCGACCGGTCCCGCGCCGCGCTGCTGCTTCTGGGCGCGGCCCCGGCGTACTGGTTGGCCGGCGAGACCGACCGGATGGAGCGCGTGCTCGACGACGCCCGCGACGTCGCCGACGGCCACGACCCGACGCTCGTCGCGATGGGCGGACTGCTCCGCTCGATGGTCCGCTGCGCCCGGGGCGACGCCGCCGGGGCCGAGGCGATCCTGCACGACAGCCGGCACGTGCTGGACCGCGACGACCTGCCCCAGCCCGGGTACGAGGTGCACGGATCGCCGGCCCAGATGTCGGTGTGGGCGGAGCGGTACGACCGCGCCGAGCGGTACCTGGACCGGCAGATCGAGCGGTCCCGGCGCGAGGGGGCGATCACCGCCCTCGTGTACCCGCTGGCGGTACGCGGGCAGCTGGAGCTGCGCCGCGGCCGTCCGCTGGAGGCGCTGGCGGCGGGCAGCGAGGCGCTCGCGCTCGGCACCGACTCCCGGCAGGACCTGATCGCCGCGCTCGCGGCCGCCATGCTGGCCCAGACCGACGCGGCACTCGGACGCGAGGAGGACTGCCGCGAGCACGCGGCGATCGCCCACCGGGCCGCGGACCGGGTCGGCGCGGCCCTCGTCGCGTTCACCGCCGACGCGGCGCTCGGGCGGCTCGAGCTCGGCCTGGGACGGACCGACGCCGCGCTGGTGCTCCTCGAGCGGTGCCGGTCGACGGCGGAGCGCACCGGACTGATCGAGCCGAACCTCAACCGCTGGGCCGTCGATCACGTCGAGGCGCTCGTGCGCGCCGACCGTGACGCCGACGCCGCGCTCGCCCGCGACCTTCTCGAGGCGGCGGCCGGCCGCTCCCCAACCGCGTGGACGCTCGCCGCCGTCGACCGGGTCGGTGCGCTGCTGACCACCGACGATGACGTCGCCGACGCCCGGCTGCAGGCGGCGATCACCCGGCTCGACGACGCCGGCGACGCGATCGAGGCCGCCCGGGTGCGCCTGGACCTGGGCGCCCGGCGCCGGCGCGTCAAGCGCCGCCTGGCCGCGCGGGAGCCACTGCAGCAGGCGGCCGAGCGGTTCGAGCGATCCGGCGCCGGGCGCTGGGCGGACCTGGCCCGGGACGAGCTGCGGGCGACCGGCGGGCCGACCGGCGAGCGACGGACGGTCCCCGTCGACGCGCTCACCCCGCACGAGTTGCGGGTGGCGTTGCTCGTGGCCGACGGCCGGACCAACCCCGAGGTGGCCGCAGACCTGTTCGTGTCACGCAAGACGGTCGAGCACCACCTGTCGCAGATCTACCGCAAGCTCGGGTTGCGCTCCCGGACCGAGCTGGCCCGGGAGCTGGCCGGGGTCACCGCCCCAGGATCGCCCCGATCGGGCTGATCCCGACGAAGCTGAAGTCCATCGAGTCCCCCGAGATCGCAACGCTGGCGGGGCCGGCCTGACCGACGAGGGTCTGGGACACCCGGATCCCGGCGTCGCGGACGCCGTCCGGTCCGACGGTGACGTAGATGCCGTCCTCGATCTGCGCGCTGGGCCCGAACGGTCCCGACGGCGTCTTGGCCCGCGGACAGACGAACACCGTCGTCTCGCCCTTGCGCACGTTGCGCGACACGTTGACGAACCCGGTGAGCCAGGCGCTGCCGGCCTCGAGCTCGAACCCGACGGCCTCGCAGCTCACCGACAGCTCCACCCCCGGGAGCGCGACGCGGAAGGCCGCCGACTTCAGACCGGTCGGGCAGGCCGGGCCGTCGGGCATGTCGCCGTCGTCGTCCCCGGCCCCGGCCGGCGCGGTGTCGGCGTCGTCGCAGACAAATCCGTTGTAGGCGAGCGCCGCGGCGTGCTGGAGCGCCCCGGAGAGGTAGATGACCGCGGTACCGCGGACGTCGCGCATCATCGCGGCGTGGACCGCCGGGTCCTTGACGTTGGCGGCGACCGCGGTCTGCCAACGGTACTGCTCCCGCACGAGCGCCCGGGTGGCCTCCTCGTAGGCGAGGTACGCGGCGCGCCACGGCCCGAACATCCCGCAGGTCGATCCGGCCTGGCCGCTGCCGTACAGGGTGTGGATCCGCCGAACCTCGTTCCCGGTCGCGTCGTGACGGGCGTGCAGCTCCCGCAGCTCCGGAACGAGGTCCGTCCGCCCCATGGCCAGACGCAGTCCCTCTACCCGGGCGCGCGTGGCCGGGCTCTGGCGGGCCAGGGATGCGGCCGCCGCCTGGTTGAGCGCCGGCACCTGGCCCGACAGGGCGATGCTCTGCCGGTTCATCGCCTTGTGGCGCTCGTTGAGGGCGTGGAACAGCGCGGCGCCCTCGGCCTCGTTGCGCGGCACCGGCCAGGTCGGCAGGGTCGGGTACACCCCGCGGCCGAGGTCCAGCCACGAGGCGGGGTTGAGCTGCTCGACCAGCGGCGTGCCGGTCCGCTCCGGGTCGTTGCGCACCACGTCCTTGGCGGCGGGCGGGGTGCGGCGGGACGCGGCGACGGCGGTCTTGGCCGCGGCGGCCCGGTTGCCCTGGCAGAGCTCGGCGTGGGCCAGGTTGGCGCGTGCCTCGGTCAGGCGCGGCGCGCGCCTGACCGCCGCGGTCAGCGCCTTTCCGGCGTCCTTCCACCGGCGCAGCCCCAGCAGCGCGTACCCGCGGGCGTTGTCGAGCAGCGCCTTGGGCGGATGCCCCATCGATCCACGCTTCGGGGCCTTCCGGCGTCCGGCGGCCTGGACGTAGGCAAGCGCCTGGCGCGGCTTGCCCAGCTGCGTCAGCACGGTTGCGACCCCCTCCAACGGCCGTCGGTCGCGGGGCCGCAGCTCGGCGGCGCGCAGCAACGCGGCGAGCGCAGCCACCGGCTGGTCGGCGGTCAGCGCGGCCGCGGCGGCGCGCATCGACCCGTCGAACGACCGCGCCGGACGGGACTTGCGGAAGCGCTTGTCGGCGGCCGCGCCCTTGCCGCGGCGCACGAGCTTGCGGGCGTCGGCCCGGGCGGCCTTCAGGCTCGGCGTGGGTCGCCGGTCGGCCTTGCCCGCGCAGACCTCCGGCCGGGCGGCGGCGAGCCGCTCGGCGGCGGCCGTCCCGGAAAGCAGCGGGGCCCCGTCGGACAGCGCGCGGATCGGGTGGGGGGCGGCGTCGGCGAGGGCCGGCGTCGCCCCGGACGCGGCGAGCGCCGCGAGGACGAGGAGCCCCGCGATGCGCCGGGGCCGTGAGGGATCGGTGGTCGGATATCGCACCGGCGCAGCCTCGCGCCGCCGCCTGGGACGCGCATCGGGGACCTCCCCGATGATGTCGGCGGGGCGGGACGGGCCGGGACGGGACGGGCCGGGACCGGACGGGACGGGAGGCCTGGCCGATTGTGGGACGCCTGCGTCTCGTTTCCGGCCAGGCCTCGCACCCGTGGCGGGCCGGGCCGGACTCCGTCCGCCCGGCTCAGGTCCGGTAGTGGGCGGCGTTGCGCTCGATGAAGGAGCGCCACTCGTCGGGGACCTGGTCCTCGGCGAAGATCGCGTCCACCGGGCACGCCTCGACGCACGCGTCGCAGTCGATGCACTCGTCCGGATCGATGAACAGCTGCTCGGCAGTGTCGAAGCCGGGCTCGTCCGGCGTGGGGTGGATGCAGTCGACCGGACACACCTCCGTGCAGGAGACGTCCTTCGTGCCGATGCAGGGTTCGCTGATGACGTAGGCCATGGGTGTCGGTACCGGGTCGGAGGGTCAGACGGTGATCGCAGCGGCGATCGCGACGAGGAGCAGGGTCTCGGCGGCGATGACGCCGCGCAGCCGACGGGCCCGGGCCGCGACCGGTTCCACCGCGTCGGGCGCCGCGGGGTCGGAGGCAGACCCCAGAGTCCGGGCGCGTAGACGGGTCAGCGCTCGCGCCTGGCGCACGCCGACGGCGGTCGTCACCGCCAGGAGCGCGGCCACGAGCAGCGCCGCGGTCGCACCGGCGTCCCATCCATGACGGACCAGGAGCGCCACGCCGGTCCCGAGCGCGACGACGAACGCACTGCCGGCGACCACTCCGAACCGCCGGCCGAAGTCGCGGAAGAAGTCGACACGCGCGTCCGGGCCCAGCTGGCGGTCGACGACGACCCGGACGACGAGGACCGTCACGAGTCCCCCGGTCCACACGCCGGCGGAGAGGATCAGCCCGAAGGCGACGGCGGCCCAGACCACGTCGGTCACCGGTCGAGCGTAGCGTGATCCGTCGTTTTTCACAACGGTTGTGTGTAAAGATGCTCGCGTGCCCGCCGTGCGCGCATCCCGGCCGACCGACCTGCTGCTGCGGCTCTTCCTCCCCGCTATCGGCTTCCTGCTCGCGAGCGCGGTCGCCGCGGTGCTTCACGCAACGGGCGTCACCGGCGGGTACGGCCGCTGGCTCGCGCTCCACCTGGCGCTGCTGGGCGGCGTGTCCCAGCTCGTGCTCGGTGCCGGCCAGTTCTTCGCGACCACGTCCCTGGCCACCGGACCACCGCCGCCGTGGATGGCTCGCGTTCAGGCGACGGCGTGGAGCGTCGGCGCGATCGCGATCGCGGTGGCGGTCCCGACCGACACTCGGTGGCTCCTCTACGCCGGCACCGGGGCGCTGCTCGGCGGCCTGGTCCTCTTCTCCATGGCGCTGCGGGGCCTGGAGCGACGCTCGCGACAGGAGGCACGCTGGGCGGTCCGCTGGTACCACGCGTCGGCCCTGAGCCTCGGCGCCGGCGCCGTGCTGGGCGTCCTGCTCGCCCGCGACGCCGGCTGGCCCCACGGCGATCTCGCCGCCGCCCACCTGGTGTGCAACCTCGCCGGGTGGCTCGGCACCGCGATCGTCGGCACCCTCCAGACCTTCTATCCGTCGCTGACCCACACACCGCTGCGCCACCCCCGCCTGCAGGCCCCGACGTTCGTCGCGTGGACGTCGGGAGTGGTCGTCGCGGCGATCGGCCACGCGTTCGACCTTTCGGTGGCGGTCGCCGTCGGCTGGGCGGGCCTCGCCATCGCGACCGTCCTGCTCGCCCTCAACGTCGTCGGCTCCACCCGGGCGGCGACGATCCCGCTCGGCCTGCCCGCCCGGCTCGTCGGGTCGGCGCAGGGGTTCCTCGTCGCGGCGACGGGCCTCGCGACGGCGACGCTCGTGGTCTCCGGCGAGGCCACGCTCTTCTCCGGGAGCCACCGGGCGCTGCTCGTGGCGCTGCTCCTCGGGTGGGTCGGCCTGACCGTCGCGGGATCGCTGCTGCACCTGCTCACCATCGTCCGCCGTGTGCGCCACCTGGGCACGCCGATGCCGCCGGTCCGACCGGATCGCGACCGGTGGACGGCCGTCGCCGCGGTCGCGGCGACCGCGCTCGTCGCCCTCGCCCGGATCCCGGCCTTCGATGGCCTGGACGTCCCGGCCCGCATCGCGGTGGGCGTCGTGATCGCGGGCCTCGGCGCCCGGGTCCTCGCGGTCGCCGCCGGAGCGCTGCGCCGCCCCCACCGCCTCAGTCCCGCTCCAGCGCCTCCGCGACCGCGGTGAGCCGGTCGGGCGGCATCTCGGCCTCGAAGAGCACGAACAGCTCGCGCTCCTCCAGCCGCACGTGAGCGGCGAGCCGCTCGCCCAGGTCGTGCAGCAGCTCCGGTGGAGCGGCGGGGTCGGCGGCGACGGCGTCGGCCCGGGCCCGGATCGCGACGTGGTCGCCGAGCGCCCGGACCAGGAGCGGATGGTGGGCGTCCCCGTGGTGGGCGTAGGCGGGGAAGAGCACCTCCTCCTCGTCACGGAAGTGCCGGCGGCCGTCGGGCCAGAACGCGAGGAACCGCTCGCGGGCGGCGGGTGCACCGGCCGCGTCGGCGCGGCGCAGCGCCTGGGCGACGACGAGCGCCTGGTGGTGGTCGCGCGACAGCGACGCCAGGGCCGGGCTGCGCTTCATCGCGCGCACTCCGCCGGCGCGTCCCCGGTCGTCGATGGGGCGTCCACCAGGCCCCGGATCTCGATCCCGCACCCGGCGGTCCTCGGGTCCGCAGGCCAGAACGCGTCGAGCGTCCCGTCGGGGTCGATGACGTCCAGCAGCCCGGCGGTGATCCCCTCGTGCAACGCACAGACGATCCGCTCCGCCCCGGTCACCGCGTCGCGGTAGGGACAGTTGTCGAGGCAGTACCCGACGTGTCCGGGCGCCGCCGGGACCGGGCGCGGACGGAACCCCATCGCCGTCAGCGCGGTGCGAAACCGCCGCTCCGCGCTCTCCGGCCCGGGCCCGGGCGCGATCTCACGGCCGATCTGCCGACCCGTCGCCACGGCGTCGGCCGGTCCGGTGCCGGCATCCCCGACCGCGCGGGCGAGCCAGCGGCTGAGCTCGGCGTAGGCGGCGGGCGGGTCTCCCCCGGGTGCGGCGTCCGGGCTCACCGCCCACCGGTCGCGCGGCCGACCGCGGGCGATCCGCTCCCGGTCCCGATCGACCAGCCCCGCCTCGTGCAGCCGCTCCAGGTGCAGGCGCACGCCGTTGGGGTGCAGCCCGAGCCGACCGGCGAGCTCGTCCGTCCCCGCGGCGCGCCGCAACTCCCCGAGGAGCGCGAAGAGTCGCGCCCGCGTGGGCTGCGCGAGCACCCCGTCCGGCGATTGCGGAAGATCCACGCGCCGAGCTTCTCACACTCCGGGTGGGAGAAGGGGCGGCTGCGGGGGAGGCCTGGTCGATTGCGGGACGCATGCGTCTCGTTTCCGGCCAGGCCTCGGGGCGACCGGGCCGTCTCGGGGGAGGCCTGGCCGATCGCGGGACGCATGCGTCCCGTTTCCGGCCAGGCCTCGCACCCATGGCGTGGCCCTTCGAGCTCCGATGGCCCTCCGCCGCCGTGCCGTCACCCCCGGGGCCGGCAGAGCGCGAGTCCGAAGAGCCCGTCCGGGTCGGTGAGCAGCCGGTCCAGGCCGAGGCCGGCCGCGGCCAGGTCGCCGCGCAGGCGCTCCGGGGTGAACTTCGACGAGATCTCGGTCCGCAGGTCCTGCCCGGCCGCGAACGGCACCCGCAGGTCGAGGGCCTCGACGTGGACGATGTGGTCGCGGGTGGCGCGCAGCCGGATGTCGATCCACTCGTACGCGGGGTCGAAGAACGCGACATGCTCGTACTCCGCGACGGGGAAGTCGGCGCCGAGCTCGCGGTTGACGACCCGCAGGACGTTGCGGTTGAACGCGCTGGTCACGCCGGCACTGTCGTTGTACGCCGCCTCGATCATGGCGGGGTCCTTGACCAGGTCGACGCCGAGCAGCAGCCAGCCTTGGTCGTCCAGCAGCCCGGCCATCCGGCGCAGGGCGTGGCGGCGGCTGCCCGGAGGCAGGTTGCCGATCGTCCCGCCGAGCATCGCCACCAGGCGGGGCCCGATCGGGTCGGGCACGAGATCGAGGTCATCGAGGAAGTCGCCGACGATCCCGTGGACGTCGGTGCCGTGCTCGGCGGCGATCCGGGCGCTGCACTCCTCGACGGTGATCGCGCTGACGTCGAGCGGCACGAACCGGCGCAGGTTGCCGGCCCCGCCCATCGCGTCGAGCAGCACCCGGGTCTTGGTGGCGTACCCCGCCCCCAGCTCCACGAGCTCGACCGCGCCGGTCACGGCGGCGATCTCGTCCGCACGCTCGACGAGGATCGCCCGCTCGGTGCGGGTGGGGTAGTACTCCGGCAGCTCGCAGATCTCGGCGAACAGCGCCGAGCCGCGGTCGTCGTAGAGGTGCTTGGGCGGCAGCTCGCGAAACGGCGCGGTCAGGCCGTCGAGGACGTCGTCGGCGAGGGTGCGCGGCACCGGCGCATCGGCGATGCTCAGGCGGACGTCACCGGCGAGGGCGACGCGCTCCGGCGCGCTCATGCGACGTCTCCGGCCGGGCGGACGCCCGCGAAGATCTGGCACCGTCGCGGCAGGTCCCAGTTGCGGAAGGTCGTCGTGGCCACCCGGGGGTGCGCGGCGAACGACCCTCCGCGCAAGACGCGCAGGCCGCTGTTGAAGAACACCTGCGAGTACTCGGGGTAGGGGTCCGCACGGAAGCCCGGGTACCCGTCGAACGTCGTCGCCGTCCACTCCCACACCGCCCCGACGTCCTGCAGCAGGCCGGACGCCGCGGCGTGCTCCCACTCCGCCTCGGTCGGCAGCCGCAGTCCGAGGTGCGCGCAGAGCGCACGGGCCTCGAACCAGCTCAGGTGACAGGCCGGGTCGTCGTCGTGGGCGTCGACGGGCGGACCCGCGGGCGCGTCGCCGCCGGTGCCGGTGCCGGGGTTGAAGCCGGGGTGACGATTGGTACCGCTGACCGGGTCAGGGCCGGCCGAGTCGTTCGGGGCGAGGGCGGGTACCCCGTTCGACATCGTCGGCGGCGATCCGTGTGGCGCCCGATCGGGGGCCTGGCGCCACGCCCAGCCCTTGTCGTCCCACCAGCGCCGGTCCTCGTAGCCGCCGTCGTCGGCGAACGCGCGCCAGTCGCCGACCGACAGCGGCCGCGTGGCGATCCGGAACGGCACCAGATCGCGGCGGTGGCGGGGCCGCTCGTTGTCGTAGGCGAACCCGTCGTCGCCGGCGCCGATCGCGGCGGTGCCGCCGTCCACCGTGGCCAGCCGCAGCGGGCCGCCGACGCCGCGCGGGGGACGGACGAGACCGGGTCGCAGGCCGGCCAGGGCCATCGCCTGCAGCATCGTCTCGGTGTGCTGCAGCTCGTGCCGGATGACGAGCTCGTGGCGTTGCTCGTCGACGCCGCGGCGCGCGGTCGCCTCGAGCGACCGCTCGCGCACGTCTGCCAGGTAGCGCAGCGCCTCGGGCAGGTTCAGCAACTCCTGCTCGCCCCGGGTCTCGCGCGGGGTCTCGAACGCGTCGTAGAGCGCGGCCAGGTCCGGCCGCAGCAGATCGCGTCCGCCGTGGCGGTGCACGAGCCACAGATCCTCGAACGCCGCGATGTGGGCCAGGTCCCAGACCAGCGGGCTCATCCGCGGATCGGTCTGGCGCTCCATCGCGTCGTGGGAGATCCCGTCGACGAGGGCCAGGGTGCGGTCGCGGACGGCGGTCATCGCCGCGACCGCCTCGACCGGCAACGGGTCGCGCAGGGCCGACGGCGAGCACGCTTCGCCATGGAGCGCGGCACGGGACGGATACGGGTCGTCGCGCGGCCATCGCGCGTCGGGGGACGCGTCGCGGTGGAGCTCGGACGTCACGGCGATGGGGCGCACGGGCTTCTGCCCTCCCAGGAGACGGGTGCTCTTGTGGACGCCGCGGGCAGCCCACGCCACGCTGGGGCGCGTACCGCCGGACCACTGTCGTGATCAGGCGGTCGGTCGACCGCGGATGCCGACCAGTGTTGCGCGTCCGCGATCGACTCGCAACAGGTCGGAATCGGATCAGGAAATCCGGCATCACCCGGAGACGCCCGGCGTGGCTCGCGGCCGGAAGGGCTGGGGCCGGATCGCCGCAGGGCGTCGAGCGGGCTGCCGGGCCGCCCGTGGCGGGGCCTCCGGCGTGATCAGTCGTCGACGACGCCCGCCTCGACCGCCGCGGCGCGATAGGCGGCGGCGAGGGTGTCGGCGGTCTCGTGGGCGTTGAGGCCGCTGGGGTTGGGGACGACCCACAGCGCGGTGCCGACGAACGGCCCGTCGAGTCGGTCGGGTTGCCGTCCCGGGACGGCCTTGCGCTCGCCGAACGCGTCGCGGTAGGCGGTGATGCCGGCGATCGCGACGACGCGCGGCCGGTGCTCCGCGATGAACCGCGTCAGCCGCTCTCCGCCCTCGCGCAGCTCGTCCTTCGTCAGCTCCGACGCCTTCACCGTGGCGCGCCTGACGAGGTTGGTGATCCCGATCCCCCGCTCGATCATGTGGGCGCGGTCGGCGTCGCTCATCCCGTCGGTCCGCGACAGCTCGTAGCCGGTGATCCCGGCCCGGTGCAGCGCCGGGTAGAACCGGTTGCCCGGGTGCGAGAAGTGCGTCTGCACCGCGGCGGTCCACAGCCCCGGGTTGATGCCGACGAAGAGCAGCTTGAGATCGGGACCGTCCGGTGGCGGCGGCCCGACGAGGTCGGGGACCTCATGGTCGCGGAACGCCTCGAGCTCGGCACGGGTGAACGACGCCATCGGCGCGAATGCTGCCGGACCGGACCGGACCCGACCGCCCAGCCGCCCGCCAAGGGCGAGCGGCCTGACGCGATCCGAGACCCGATCAGCCCTCGAGGTTGCCCGCGGCGATGCGGCGCAGGTCGATGGTCTTGTCGTACAGGTCGGCGTCGACGCCCTCGGCGAGCGCGACGTCGCGCAGCGGCTCGCCGGACGCGGTCGCCTTCTTGACGATGTCGGTGGCCTTGTCGTACCCGATCGCCTCGTTGAGCGCCGTGGCCGTCGCGAGGGTGCCGCCGGCCGAGCCGTCGGTGCCGCGCTTGTTGGCCTCGATGCCGTCGACGCACTTCGTCGCGAACGCGGTCGACGCGGTCGTCAGCAGGTGGATCGACTGCAGCAGGTTGCGCGCGATGAGCGGCACCCGCACGTTGAGCTCGAACTGGCCCTGCATGCCGCCGATGGTGATCGCGGTGTCGTTGCCGATGACCTGGGCGGAGACCTGGAGGACGACCTCGGGCAGGACCGGGTTGACCTTGCCCGGCATGATCGAGGAGCCCTTCTGCAGCTCCGGCAGGAACAGCTCGCCGATGCCCGCGCGCGGACCGGAGCCCATCAGGGCGATGTCCTGGGCGATCTTCGTCAGCGACACGGCGACGCTCTTCAGTGCGCCGGAGAGCTCGACGAGCGCGTCGCGGTTGGCCTGCGCCTCGAACGCGTCCTCGGGACCGGCGATGAGCTCCAGGCCGGACTGCTGCTTGAGGATCTCGCGGACCTTCGGCGCGAACTCGGCCGGGGTGTTCAGGCCGGTGCCGGTGGCGGTGCCGCCGAGCGGGATCTGGCCGACCTGCGGCAGCGCGTTGCGGACGCGCTTGGCGCCCAGGCGCACCTGCGCGGCGTAGCCGGCGAACTCCTGGCCGAGCGTCACGGGGACGGCGTCCATGAGGTGCGTGCGACCGGACTTCACGACGTCCTTGAACGCCTCGGCCTTGGCGGCGAGCGACGCCTCGAGCCGCTCCAGGGCGGGCAGCAGGCGGTTCGTCGCCTCGTCGAGCGCGGCGAGGTGAACCGCCGACGGGAACGTGTCGTTGGAGCTCTGCCCCATGTTCACGTGGTCGTTGCGGTGCGCCTTCTCGCCGGTCAGGGCGGAGATGACCTCGTTGACGTTCATGTTCGTCGACGTGCCCGACCCGGTCTGGAACACGTCGATCGGGAACTGGTCGTCGTGCTCGCCGGCGACGATCGCCGCGGCGGCGTGCTCGATCGCCCGCGCGATGTCGGCGTCGAGCTTGCCGAGGTCGGCGTTGACGGTGGCCGCCGCGCCCTTGATCCGGGCCTGCCAGCGCACGACCTGGATCGGCACGCGCTCGCCGGAGATCGGGAAGTTCTCGACGGCCTTCTTCGTCTCGCCGCCGTACAGGATCTGGTCGCTGGCCATGCGCGGGACCCTACTCCCGGCGCCCGGCCCGACGCCGGGCGGGGCGAGGCGTCCTCCGTGCCGACCGGCCACCATCCCGTCCCGGTGCCGTCGCTGCGCTCACCCCACGACCGCGAGATCGCCCGCCTGGCGTTGCCGGCGCTCGGGGCGCTCGCCGCCGAGCCGTCCTACCTCCTCGTCGACACGGCGATGGTCGGACGGCTGGCCGGGGACTCGCTCGCCGCGCTCGGCCTGGCGGCGTCGGTGCTCGCGACGCTCGCGGGGCTGGCGGTCGTCGTCGCCTACGCCACGACCGCCGCGGTGGCGCGCCTGTCGGGCGCCGGCCACGACGACGACCTGCG
>JBFWKS010000030.1:0-25046 GCA_050252545.1 Solirubrobacteraceae bacterium
GCGACCGTGCAGAATCAGCACCGGATGCGTGCGCTCGTCGTGTCGAACATGGCTCCGGACACGGGGCACCCGGAACGGGGCGGGTTCGTCCGCGACCAGGTGGCTGCGCTGCGCGAGATCGACGGGCTGGACGTGGCGCTCCACGAGTTC
Organism: Solirubrobacteraceae bacterium; assembly: GCA_050252545.1. Lineage (GTDB taxonomy): Bacteria > Actinomycetota > Thermoleophilia > Solirubrobacterales > Solirubrobacteraceae > Patulibacter. The sequence goes on from JBFWKS010000030.1 coordinate 151, forward strand.
GCTCCCGGGGCCTACCGGGCCGCCGCCGGCGAGCTCCGACGCCGTCACCGCGGCGTCCGCTACGACGTCGTCCACGCGCACTTCGGCCTGACCGCCGTTCCGGCGTTGGTGGTCCGCGCCGACCGCCGCGCCGTCACGCTGCACGGCCGCGACCTGCGCCACCCCCGCAGCCGCCGGATCACCACCGCCGTGCTGCCGACACAGCGTCTGCTCGGGATCGCCGCCGAGGACCTGCGGGCATGGTTGCCGCGACCGTTCCGGGCCCGGGCACGGGCGCTGCCGGTCGGCTTCGCGGTCGATCGGTTCGGTCCCGTCGACCGGGCCGAGGCCCGGCGCCGGCTCGGTCTGGATCCCGCCGAGCCGTTCCTCCTCTTCCCGTACGGGGCCGACCGGCGGGTCAAGCGCGTCGACCGGGCACGTGAGCTCGGCGAGGCGGTGGGCGTTCCCGTCCGGACCTTGGGTGGCATTCCGCCCGAGCAGATGCGGGACTGGCTCAACGCCGCCGCCGTCGTGGTGATCCCGAGCGAGCACGAGGGGTTCGGCCTGGCCGCGGTCGAGGCGCTCGCCTGCGAGGTGCCGGTCCTCGCCACGCCGACCGGGGCGCACCCCGACACGGTCGGGCGCGTCGAGGGGTGCCTCTGCGCCCCGTGGGACCTCGAGACCTGGAGCGCCGCGGCCCGGGACGCCCTCCGCCACGAGGACCCGCGCGTCGCGGGATCCACCGTGGCTGCCGAGCATGGGACCGGCCCGTACGCCGCGCGGGTCGCTGCGGCCTGGCGGGACCTGCTCGACCGCTGAGCCGCCGCAACCGGGGCACACGCGGCGGACGGGCGGCGAGACGCCGTTACACTCGCACCGGTCCCGGGCGCGGAGCCACGCCGGGCCCTCCTCATGAGCAGCCTCTTCGACCGACTCCTCCGACGCCGAGACCGCCCGGGCACCGGTGAGGCGTCCCCTCCCGCGAACGCCGATGCGTCGGACCGGGAGGCCCCGCCGATGCCCGGGGCCGTGGACGATCCGTCCGGCGCCGACGGGACCCCGAGCGGTCCGGCGACGGACCCGCATCCGCCCGCGGTCGACGCCACCACCACCGACGCTTCCGGGGGCACGAGCACCGACGCCGACCCGCCGTCGGCCGCCGCTGCGGAAGGGGTGGACCCGTCGGTGCCGGACGGGTCGGTGCCGGACGGCCGCGGGGCGACGACCGACGCCACCGGCGTCGGCGTCGGCGAGGCCCCGACGCAGGTCCACTCCACGGTCGAGCCGCAGCGTCCGGCGCCGCCCCGCCAGTACCCGGGCATCCCGACCGGTGATCCCGAGCCCCCGTACCGCCCGGAGGAGCCGGTGCGTGATCCGGGGCCCGACGACGCACCGCCGACCGCGGTCCACACCGCCGTCGACCCGTCCGCGCCGGACGCCTCGGCCCTCGACCCGTCGATGACCGGCGGGGACTCGACCGGCTCGACCGCCGCCCCCGATGCCGACGGGGCGACGGTCCCGGGCGAGGCCGGACCCGCGGCCACGGGCGACGCCGCCCCGGGCGCGAGCGACGCCCCTGCCGTGCCGGCACGCGCCGGTGTCCGCGGCCGCGGCCGCATGCGTCGGCGCCTGCGGTACCTGCGCCGGGTCCGCGAGCTCGGGTATCGCGACCTCGGTGGGCTGGTGCTCGAGCTGCGCCGCGCCGGGGCCGACAACCCGTTGCTCGTCGACGCCAAGGTCGAAGCCCTGCAGCGCCTCGACCAGGAGCTGCACGCCCTCGAGCACGCCCTCCAGGACTACCGGCCGATCGAGGAGCTCCACGAGCCCGGCGTGTCGGTGTGCGTCCGCTGCGGTGCGCTGCACGGCAGCGAGGCCCGGTACTGCCCGCAGTGCGGCAGCCACGTCGCGACCCAGGGCCCGCCGCCCGACCGGCCTCAGCCGACCGGGACCCACGCCGCGGCGACCGGCACCCACCAGGCCGCCGCGCCCGGCACCGGCACCCATCCGACGACGACGCCCGGGGCACCGGTCACCGGGTCCCACCGCACCGCGAGCGGCACCGACGGCTCTCCGACCCGCGGATGAGCGGCCAGCCCCCGCATCCGATCGTCTGCCCCCGCTGTGGGGCGACGGTCGACACGGAGCAGGCGTGGTGCCTGAACTGCGGCGCGCCGGCGCGCACCCGGATGCGCCCGACCCCGAACTGGCGCCTGCCGATCGCGCTCGTCGGCGCGATCGTCGTGATCGCCGTCGGTGGCACGATCGGGGCGTTCGTCGCCCTGACCACCGGTGACGACCCCAACCCGGCGACCGAGACGTCCACCGCGCCCGGACCCGCCCCGGCTCCGGCGCCGACGCCCGGCGCCGCCCCGCCGGCCGCCACGGCACCGGCACCGGGAGCCGCCCCGACCGCCACGACGCCGGCGCCCGGGAGCGCCACGCCCGGTGCGGTCACGCCCGACGCGTCGACCGGCACGGCGACCGGGCCGGGAGCCACCGCCCAGCCGCCCGGCGCCGATCCGGGGACGTCCGGCTCCGGCGAGCGGACCGCGACGCTGCGCGACCGGTAGCCGCCGGGCGACGTCAGCCGAGCGCGAGCCCCGGCCAGCGCTCCGCCAGCCGGCGCCCGGCCCACTCGACGACCGGAGCCGTCGGCGGATCGGGCGGCGCGGCGGGCACCGGAGCGGACCAGGTACGCAGCGTCGCCGTCACGGACCGGGCCAGCGCGTCGACGTCGTAGCCGCCCTCGAGCACCAGGCCGAGCGGCACCCCGAGCTCGGCGGCCAACCGGTGCGTCGCGGCGGCCATCCCCGCGAACCCCGCGTCGGTGACCTGGCAGCCGGCGAGTGGATCGTCCGCATGCGCGTCGTAGCCGGCCGACACGAGCACGAGCTCGGGCCGGTACTCGCGGGCGATCGGCAGGACGATCCGCTCGACGAGGCCGACGAAGGTCTCGTCACCGCTGCCCGCGGCGACGGGCAGGTTGACCGTGTACCCCGACCCGGCTCCGTGGCCGATCTCGTCGGGACGCCCGCTCCCCGGGTACAGCGGGTACTCGTGGATCGAGCAGAAGAGGACCTCGTCGGTGCCGGCGAAGATCTCCGCCGTGCCGTTGCCGTGGTGCACGTCCCAGTCCAGGACGAGCACCCGCGACAGGCCGTGGGCGTCGCGGGCGTGCCGGGCCGCGACGGCGATGTTGTTCAGCAGGCAGAACCCCATCGGCCGGTCGGTCTCGCAGTGGTGGCCCGGCGGACGGTGCAGCGACGCACCGCGGCCGGCGCCGGCCATGAGCGCGTCCACCATCGCGACCGCACCCCCCGCCGCGTGCAACGCCGCGATCCACGATCCGCCCGAGACGACGGTGTCGGCATCGATCGCGCCGCCACCCGACGCCGCCAGCGCCCGGATCCGCTCGACGTGCACCGCGGGGTGCACGGCCGTGATCTGCTCGAGCGTCGCCTCCGGCGACTCCTGCGGCGCGAAGCCGCACCAATCCTCCGCGGCGAGGGCGCCCTCGATCGCGGTGATCCGAGCTGCCCGCTCGGGGTGCGCACCGGTGTCGTGCCCGAGCGACGCTGGATGACGGAAGAGGACCGGGGTCACGCCGGTTACCGTACCCGTGATGCCCGCGCACGCCGACGCCGACGCCACCACCGACGTCCTGGTGGTCGGCGCGGGCGCCGCGGGCCTGTACGCCGCCCTCTGCGCGGCCCGCGACGGGGCGCGCGTCACCGTCGTCACCGCGACGCCGCTCGCCCAGACCGCGTCGTACTGGGCCCAGGGGGGCGTCGCCGCCGCGCTCGCGGCCGACGACGATCCGGATCAGCACCTGGCCGACACCGAAGCCGCGGGGCGTGGGACGGTCCGCCGGTCGGCGGCGGCGGCGCTCTGCCGGGAGTCGCCCGACGCGATCCACGACCTGGAGTCGCTCGGGGTGCGCTTCGACGCCGACCGCCACGGTCGCCTGGTCCTCGGCCTGGAGGGCGGTCACCACCGGCGTCGGGTCGCGCACGCCGGCGGCAGCGCCACCGGGCGACGGCTCACCCGCCAGCTCGCCGCGCGTCTCGTCAACGAGCCGACGATCACCGTGCTGGAGAACACGCGTGCCGTGGCGCTGTGGCGCAGCGGGGGACGGGTCGTCGGCATCCGTACCGACGATGGCCGGCGGATCCTCGCCCGCGGCACGATCCTCACCTGCGGCGGGTCGGCCGCGCTGTGGTCGCGGACGACCAACCCGCCCGGGTCGGTCGGCATCGGCGCGCAGCTGGCGTACACGGCCGGGGCTGCGCTCGCCGACCTCGAGTTCGTGCAGTTCCACCCGACCGCCGTCACCGGCATCCCCGGTCGCAACGGGTTCCTCATCACCGAGGCGATCCGCGGCGAGGGCGCGACCCTGCTGAACGCGGCGGGCGAGCGGTTCGTCGACGAGCTCCAACCGCGCGACGCGGTGTCGCTCGCGGTCTGGAGCACGATGCGGGACGAAGGGTCCACCCACGTGCGGTTGGACATGACGAACGTCGACCCCGCCGGGTTCCCGAACGTCGTCGAGGCGCTGCGCGAGTCCGGGCTCGATCCTGCGACGACGCCGATCCCGGTGTCGCCCGCCTGCCACTACACGATGGGCGGCGTGGTGACCGACCTCGACGGGGCGAGCACCGTGCCCGGCCTGTTCGCGGCCGGCGAAACCGCGTGTACCGGGCTGCACGGCGCCAACCGGCTGGCCTCCAACTCGCTCGCCGAGTGCGTGGTGTTCGGCGGGAGGGCCGCCCGGGCCGCGACCGCCGAGGCCGCGCTGCCGCCGATCACCGAGGACGCCCCGGACGTCGCCAGCGTCGCGATGCCGGAGCGTTCCACGCGCAACGCGCTGTGGCAGCACGCCGGCATCGAGCGCGACCCCGCGGGCCTCCGGACCCTGCTCGACAACCCCCACCCCCTCGCGCGGGCGGTCGCGACCGGCGCACTGGCCCGCGAGGAGTCGCGCGGTGCGCACCGTCGGATCGACCGACCGGACCTCGACCCGGCCCTGGACGGGCACCACACCGTCATCTCCGCCGGTGCGGACGGTCCGGTGGCGCGGCTCGAGCGCTGGGACTGATAACGGCTCGGGCGAACTTAACCAAAACCGAACATTGCCCGGGTTCTAGACCATAGAGCCCGGCACGACGCCCGACCCACGGCGCGACGGTCCCGGGCTCCCTTCGCCATGTACCACCTGAGCCGAGCCCTGTACCGCGACGTCCACCGCAGCCTGCCGCCCGATAGTGGCCGCGAGCGTCAGGAGCACGTGCTGCACGCCTGCGAATCGACGATCCAACGCCTCGTGCGCGATCCCCACTACTTCGCTCACCCGGCGAAGACGCTGTTCCACGAGATCCGGTTCCTGTTCCCGATCGCCGAGCAGGCCCGGGTGTGGCAGGCCGTCCGGTTGCACGTCGGCGGCCTGGCCGCCCAGCTGCGCAACGACCCGTCGCTCAGCCACGACCTCTGCGGCACCAAGCCGACCTGCCAGGCGACGACCCGCCGCGGCCAGCCGTGCCAGCGCGATCCGCTCGAGGGCTCCCGCTACTGCCCGTCGCACCAGCACCTGACGGAGACGGAGGAGCTCGACGCCGAGTTCGAGCGCGCGCTGATGGAGGATGCCGCGGTCGCGGCCTGACCCGCCGTCCGGGGGCCGCGGGCGCCGCCGGTCGCGCGGCCTCGTCTAGCCTCCCCCGGGTGCTGCTCGGGGTCGACGTCGGAGGGACGTTCACCGACGCGGTCCTCGCGACCGCCGACGGAATCGTCACCGCCAAGGTGCCGACCGATCCGGACGACCAGTCCCGCGGGGTACTCGCCGCCGTCGAGGCGGTGCTGGACCGCGCCGACGCCGCGGTCGGCGACGTGCGCGGGTTCCGCCACGGGATGACGGTGGCCACGAACGCCCTGCTCGAGGGCCGGCTGGCCCGCACCGTCCTCTGCGCCACGGAGGGCTTCGTCGACATCGTCGAGCTCGGGCGTCAGGACCGCCCGCACCTCTACGACCTGTCCCGCTCCCGGCCGGCGCCGCTCACCCCGCCCGGTCGGCGCGTCGCCGTGACCGAGCGCTGTGGTCCCGACGGGGTCGAGACGCCGCTCACGGACGCCGAGGCCGAGCGGGTCGCCGCGCAGGCGGCCGGGCTCGACCCGGAGGCGGTCGCCGTCGTCCTGCTGCACGCCGACCGCCATCCCGCCCACGAGCAGCGGCTCGGACGGGCCCTCCGCGAGCGGCTGGGGCCGGGCGTCCATGTGTCGCTGTCGCACGCGGCGGTCGGCACCTTCCGCGAGTACGAGCGGGCGGCGACGACCGAGGTCGACGCGGCCGTGTCCCCGCTCGTCGGCCGCTACCTGCGCCGCCTGGCGGACCGCTGCACCGCGGCCGGTCTGCCCGTGCCCGAGGTCCTCCACTCCTCGGGCGGGGTCGAGGACCTGGAGGCGACCGCCGCCCGGGGAGCGACGACGGTGCTCTCCGGGCCCGCCGGTGGGGCGGCCGCCGCGATGCTCGTCGCCGCGGCGTCCGGCGAGCCCGACCTGCTCTGCGTCGACATGGGCGGTACGTCGTGCGATGTGCTCGTCGTCCGCGACGGTCGTGCCCACGAGGTCGGGGGCGGCGCCATCGACGGACGCCCGATCGCGCTGCCGACGGTCGACATCCACACCGTCGGAGCAGGCGGTGGATCGGTCGGCTGGGCCGACAGCGGCGGCGCGCTGCGCGTCGGTCCGCGCTCGTCGGGGGCCGTGCCCGGACCGGCCGCCTACGGCCGTGGCGGGACCGAGCCGACCGTGACCGACGCCCACGTCGTCCTCGGTACCCTCGACCCCGCCGAGCCGCTGGCCGGAGGCGTGACGCTCGACGCCGACGCGGCCGCGGCCGCCGTCGACGGCCTCGCACGGGCGCTGGGCCTCGACCGCGACACCTGTGCCCGCGGGATCCTTCGGGTGGCCGATACGGAGATGGAGCGAGCCCTGCGGACGGTGACCGTCGAGCGCGGCATCGATCCGCGCGGGTTCGCGCTGCTCGCCTACGGGGGCGCGGGCGGCCTGCACGCCGCTTCCCTCGCCGAGCGCCTCGGGATCGGGCGGATCCTCGTGCCGCGGGCGGGAGGGGTGCTGTCGGCCGTCGGCCTCGCCGCCGCGCCGCGCCGTCGCGACCACGCGCGCACGGTGCTGGTCCGCGGTGACGCGATCACGGCCGAGGTGCTGCGCCCCGACACGTCCGCGGAGGGGCCGGGCGCCGTCCGGATGGCCTACGACGTGCGCTACGTCGGGCAGGCGTTCGAGCTGACGGTGCGCGACGTGCCGCCCGACCCTGTCGCGCTGCGCGACGCGTTCGCGGCGGCCCATCGGGAGCGGTACGGATTCGACGATCCGGACGCCGAGCTGGAGCTGGTGACGATCCGCCACACGGTGATCGGCGAGACGCCGGCCGTGTCGCTCGGCCAGGGCGATCCGACCGAGGACGAACGTCCGGGACCGCTGGTGTTGCACGAGGACGGGTCGACCGTCGTCGTGCCCGAGGGCTGGGCGGTCCGCCGGGACGGCGACGGCACGCTGCGCCTGCGTCGCGTCGCCGGGGATGCCACGTGAGCGCCCGGCTCGACGCCGTCGACCTGCAGGTGCTCGTCGGCGGGCTCCGCGCGATCTGCGACGAGATGGGTGCGACCCTCATCCGCAGCGCCCACTCGCCGAACATCACCGAGCGGCGGGACTGCTCGACGGCGCTGTTCGACACCGGCGCGCGCATGATCGCCCAGGCGGAGCACATCCCGGTCCACCTCGGCGCGATGCCCGCGTCGGTCGCGGCCGTGCTGGAGCGTGCGGGCCGCGACGGGCCGGCACCGGGGACGTCGTGGATCCTCAACGACCCGTTCGCCGGCGGGTCGCACTTGCCGGACATCACCGTCGTCACGCCGGCGTTCGCCGACGACGGCACGCTCGTCGGATTCTCCGCGTCGCGGGCGCACCACGCCGACGTCGGCGGCCGCACCCCCGGATCGATGCCGGCCGACTCGGTGACGCTCGACGAGGAGGGCGTGGTCATCCCGCCCCGGCCGCTCGACGACGACCTGATCGACGAGCTCGTCGCGCGGATGCGCCACCCCCGCCAGCGCCGGGCCGACCTGCGTGCCCAGCTCGCGAGCGCCCGGATCGGTGCGCAGGGCCTGGAGGCGCTGGCCCGGGAGCGGACGCCGGACCGCCTCGCCGCGCAGACCGCCGAGGTCCTGGACTACGGCGAGCGGCGGATGACGGCGGCGATCGACGCGCTGCCGGCCGGAACGCACCGACGCAGCGACGTGCTGGAGGGCCGCGACGGTCCGATCGAGCTGTCGGTCGTCGTCACGATCGCCGACGGCCGCGTGACGATCGACCTGCGCAGCGCGCCCGACCAGGGTGCCCACAACCTCAACTGCCCGCGGGCCGTGACCGAGTCTGCGTGCCTGTTCGCCGTGCGGGCCGCGGTCGCCGACCCGGAGCTGCCGACCGACGACGGCACCCGACGACCGATCCTCGTCCATACCCGTCCCGGATCGCTACTCGACGCACGGCCGTTCGCCGACGGACGCCGGCCCGCCGTCGTCGCGGGCAACGTCGAGACGAGCTCACGCGTCGCCGACCTGGTGCTCGGTGCGCTGGGGCGGGCGCTCGGGCAGGGAACGATGAACAACGTGACGCTCGGTGACGCCACCCGCACGATGTACGAGACGATCGGCGGAGGCCAGGGTGCGCTTCCCGACGCCGACGGCCCGAGCGCGGTCCACGTCGCGATGTCGAACACCCGCAACACGCCGGTCGAGGCGCTCGAGACGTCCTTCCCCGTGCGGGTGGTCCGGTACGAGGTCCGTCGTGGCAGCGGCGGGGCCGGAGCCCACGGCGGCGGCGACGGCGTCGTACGTGAGCTCCGCGCCCTGGTCCCGCTCGACTACCAGCTGCTCACCGATCGGCGGACCGTCGCTCCGGCGGGTGCCGCCGGCGGCGGTGACGGCACGCCGGGGCGCAACGTCGTCGCGGGTGAGCCCGTGGACGCCAAGACCGGCGGGCGGCTGCGCGCCGGGGAGGGGCTCCGGATCGAGACGCCCGGAGGTGGCGGGTGGGGCCGCTCCACGCCCGACGAGGCGCGGCCCGACGGCCCCGACTGAGCGCCTCCGGGCACGTTCGCCGAGCAGCGCACGACGTGCGCGACGAAACCTCCGTGACCACCGTCACGCGCGAATCCCCCGCAACCCCTTGGATTCTGGCGAACTTTCTGCAACGATGCTTTCTCCGTCTCGTTGCGATCTCCGCCGGTTTGCGGCTGCGCGACGGGAACGTTCATCGCCAACACTGGTACCCGCCATGCCGATTGCCTTCAAGGAATGGGCGGTCACGGTTCGTGCCCTCGCCGAGGGTGAGCAGCTGCTCACGCTACGGAAGGGTGGGATCCGGGAGGAGCACAAGCACTTCCGGCTCGACCACGATCGTTTCTTCCTCTACCCCACCTTCGATCACCAGCGCAACGACGTCATCCGTGAGTCGCACCAGCCCGAGTTGCGCCGTGCGCTCGAGGAGGGCGTGTGGCCGGACGGCGACCCGCCGCCGTCGGCGCTGACCCAGGACGGTGGCATCCCGCAGCCGGAGCGCGTGCGCATCCGGGCGTGGGCCGAGGCCGTGGCGCACTACACCGTGACCGACGCCCGCGTCGTCGAGGCGCTGTCGCCGTACTACGTGTGGACGCCGGACTACGCCGAGAAGCGGCTGCGGTGGAAGCACCGTCACCCGCTCCACGTCGTGCTCCTGCGCGCCTACCGCATCCCCCGCCCCGTCACCGTTCGCGTGCGGGACGACTTCGGTGGGTGTCGGTCCTGGCTCGAGGTCCAGCGCGACCTGCCGTTCGAGGGCACCCCGGTGCTCTCCGACGGCGAGTTCGCCCGGGCGACCGGCGAGATCGAGGCCATCCTCGACGCCGCCGCGGACCGCGTCCCCGTCCTGGCGTGACGCACCCCGCGACCCACCGATGAGCTCGGTGGGTCGCGCCGTTTCCGGCGACGCCGAGCGCGCCGCCCGGTCGATTCTCCCGACCGCCCGCCGCGTGCTGGTCGTCGGCATCGGCGGTGGCGGCGACGTCGTCGGCGCGTTCGCCGCCGCCCGGCTCCTCGGCCGGCCGTTCGTCATCGGCGGACTGACCTGGGAGCGGTTGCCGTTCGACCCCGTCCCCGGCCCACGCCGGATCGACGAGCTGGTCGACGCCGAGGTGGTCCACCCGGCCGCGGCACTCGCGGGTCCCGCCACCCGTACCCCTGGCGGCGTCCTGTTCGGCGAGTCGCACGCCGCCGCCGCGCTCGGCGAGCCGGTGGTCCTCATCGATCCGAACCCCGGGCCGTCGGTGGTCGCTCAGGGCCTGCGTGCCGCGGCGGAGCGCACGGGGTGCGACGGGATCGTGCTCGTGGACGTCGGCGGCGACGTGCTCGCCCACGGCGACGAGGCCGGGCTCGGCAGCCCGCTCGCCGATGCGGTGCTCCTCGCGGCCGGCACCCACCTGGACGCGGCGGGGTTCCCGGTCGTCGCCGCGGTGGTCGGGTCGGGCTGCGACGGCGAGCTCACCCCGGACGAGGTCGCCGCGCGGATCGACGAGGCCGCCGCCCACGACGGCGTGATCGCGCGCCTGCCGCTCGACCTCGCCGACCTGCAGGCGGTCGACCGCCTGCTCGAGGTCGTGCCGACCGAGGCCAGCGCCCTGGCGATCGCCTGTGCGCGCGGTGCGCGCGGGCCGGCCCTGATCCGCAGCGGCCGGCGCACGGTCGTGCAGACCGAGATCGGTGGCCAGGCGGTCTTCCTCACCGTTCGCGGTGCCGTCGACGGGCCCGCGCGGCTGGCCGGCCTCGTCCACGACGCCGGGAGCCTCGAGGACGCCGAGACGCTCCTCGCCGAGCGCGGGATCACGTCCGAGCTCGCGTGGGAACGGGCGCAGGTCGCCGGGTCCTGAGCGCCGCGTCGGGCGTCAGTCGACGACGTCGACCGCGACCTCGGTGATCGTCGCGCCATCGATGAGGTAGCTGCGGATCTCGGGCTCGCCGGGCGGGACGGACTTGGTCCCGACGATGAGCCACTCGACCCCGGGCCAACCGGCCGCGAAGTTGATGTCGGTCTGCGACGGGTAGGGCGCCGAACGGGTGTGCGAGTGGTAGATGACGCCGAGCTCGGCGTCGTCGTCCTCGATCGCGTTGTGGACGCGCAGCAGGTCGCGGGAGGCGATCTCGAACCCGAGCGGCTTGGGGCCGTTCAGCGCGTTCTCCAGCTCGTGGACCGACACGACGGTGCCGTCGCGGACGCCGAGCACCCCGCAGCACTCGTCCGGGTCGTCGCGGAGGGCGTGGGCGACGATCTGAGCGAGCGCCGCGGACGTGATCCGCATCAGGTGCGGTCCACCGTGCTGGCGGAGACGTCGGTGGCGTCGCCGTCGACCGCCCCCGCCGAGGTGCCGGAGGAGGGCGGCGGAATCGCGGCCCGCGATGCGCGGCGCTTCGATGCCGCACCATCGTCGACCCGACCGAACGCGTCACCGTCGTCATCGAACGGGTTGGCGCCGGACACGGTGTCCTTGAACTCCCGCAGGCCCTTGCCGAGCGATCGGCCGACCTCGGGGAGCTTCTTCGGGCCCAGCACGAGCAGGGCGATGACGAGGATGATGAGGAGTTCGGGGACGCCGATCGGGCCCATCGTCTACCACCACACCGTCGAGTCGAGGTTCTCGATCTCCTCGATGGGCCTCGTGTAGATGCCCGAGGAGAGATACTTCCAACCGTCGTCGCAGACGATGAAGACGACGTTGCCCTCGTCCATCTCGTTGGCGATCCGCACGGCCACGCGGGCGATGGCGCCGGAGCTGACGCCGGCGAAGAGGCCCTCCTCGTCGAGGAGCCTTCGGGTCCAGACGATCGCGTCCTCGTTGGTGACGAAGATCTTCCGGTCCAGCAACGACAGATCGATGATCGGCGGGATGAACCCGTCGTCCAGCGACCGCAGGCCCTGGACGGGCTCGCCCTGCATCGGCTCCGCCGCGACGATGCTCACGCGGTCGCCGAGCTCCTCCTTGAACCGGCGGCCGTTGCCCATGAGGGTGCCGCCGGTGCCGAGGCCGGCGACGAACGCGTCGACCTCGCCGTCGAGCTCCTCGAGGATCTCGAGCGCGGTGCCGTTGTAGTGCGCCAGCGGGTTCGCGGGGTTGCCGTACTGGTACGGCATGACGTACTGGGGATCCTCGCGCGCCATCTTCTCGGCGAGCGCCACCGCGCCGTTGGACCCGAGGTTGCCGGGCGAGTACACGATCTCGGCGCCGTACATCCGCAGGAGGTCGGTGCGCTCCCTGGTGACGTTGTCGGGCATCACGACCTTGAGCCGGTAGCCCTTGCGCCTGGCGATCATCGCGAGCGCGATGCCGGTGTTGCCCGATGTCGGCTCGAGGATGATCGAGTCGGGGCCGATCGTGCCGCGCTCCTCGGCGTCCTCGATCAGTGCCCGGGCGACGCGGTCCTTGACCGACCCGGTGGGGTTGGCCGATTCGAGCTTGGCCCAGATCCGCACGCCCGGCTTGGGCGAGAGGCGCTTGAGCTCGACGAGCGGCGTGTTGCCGATCGACTGCACGATGTCGCCGTAGCGACCTGCGCAGGGTCGGTTCTCGAGGGGGGGCAGCGGCATGCTTCAGTAAGTGTAGCGATGCTCGGAAGCGACCTCCACGGCTGATCGCCGCGCCGGCCTGCGGCCGCGGTAGGCGCCCGACGGGGCCCTCCGGCGGGTGTCCCACGGCCGTCGCCGTCCACGCGCCACAGGGGGATCGCCGCCCGGGTCCCGCCGGCGATCCGCCCCGCGACCCGGTCGCCCCGCGGGGTAGGGTCCGCCGATGGACATCCTCGCGCAGGTCGGCCTGTGCCTCCTGGCGGTCGGCGCGCTGCTCGGGTGGCTCGTCGTGCTGCGCACCGAGTACCCCGACGTGCTGCGGCGCGTCGGGGTTCGCAGCCCTCGGCGGCTGCTCCAGATGCACCTGGATTACGTGATCATGGGGATCCTCCTGATCGCGGTCGGCACGGCGCTGCCCGATCTCGCGGCGTGGAACCGGGTCGCGCTGATCGCAGGGACGGTCGTCAACCCGATCCTGTTCCTGCCGCTGGCGTTCCGCGAGGAGTGGTCCAAGGCCCTCCCCTACCGCGTCCTGACCGTCGCATCGTTCGTCGCGATGAGCGCGGGGACCGTGGGGGCGGCGGTGGCGGGCCTGCAGGCGTAGCCGCGCCGTCGACGGGTCGCCGGCGCGGGCCTACGACGTGCTCAGCACCAGCGGGAGCACCGGCCCCGCCCCGCGGCGCCGGAGCTGACCGCCGACCATCGCCAGGGTCCAGCCCGAGTGGCGCAGGTCGTCGACCAGCAGGACCGGACCGTCGGGCACCTCGGTCGTCACCCCGAACGCGCCACGGACGTTCGCGGCCTGCTGGGCCGCGCCGCGCTGCTGATCCTGGGGCGGGCGGTCCTCCCGGCGGGCGAGCGTCGCGACGTACGGCAGGCCGAGCGCGGCCGCCACCCGAGTGGCGAGATCCGAGACCACGTCGGTCCCACCGGCCGCCGCGTCGGGTGCGCCCCCGTGGTCCCGGGCGCCTCGCAGCGGGCGACGCGCAGGCACTGCCGTCACCCAGGCCGGTGCCACGCCCCACCCCCGCACGAGCTCCGCGGCGGCGTCGACGAGCTCGTCGGTCACCCGGCCGTCGCGCAGCGCGGTCTGGACCTCCGCGTCCCAACCGGCATCGCCACGTCGCGCGAGCGCGCGCCCCGCCTCCGTCCGCGCGTTCTCGGCGATCTTGCGCATCGTGCCGGTGCCGGCCTCCGGCGCCATCCGCTTGGGATCGAACGCGACGGGTCGGGAGCGCAACGTCTGCTGGGCCTCGCGGACGAGCTCGCGGTCGGGGTCGATCGCCCACCGCGGTCCGGCGCAGACAGCGCAACGGCCGCAGTCGACCGGATCGGGATCGTCCAACTGCTCCTGCAGCGTGCGCATGAGGCACCGACCGTCGGAGCCGTAGTCGGCCATCGCCTGCTGCTCGGCGCGGCGCAGCGCGGTGATGTGCCGGTAGCGCGGCTCGTCGTACGTCCAGCCGCTGTCGGGCACGGCGCTCCAGCGACTGCCGGATCGGTGGACGGCACCCTCGACGTCGAGGACCTTGAGCATCCCCTCCAGCCGGGTCAGGCCGAGGTTGACGTGGGCCTGGATCTGCCGTGTCGTCAGCCCCGGCTCGCCCGCGCCGTCGAGCGCGGCGCGGACCTCGTCGACGCGGTCGCGCGGAGGGAACGCCTGGCTGATGAAGAAGTCCTGGATCCGTCGGTCCTCGGCGCCGCGCAGGAGCACGACCTCGGCGTGGTCGACACCGCGACCGGCGCGGCCGACCTGCTGGTAGTAGCTCACGACCGAGCCGGGCGCCTGGTAGTGGACGATGAACCCGAGGTCGGGCTTGTCGTAGCCCATGCCCAGCGCGCTGGTGGCGACGACGGCCTTGACGTCGTTGGCCCGCAACCGTTCCTCGACGGCGATCCGCTCGCTCGTGTCGCGTCCTCCGGTGTAGGCGGCCGCGCTGACGCCGTGGTCGACGAGGAACGCGGCCACCTGCTCCGCATCCGCGACCGTCAGCGTGTAGACGATGCCCGAACCCTCCAGTCCACCGTCGGGTCGCAGGCGCTCCACGAGCCAGGCCAGGCGCTCGGCGGGATGGGGCAGGTCGACGACCTCCATCCGCAGGCTCGTCCGGGCGAGGGAGCCCCGGTAGACCCGGAGACCGGCCTCCTCGGACGTCAGTTGCGTGACGACGTCGGCCACCACCCGGTCGTTCGCCGTGGCCGTGGTGCCGAGCACCGCGGCGTCGCCGGGCAGCCCGGCCAGCACGTCCTTGATCCGGCGGTAGTCGGGGCGGAAGTCGTGGCCCCAGTCCGACACGCAGTGCGCCTCGTCGACGACCAGCAGCCCCGTGCGGGACGCCACCAGGGGCAGCATCCGCTCCCGGAACCGCTCGGCGTTGAGCCGCTCCGGGCCGATCAGCAGCAGATCGACCTCGTCGGCCTCGAGCAACCGCTCGACCTCGGCCCACTCCCCCTGGTTCGTCGAGTTGATCGTGTGGGCGCGCAGTCCCATCGCGGTCGCCGCCTCGAGCTGGTTGCGCATGAGTGCCAACAGGGGCGAGACGATCAACGTCGGCCCGGCACCACGCGCACGCATCAGCGCCGTGGCGACGAAGTACACCGCGCTCTTGCCCCAGCCGGTGCGCTGCACGCACAGCACGCGGGCACGGTCCTCGACGAGGTCGCGGATCGCGTCGAGCTGGTGCTCACGGAACGTCGCGTCGGGAACGCCGGTGAGCGCGCGCAGACGCTCGAGGGCCTCGTCGTCCAGGTCGGGCGGTGCGGTCGTCGTCATCGGAACCCATGCTGACGGACGCACCCGTGACGAACCGAGGGTCCGACCGTGCCGGTCCGGTGACGGGATGGTGCCGTTCTCGTGACGCGCGGGACCGGCCCGGCCGTTGGTACCCGGATCTGCGACCGGACGGACACCTCCCGGCCCCGTCGGGGCGAGCCGTTCCGGCCGCCGCGGCGACGGTGGCGGCCGCCGTGGGGCGACCGCCGGATCGTGGGGTCGATCAGCGCGACCCGCCGGCCATCGCCGGCAGGATCTGCAGCGTGTCGGCACCGCCGACCGCGGTGTCGAGGCCGCCGAGGACGCGGACGTCCTCGTCGTTGAGGTAGACGTTGACGAACCGGTTGAGCTCGCCGTCGGCCCCGAAGAGCTGCGAGCGCAGCTCCTCGTGGGCGGTGGTCAGCGCGTCGAGGACCTCGCGGACGGTCGAGCCGTCGGCGGAGACCTCACGCTCGCCACCGACGGACGGGCGCAGGACCGGAGGGATGCGGATGCTCGCCATGGGATCGGGACCTTAGCCCGCAGCGGCGCAGAACGCCTCGTAATCGGGGAACACGCCGAGCTGATCGTCCGGGATCGACGCCGGGTCGACGGAGCAGACGGGGCAGGACGGGTCACGACGGACCTTGACCTCGCGCATCTCGGCGGCCAGTGCGTCGTACATCAGCAGGCGGCCGCGCAGCGTGTCGCCGACACCGACGACGAGCTTGATGACCTCGGTCGCCTGCAGCAGGCCGGCGGTCCCGGGCAGGACGCCCAGTACCCCGTTGGCGCCGCAGGACGGGGCCAGCTCCGCCGGGGGCGGCTCGGGGAAGAGGCAGCGGTAGCACGGGCCGGGCTCGTGCCCCTGGTCGGTCCTGGTGTCGAACACCGACAGCTGTGCCTCGAAGCCGAGGATCGCGGCGCTGACGACCGGCTTGCCCAACCGGACCGCTGCGTCGTTGATGAGGTACCGCGTCGGGAAGTTGTCGGTCCCGTCGACGATGACGTCGTAGTCGCGGAAGATGTCGAGCACCGTCGACGCGTCCAGGCGCGTGCGGTGCTGGACGACGTCGACCCCGGGGTTGAGGTCCGCCAGCCGTCGCGCGACCGACTCGGTCTTGGGCTCGCCGATCGTCGACGTGCCGTGCGCGACCTGGCGCTGCAGGTTCGAGAGGTCGACGACGTCGTCGTCGACGACGCCGATCGTCCCCACGCCGGCGGCCGCGAGGTACAGCGAGTTCGGCGAGCCGAGCGCCCCGGCCCCGATCAGCAGGACCTTCGCGTCGAGGAGCTTGAGCTGCCCCTCGAGCCCGATCTCGTCGATCAGCACGTGCCGGCTGTAGCGCTCACGCTGCTCGGGGGTGAGCACGCGCGGGACGTCGACCTCGTAGCCGCGGTCCTTCCACAGCGTGTAGCCGCCGGTCATCGACTCGACCTTCGCGTAGCCGAGATCGTCGCGGAGCGTGCGGGCGGCGAGCGCCGAGCGGTTGCCGGACGCGCAGTAGAGGATGACCCGCTTGTCGCGGTCACCGACGGCGCCGTCGATCCGCGACTCGAGGAAGCCACGCGCGACGTGCACGGCGCCGGGCAGCTTGCCCGCCGAGACCTCGTCGCTCTCGCGGACGTCGACGATCACCGTGTCGGGGTCCCAGAGGACCTCCTGCACCTGCGCCGGATCGACCTCGTCGACCTGGCCCTTGATCTGGCGGACGAACTCCGCACCGGAGGGTGTCATGCGATCACCTGATTGCCCATCGGGATTCCACTACTTCAGAAAGTATAGCGACCCGCGAGCCTCCCCGCGGAGGGCATCACGCCCCGTCCCTCAAGCCTACGCCGCCGGAGCACGGTCCGGCGGCGACCGTCGCACTCCACGGGCCGACCCGTACCCTTGAGCGACGTGCACCCGCGTCTGCCGCTCGCCCTCCTCGTGACGCTCACCGTCACCCTCGCCCTCGCGGTCGGCGTCGTGGTGCTGCAGCCGGCGACGACCGAGGAGGCGACCGCCGCACTCGGCGTCCAGGCGCCCGGCAGCCCCTTCGCCGGACCGGAGCGGGCCGACGGTGCGCTCGCCCCGCCGCTGCGGCTGCGTGACCAGCAGGGGCGCACGGCCACGCTCGACGAGTACCGCGGATCGCCGCTGGTGGTGACGTTCCTCTACTCGACCTGCCGGGACACCTGCCCGGTCGCCGCGCGACAGATCGCGAGCGCCCTGGACCGGTTGGACCAGCCGGTGCCGACGCTGGCGATCACCGTCGACCCCGAGCGCGACACGGCGGGGTCGGCACAGCGGTTCGTCAACCGGATGGGCCTACGGGAACGGATGCGGTTCCTGCTCGGCGACCGCGACCAGCTGCGCCCGATCTGGAAGGCGTACGGGATCCAGCCCCAGGGCCAGGGGTTCGAGCACAACGCCTACGTGCTGCTCGTCGACGGCCGGGGCCGGCAGCGGGTGGCGTGGCCCGTCCAGGTCCTCACCGACGCCGGCCTCGCCCACGACATCCGGGTGCTGCAGGCCGAGGCCGAGGCCGGCTGACCGCCCGCGGCCCGCCGGTTCAGAGGCCCGACGGTTCAGACGTACTCGTGCTCGTGCTCGCGGGCGGCGACCGCCGCGTCCTCGCGGTCCCGCGCCGCCAGGTAGACGGCCCACAGGATCGGGCTCGGCGCGGCCGACCACGCCGCCCAGGCGTCGCGGGCGTCCTCGCGGGCCGAGACCCAGGCGCCGCGCAGCGCATCGTCGGCGTCCCGGGCGTCACGGACGACGATCTCGCGCGTGTCGTCGACCGAGTCGAGGAGCCGGTGAAGGGCATCGGCGTCGCGGTGGTCGTGGGTCTTGGTGGGCATCGTCACCTCCCGGTCGGATCGTTGTGGCGTCACCTGGGATAACCCCGTCGGCGCGCTCTGGTTGCGCGCCTTCGGTCCGACTCGGTGATGCCCTGTGGGAACCGTGTCGTCGCGACCCTATCCGGCCGTGACCGTGCTGTCGGGAAGTGGACGTTCGTCGGTGTCGGCCGCGCTCAGCGCGGGCCCGGCACGGCGGCGTCCGGCTCGTCGTCGAACCCGTCGTCGAGGTCGTCCAGCTCGTCCTCGTCGGGCAGCCGACGCCCGGCCAGCCACAGGCCGCCCGCGACGAGCGCGACGGGCAGCAGGTACAGGATCACGTGGTACCAGTGGCCGGCGTGGGCGAGGACGACACTCACGTCGACAACCATAGAGCGATGCCGGCAGATGCGACCGCCGCCGCCAGCCCGACGGTCGCCACGCGGAGCGCCGCGCGACGCGCGCCGCGACGGACCGGTCGGAGGGTCACGAGCACCCCGATGTGCGCGGCCGTGACGATGGCGATCTGCGAGAGCCAGACCGCGACCGCACCGTCACCGCCGACCGTCCCGGTGTGGGACGCGGTGCCGAACCAGTCCGACCCGTCGCCGCGCGGATCCGACAGCAGCGACGCGACCGTCGGCGCCTCCGTGACGAGCAGGGCGCCGTAGTGGGCGACGAGGATCGCGAGCGCCACGGGGACCAGGCCGCCGCCGACGCGGTCCGTGACCGCCGTGGCGGCGGTCGAGTCCCACCCCACGCCCGCACCACCCCGCCGATCCACCGGGTGGACGGGGCGGGCGGGACGGGCGGGGCCGGTGTCACCCACGGTCCGGCGCAACAGTCCCGCCAGTCCGACGGCCGACGCCGCGATGAGACCGGCCACGAGCAACAGGCCGACGGTCGACGCGACCGTCGACGCGGCGCCCGGCCCGACGCCCAGGTCGACGAAGAGCCCCTCCAGCCGGGGACCGATCCCGCCGTCCCCCGACCAGAGCGTGGTCGAGGCAACCCCGTCGAAGAGCCCGGTCGCGGCGATCGCGATCGCGCCGGCCGGCACGCCGCGGTCGCCGGCCAGGGCCGCGAGTCCGGCGCCGGGACGGCGCAGCGCCGGACGCCCGTGCCGCACCGTCCACGGCGAGAGCGCGGCGCCCATCCGGCCCAGGAGCGCGAACCCGTCCGCATGGTGCAGGAACGCGCGGCCGTAGACGCCGGTCCCGACGAGCAGCAGCGCCGCGTAGACGAGGGCCATCAGCGCGAGCGCCGGCGGATCGTCCCGGACCGGCGACGCGACCTGGATCCAGCCGAGCCCCAGGAGCACGGCTGCGGCGGGCAGGCTCCCCCACCGCTCGGGCCACCGGAACGGCTCGGGTAGCCCCGCGGGGCCGGAGAGCCGCCGCCCGAGCACGCCGGCCGCGTCGACGACCGCTCCCCACGGGCTCAGCCACCGCCACACGTCCCCGACGACCATCGACCCGACCGGGAGCGCCACGAGCAGGCCGACGAGGAGCACCGTCGGCAGCAGGTTGGCCTGCGGGTTCGTCGTCCCGGTGCTGCCGGCCCAGATCGCCACGCCCGCGACGGCGATGCCCAGCAGGCCGACCACCGTGCGAAGGACGCGGGCGGCGGCGGCACCCGCGGGCACGTCGTCGGGTCCGGACGGCGCTCGCCCGTCCCGGGTCGTCGCTGCTCCGGCGCCTCGCAACCACCAGACCTGCAGACCGAGCAGCAGCAGGGCGATGATCCACAGGAAGGCCCACTCGGGGAGCGGCAGGTCGCGCGGGCCGAGCGGGTCGTGCGCGGCCGCCGGGGCGACGAGCGACGCCCACGCGACCGGGACGAGGGCCAGGACGCCGAGCGTCCGGGCGCACCGCCGGGGCCCGCACGCGCGGGAGACCGAGCGGAGCATGGCGCCGGATGGTAGATGGTCGACCCGGCCGGTCCCGCGCCGGTCGGCGCTCCGCCCGCCGCGGGCGCCGGGTAACGTGGCCGAGGCCATGCGCGCCCCCGCGGAGACGATCCCCGCTCCCCCGTTCCCCCGCCCGGCGACGTGGATCAACGTCGCGATGCTGCGCATGGACCAGCAGGTGGGCCGCCCGGTCCTGATCGAGTTCTGGGACTTCTGCCGGCCGGCGTCGGTGCGCTCCGTCGCGTATCTGCAGGCGTGGCACGAGCGGTACGCCGAGCACGGCCTGCGGGTCGTCGGCGCCCACTGGCCGGGGTTCGCGTGCTCGCGCGGCGTGGACGCCGTCGAGGCCGCCGTCGAGCGACTGGGGCTGACCTTTCCGGTCCTGCTCGACGACGACGGCGAGTACCGTGACGACTTCGAGGCGCCCGGGTGGCCGTCGCGTTACCTCTTCGACGGATCGAGCTGGCTCGTCGATCACCACGTCGGCGAAGGCGGCTACCGCGAGTGCGAGGAGGCGATCCTCGAGCTCCTCGGCCGCCACGACGAGCCGATCGCCCCGCTGCGCCCGGTCGACGACGACGACGCGATGATCGTCATACCGACGCCGGAGCACGAGGGCCCGTTCTCGGGTGCCTACCGCGCGGGCGAGGTGTGGGTCGTCGCCGAGCCCACCGGGGCCGATCCGGTGACGGTGCTCGTCGACGGCGACACGATGACGCTCGACGGTACGGGCGCGTTCCGCGTCCGCGGACACGACCGGTCGACGACGGGCGAGATCACCGTCGAGCCGGGCCCGGGCACCGTCGTTCACGGCGTGAGCTTCGCCCCCGGGCTCGCCCCCGAGGGCGCGACGGAGTCGCTGCCCGGCCACGGCTGACCGGCGGCTCCCGGACGCCACCCGGCGCTCGGTCGTCGGCCGGCGCGCTCAGCCGTCCGCGGGCGCGAAGTCCGGCCGGTCGACGACGCCGCAGTCCGGGCAGGTCCAGGTGTCCGGGATCTGGGCGAACGGCGTACCCGGCGCGAAGCCCTCGCGGTCGTCGCCGGCCGCCTCGTCGTAGCGATACCCGCACTCGGGGCAGACGTAGACCGCCATCAGTCGCCCGCTCCGGAGGGCGCCGAGGTCGTCCGCCCGTGGCGCCGCAGGACCTTCTCGCGCTTGCGCGGCAGGATGTTGGCCCGGGTCACGTCGCCACCGTAGTGCTCGACGACGCGGTGATCCATCACGCGTCGCCAGACCGGCGGCAGCACCGCCAGCACGATCATCCCGGCGTACCCGGTGGGCAGCTGCGGAGCCTCGTCGAAGTGTCGCAGCGCCTGGAACCGCCGCAGCGGGTGCGCGTGGTGATCGCTGTGGCGCTGCAGGTGGTACAGGAAGACGTTCGACACCACGTTGTTGCTGTTCCAGCTGTGGCCGGGCGCGGTCCGCACGTAGCGGCCGTCATCGCGCCGGTCCCGCAGCAGCCCGTAGTGCTCCAGGTAGTTGACGACCTCCAGGAGCGAGAACCCGAAGACCATCTGGATCAGCACGTACGGCAGGATCTCCGGCCCGAACGCGATCGCCGCGGCCGCGAACAGCACGACCGTCATCAGCCACGCGGTCAGCACGTCGTTGCGGTGCGAGAGCACGCGCCGGCCGACGCGGCGTAGGCGGGTCGCCTCCAGCTCCCACGCCGAGATGAGGCTGCCGTGCACCGTCCGCGGCCAGAACGCCCAGAAGCTCTCGCCCATCCGCGAGCTCGCCGGGTCCTCCGGGGTGGCGACGCGGACGTGGTGCCCGCGGTTGTGCTCGATGAAGAAGTGCCCGTAGCCGGACTGCGCGAGCGCGACGCGACTGAGCCACCGCTCGCCCTTGCCGCGCTTGTGCCCGAGCTCGTGCGCGGTGTTGATGGCGATCCCGCTGACGCAGCCGACGGTGACCGCCAGGCCGATCGACGCGACGACGCCCAGGTCGCCGCTGCCCCAGAGCCAGCAGGCGAGCACGAACGACCCGTACTGCAGCGGGATGTAGGCGTAGGTGCACCAGCGGTAGTACCGGTCCTGCTCGAGCCACGCCATCACGCGATCCGGCGGGTTCTCGGCGTCCTGCCCGATGATCTGGTCGAGGATCGGGAACAGGCCGAAGATCACCATCGGGCCGAGCCACCAGAACACGCCGATGCCGGTCCACTCGACGAGGCCCCAGGCGAGGAACGGCAGCACCGGGACGACGAGCCCGAGCAGCCACGCGTACCGCTTGCCGTCGGTCCAGCCCGGCTCGTTCAGCTCCACCGTCGCGTGATCGGCGTGGTGGTGGTCGTGCGCCTCCTCGGAGGCGTGGGTCGTGGCCATGCGCGGGCTCCTCAAGGTCGGGGAGCGGGACGCACCCGCTTGTCTACGCCAGCGTAGCGAAAACGTGACACGGTGTGAAATCTGCGGGCTTCACAGGTCCACCCGCACGATGCGCGGGGTTCCGTCGGCCGCGATCCGCACCGCCCCACCGGGCGCGTAAGGGTGCTCGCGGTCGTCGATCGGGCCCGACAGCGACGTGCCCTCCCAGACCCAGGCGCCGGGGTTCCACAGGTGCGTGCCGTCGGCGGTGCACCACTCGTCGGGGAGGGCGGCGGCGAGCGGTCCGGCGTGGTGGGTGTGCCCACTGATGAGGTGCCGCGGGCGCAGGCCCCAGCGGTGCACGACGGTCGCCACGCCCTCCAGCCCCTCGCGCCGCAGCAGGTCGACGTCCAGCCGCGTGGCGAGATCGCCGAGCCCGGCCCGGCGCGCCGCCCGGACCGCGGCCGGCACCGCGATCCGTGCCGCCCGGCCACGCACGCCCCGCCCGTCGCGCAGCAGATCCCAGATGCGGGCCGAGGTGCGCTGCGATCGGGCCTGACGGTCGCGCTCGGTGTACTCGGCGATCCCCTCGATCCAGCCGTACGCGGGACGCAGCAGCCGCTCGAACTCGTCGACGGTGCGGGTGGCGTCCTGGGTCTGCCCGTGGGTGCGGGCGACGACCCCGGCCAGCAGCCGCTCGATCGTCGGCAGCCTCCAGATCGCGTCCTGGTGGTGACCGTGGGTGACGAGGACGCCGGAGCAGGCGGCAGGCGAGGCGACACCCGCAGCGGTGGTCGCGGCCGGCCGCCCGGAGGCGGGTGCCCTCCCGGACGCGCCGACCGGCTCCGGCCCGGCCGGTGGCACGATCCACGCCGCCGGATAGGCGATCCGGACGGCCGCCGGGCCGAGCGCGTCGGCCACCGCGACCGCCAACGGCGACACGTCGGCCGGGGCCGCGGCGTCGGTCGGTCCCAGCTCCTCGCCCGCCAGGCGTCGACGGTCGATCCACGGCCGGACGAGGGCGTGGTCGTGGTTGCCGGCGAGCAGCAGGATTCGCCGGTGGGCCCCCATCCGCACGCCGATCGCCCGCAGGGCGGGCCGGGCCCGTCCGAGGATCCGGCGCGCCGGGCCGTGACGCAACTCGAGCAGGTCGCCCGCGATCACGAGGGTGCCGACGCCGTCGAGCGCGTCGAGGAACCGGTCGAGTGCGTCCGTCGACGCGCGCAGCAGGTCACCGCCGGTCGCCGACCCCAGGTGCAGGTCCGACACGACGAGGGTGTCGCCCGCCGGTCCCGGCGCCGCCCACGTCGTGCCACCGAGCTCCGCCGTCCCTGGCGTGGCGCCGCGGGCGCCCGCCGACGCCGACGAGCCCTCGCCACCCGTGGACGCCACCCCGTCGGCCCGTTGACCGCCGTCGGATCAGGCGCGGGCCATCTCGCGGGCGCGCTGCTCGACGCGAATCGGCTTGGGAAGCATGAACCGCACGTCCTCGCGGATGACCTCGAGCTCGCGCACGTCGGTCGTACCGCGCGAGCGGAAGAGCTCGACGAGCTCCTCGACGAGCTCGTCGGGCGCGCTGGCGCCCGATGTGATGCCGACCGTGCGCTTGCCGTCGAGCCACGCCTCGTCGACCTCGCCGGCGTTGTCGATCAGGTGGCTGTCGGTGCCCAGCTCTCGGGTGACGTCGACCAGCCGCAGCGAGTTGGACGAGTTGCGCGAGCCGATCACGAGCACCAGGTCGCACTGGGCGGCCAGCTGCTTGACCGCCATCTGCCGGTTGGTCGTGGCGTAGCAGATGTCGTCCTTGCGGGGACCGGTGATGTGCGGGAACCGCTGCCGCAGCCGGTCGATGATCTCGCGGGTCTCGTCGACCGACAGCGTCGTCTGCGAGATGTACGCCAGCCGCTCGGTCTCAGGGTCGATGTCGAGCGTGTCGACGTCCTCCACCGTCTCGACCAGCGTGATGTGATCGGGCGCCTCGCCCATCGTGCCCTCGACCTCCTCGTGCCCGGCGTGGCCGATGAGGATCATGTGGAAGCCGTCCTCGGCGAACTTCACGGCCTCGCGGTGGACCTTGGTCACCAGCGGACAGGTCGCATCGATCGTGCGCAGGCCGCGCCGCTCGGCGTCCTCGTGGACGGCGGGGCTGACGCCGTGGGCGCTGAAGATCGTGATGGCGCCTTCGGGGATCTCCCCGGTCAGCTCGTCGACGAAGATCGCCCCGCGCGAGCGCAGCGTCTCGACGACGTGCTTGTTGTGCACGATCTCCTTGCGGACGTACACGGGCGGGCCGTAGAGCTCCAGCGCGCGCTCCACGGTCTGGACCGCGCGATCGACGCCGGCGCAGTACCCCCGCGGCCGGGCGAGCAGGACGGTGTCGGGTGCGGAGGGCGTGCTCACCCCTTCCATGGTACGGACTCCGCCGCCGACCGGCCACCGCAATCCCGATCCGGCCGGTAG
>JBFWKS010000031.1:0-24777 GCA_050252545.1 Solirubrobacteraceae bacterium
CTAGCCCACGTCATGGGCGGCGCAGGCCGAGGACGCCGAGCTCAGGGTCGTGGCCGACGTCGTGACGGTCGCGTCGTTCCTCTCGCTCGCACCGGGGCTGTAGGAGAACGCGATCCCGTTGCCGTCGACGAGGCGGTCGGCGAGCGTCACGGCGTTGGCGCCGAGCACCGCGACGACCTCGGTCGTCACCCGACCGACGGTGATCGCCCGGCCGACGTCGGCGGCAGTGAACGTCGCCGAGAGCGAGGTGAGCGTCGTGCCGTCGATGACGGTGCCGTCGCCGTGGGCGTCGACGAAGGCGACGGTGCGCGACACGCCGGCCGCGACCGGGGTCGTCAGGCGCACGGTGTCCGGGCCGAGCACGGCGGCGATCGTCGTCGCGACGCCGTCGACGGTGATCGCACGGCCGAGGTCGGCGGCGGCGAAGCCCGCGGTCGCGGAGTGGAGCGTGCTGGAGGGACCGGCGACGGTGCCGTCGGTGCGGGTGACCGGGCCACCGACCGGGTCGCGCAGGACGACGACGCCGCCGTCGGCGAGCACCGCGACGATCTCGTTGTCGACGCCCCCGACCCGGATGACCCGGCCGACGTCGGCCGACGTGAACGTCGCGCCGGGCGAGCTGAGGGTCGTCGCGCCAGCGGTGACCGTGGCGCCCTCGAACCGCTCGAGCGGGACGTAGCTGCTCGGCATCGTCTCGCCGATCCGCGTGAAGTACGCGTTCCAGAAGCCGTGCAACGTGTCGTACTCGCCGGTCCGCTGGGCCTCGAGCGTCGCGATCGACGCCTCGATCTCCGCCTGGCTGCGGCCTTGCGACGCGTACAGGCCCGTCCAGTGCGCGCGCTCGGTCTCGGTCAGGCGCACGGTGCCGGTGCCGTCGACCCGGACCGCCAGCTCCCAGTAGCGGCGGTAGGCGTCGTTGCGGCCGTCGGCGAACCGGGTCTGCTGGACGTAGGGCTGGTCGGGATCGAGCAGGCCGAGCGAGCGGTAGACGCTCTGCGAGAGCTGCGCGTAGGTCCGCGGGTCGCGGGTGACGCCGGTGTTGGCGTTGTAGAGGCTGCCCCCGGCGACCTTGAGCCAGACGTCGCCGCCACCGGCCCGCAGCGAGTTGAGCCACAGATCGCCGGTCGGCTGCAGCAGGAAGACGTCGCCGCGTGCGCGGACGTCGAGGTCGGCGGCCTGGGTGCCACCGGTCTGGATGGTCAGCGGCGCGTTGGTCGTGCCGATCCCGCCGGGATTGACCGACTCCCCGGTGACCGTCGGGCGCAGGCCGCCGGCGAGCAGCGTGATGTGCTCGCCGGTCACCGTGCCGTAGGCGGCGTTCCCCTCGGCGCGGACGATGCTGCCGTTGGACGAGAGGAGCACATCGCCGGCGCCGGCGAGGACCGTCCGGACCGCCGTCGTCGTGCCGCGGTCCTCGACGAACACGCCGCCACCGGTCGAGATCGCCGTCAGGCCCGGCTGGCGCGGGAGCTTCGTCCACCGCGACGTGTCGGCGTAGTTCTGCGCCGAGAGGTCGAGCTGGGCGGACTTGCCGATGAAGGCGTAGTAGTCGGTGCCGACCTTGACGACGTCGTTCGTCGGCGTCGTCAGCTCGACCCAGATCGCGGCCTGACGGTCGCTGTAGTGGACGGTGCCCAGGTCGACGTTCTGGCGGGCGGGTCCGGTGTACTGGTAGACCCGGCCGGCGACGCCGAGCGCGGAGCTGTAGCCCTCGGCGACGCGGACGGTGTCGCCCCAGGTGAGGTTCTTGACCCCGCTCGCCGACGTCCACTTGTACGGCGGTGTGTTGACGAGCACCGGGGTCGACGACGCGGAGGTTCCGACGACGTTGATCGACGCCACGCGCGTGGGGATCGGGGCGGCCGCACTGCCGATGCTCTCCAGCGATCGGAGCTCGACGACCTGGCCGGAGATCTCGCCACCGAGGACCTCGATCCGGCCGTTCGGCGCGTCGATGCTCGTGACGCCCGAGGGGTTGTTGATGTTGCCCGCGACGTAGACGTCGGCGTCGGAGTCGATGTCGATCGAGCCCTCGCGGCGGCCGACGAACATGATCGGGATGACCCGGTGCGCGCTCATCGTGTGCTGCGCGGTGATCGTGTATGCCTCGACCTGCGTGACGACCGAGACGTAGGTGCGGACGATGCACCAGATGACCTTGACCTTGCAGTACGAGCTGTTCTGCTCGGTCCGCGCCGGCGTGCCGTCGAGGTACTGCTGCTGGAAGTAGGTGTACTCCGCGCCGGCGAGCTGGGAGCTGCCGGCGAACGGCGCGTTGGCCGGCATGTCCTCGGTGCTGAAGAACCAGCGGCCGCTCGGGCTCGGGATCTGCGGCTGGCCGGTGACCTTGATCGAGTCCCACTTCGTGATGTTCTTCGATCCCGGGATGAAGCCGAACCACGTGTCGGACGTCAGCCGCACGACCTTCGTCACGCCGATCCTGGTGTTCGACTCCCAGCCGTAGCGGTAGCTCGTGTCCGGCTGGTAGCGCGAGACGAACCGGCCCTCGGCGTTCGTCGCGGTGATCGTCGTCTCGGTCGCGGCGGCAACGCCGTTGTCGGTCGTGAGGCGCACGCCGTTGGGGCCCCACTGGTAGAGCGACGTGTAGGACGTCGACGATCCCGGGTGGCCGGCGACGGCCGCATCGAGCGGCTTGCCCTTTGCGTCGTCGTTGATGAGGAGGACGCCCTGGCCCTGGCGGCCGAGGTCGATGCCCTTGACGACGAGGTCCTTGCCGGAGCGGTTGTCGATCTTGACGTCCGGGTAGCCGCCGAGCAGGCGGATCGCGCCGCCACCGGTGTTCAGGACGGTGCCGTGCAGCTCGACGTTGCCGCCGCGTGCGGCGATCTCCGACACGATGAACCGCTCGGCGCCGGTGTCGTAGCTGACGGTGAACCCGTTGCGCTTGGCCTCGACCGCGGTCAGCTCGTGGGTGCCGCTGTTCGCCGACAGCCCCGCCGCCTGCGTGACGAGCGCCGCGCCCTGCGGGGAGGTGCCGCCGATGACGAGCGTGTAGTCGTCGTAGCCGCTCTGGATGACGCCGTTGAGGTTGATGTACGGCGCGCGGATGTAGATCCGGCCGCCGACGATCGTCGCCGGCGGGCCGCTCGTGGAGGCGTTGCTCGTGCCGTTGACGAAGTCGGGCTTCAGGACGCTGGTCGAGCCCTCCGGGACGAGGCAGGAGAGGCCCGTTCCGCCGCCCGCGGTCGCGCACATCCCGGCGTCGGTGGCCGGGGCGCCGCACTGGTACATGCCGAGGTCGTTCGCGGTCGCCCCGGTGCAGGCGGGTGCCACGCCGGTGGTGGTCTGGGACGCCCCGGCACCGTACGGGCCGACGGTCGCGTTGCCGATCTTGCCGTCCGCGTTGCCGGCCGCCTGGTAGGTGCTGGAGGTGTTGACGTAGAGGTCCCCGCCGGCGACGACCGTCAGCGTCTTCGCCTCGATCGCGTTGTTGACGATGATCGAGCCGGTGCCCGACGGGTTCGCGATCAGCTCGACGCTGCCGCCGTTGTTGATGATGCCCGTGCCGGGCCGGTCGAGGATCGTGATGTCCGGGTAGATCGCGGGCAGGCCGGCGATCAGGCCGGACGTGTTCTGGACGACGATCGACGGATCGGGCGTGTGACCACCGGTGCCGACGACGGTGAACGACGCGTGGCCGGGGACGAGGTCGGGGATCCGGTCCATCCCGTCCTGGGCGTTGGACAGCTCGGCCTCGGCGACGTTGATCTGCCGGATCCGGGAGCCCGGATCCTCCTCGTCGGAGACCCGCACGCCGTTGTAGTAGACGCCGCCGGTCCGGTCGGGGATCTCGATCCCCATGAGCGCCAGGAACGCCAGCGTCTCGTTGGTGATCGAGACCGCGACGTCCTTCGGCGCCTCGAGGACGGCGGCGGCGGTGGACCCGATGAGGTTGCTCGCCCGGACGTCGATGATCCCCGGCGTCGCGCGGAAGCCCTCGACCGTGACGGTGTAGACCTCGTCGCTGTTGTAGACGCACTCCGGGCCCTCAGGACCGTTCACGCACACGGCGAGGCCCTGCTCCTGGAGCTGCGTGGTCAGCGCGTTGATCTTGTTGACGTAGTACGCCTTGAGCGTCGGGTTGCGGTCGCCGTAGAGGTGGAGCTGCTGGATCGCGCTGGCGAGCTCGGCCTGCGCGTCGTTCAGGCGCGGGCGGAACCCGGTCGTGAAGGTCACGCCGTTGATCGTCGTCGAGCCGTCCTCGACGGGCAGGCTGCCGGTGGCGGTCGCCCCACCGGCGGTGACGGTGGCCTGGATCGCCTGGTGGCCGCTTCCGGGCACGTACGTGATCGTGATCGCCTTGTTGCGCTGCGCGCCGGTGATGATCGTGCCGTCGATCGAGACGGTGCCCTTCGCCTGGCCGGCGGTCGTGCCGCGGAAGTTCGCGGTCCCCGACCCACCGAACAGCGCGTTGAGCGCGTTCTGGACGGCGCTGACCCAGCTCGTCTGCTTGGCCTGGGCGGAGATCTCGCCGAGCGGGACGTCCTGGGCGTAGAGGTGGACCTCCCCCGACCCGTCGATCCGGGAGCCCGGGGCCAGGGCGACGAGGTTCGTGACCTCGAGGTACATGAGCGCATCGAGCTGCGACACCGGGATCAGGGAGCCCGCAAACCCGTCCCAGTCGGACGACACGTACCACTTGTCGGCGGCCGTGATCGGGTTCTCGTCGACCGAGCGGCCGGCGGTCAGGTCGACGTCACCGGCCGCGGTGAGCCGCGCGCCGCTACCGATCCGCACGATGTTGTCGGGCGTCAGCCGGACCTCCGACGTACCGATCGCGACGGTGCCGGCACCGAACGTCTGTGCGTTGACCTGGCTGCGGACCGTGCCCGAGCTGTTGGCCGACAGCGCCATCCGGCCGGTCGTCGTCAGCACGGCGTTGCCGACGAGGACCCGGGCGTCGGCCTTCGTCGCGGTGATGAAGGAGTCGACCGACGCGCCGGACACCGCACCCCAGGTGTCGAACGTCACGGCCTGCCGGACGTTGAACGTGTTGCGGGCGGTGAGCTCGAGCGTCGTCGCGTTGCTCGTCAGGCCGTGGACGGTGAGCGTCACGGCGTCCGCGACCTCGGTCAGCGTGTCGATCGCCAGGTCGATCGTGCTGCGGGCGGCCGCGCCGGACGCCAGGCCACCGGTGGTGCCGACGATGTCGTCGATCGCCCCGGTGCGGGTGAGCGTGTTGTGCGACGCCGCCGTGATCCCGTAGGCGTCGACGACGGTGCCGGTGCCGAAGCGGGCGACGACGGTGGTGTCGACGACGTCGCTGGACTCGGCGCCGCTGCCGGCGAGGAGGCCGACCGCGGTGCTGATGACCCGGGTGTTGAAGCGGGTGTCGTGGGACGCGGCGAGCGTCAGCTTTCCGCTGCCGGGCCTCGTGGCCAGGTCGACGGTGGCTCCGGCGGCCACGGAGGCGCCGGCCGCGTCGACGCCGCCGATCAGTGCGCGGGTGGTGGCGACGGTCCGGGTGGTCGGCTCCGCGGCGAGCCCGGCGACGACGCCGCCCGACCCGGCGACGACGGACGCGAGGTTGCGGTCGGTGGCGGTGGCGGTCACCGCCAGCGATCCGGCGGTGATCGACGCGCCCCCGGCGACGAGTGCCTCGGTCACGGTCCGCGACGTGGCGTCGGCCTCGCCGGCGCCCGCTCCGACGATCCCGATCGCGACGTTGATGGCCAGCGCCTGTTGGGTCGTCGTCGTGCGCGCCAGGACCTCGACCGCGCCCTCGGCCCGGATCGTGACGTCGTCGGCGACGACGGCGCGCGCCGACCCGGTGGTGCGGGCGGTGCCCGACGTCGACGTCACGCCGACGAGCGCTCCGGCGGCGGCGGTCGCGCTGGCGGTGCCGCCCCCGTCGAGGATCGCGCGGACGAGGACGGATCCGGCGTCGACGACGACGCCGTGCCCGAGCTCGGCGGTGACGTCGGCCGTGGAGTCGACGCGGGCGTCGGAGATCCCGACCGCGAGCCCGCCGGCGCTGATCCCGACCGCGGTGGCGACGAGCGACGGCGTGGCGCGGGCCGTCACGGTCACCGTGCCGCGGTGCAGGGTGTACATGCCCGCGGAGCGGCCGATCGCGTCGGTGCCGGTGAGCGAGACGTGCTTGCCGGACGCCTCGAGCGGGGCCTCCCCCAGGTCCGGGATCGCGGTCCCGGCGGGCAGGCCGGCGGTACGCCAGCCCTGCCCCGTGACCCAGCGGTACAGCTGGGCGGGCGGTGCGAGTCGGAACAGCGTGCCGGGCGCCACGGTCGCGGTCGGCAGCACCGGTCCGGAGGCCGGTGCGATCGTCGCGAACGCCGTGCCGTCGAACCGCCGGTAGCTGCCGTCACCGAGGGCGAGGATCACCGTGTCGTCGGTGAACTGCATCCAGCCGCCGGTCAGGACGCTGTAGCGGTACACCCCGGCGCCGGTCGCGGCGTCCAGGTAGGCGAAGGTGCCGTCCGCGGGCGTCCCGAGCGTGGCGAGGTCGGTGACGACGACCGGGGCGACGGTGCGCTGCAGCACCGGCAGCTCCTGCCAGTAGCCCCGGGTGAGGTCGGTCCGCGGAGCGATCGCGCCGGTCGACGGGCTCCACTGGAACAGGGTGCCGCCGAGCTCGAGCAGCTCGCCGAGCGAGAGCTCGAGCGTCCAGGTCCCACCCGTGGCGCGGTAGTACCCGGCGGTCCGCGGCGTGCAGGACCCGCCGGTCGATCCGCACGTGATCGCGTGGGTCAGGAGGAACAGCTCGTCGTCGCCGGCGGCGCCGGGGAGCGCCGTGCCGTGCTCGGGCAGCGCGTCCACCGGGACGTACGCCTGCGGGTGGTCGTCGACCCACCGGTAGACCGTCGGCGCGTCCTCGAGCATGAAGTACGCGTAGCCGCCGCTGTCCCACGGGAGCAGCTGGCCGTGCCCGACGGTCGTACCGCTGACCGGGCGCGCCTCGAGGGTGATGATCCGCGTGGCGTCGGCGACCCTCGCCGACGTCTCCGAGGTGTGCGAGACCCGTGGGATCGCACCGCCACCGGCGATGATCCCGCCCGCACCGGCGACGGTGGTCGCGACCACGCGATCGGGGCTGCCGGCGGTCACCGTCACGTTGGCGGCGCGCATGGTGCCGGCGTCGAGCTCCGCGAGCGTCGTCGAGCGGACCGTGGCGACGGCGTAGCTCGCGCCGATGCCGATGAGGCCGGCCGAGAGCGCGACGTTCACCGGGACGGCACGGTTGGCGGACTCGGCCGTGACGGTGACGTTGCCGCCGGCGGTGATCGCGCCGGACGAGCGCAGGGTGGCCGTCGTCGTGGCCTGGGCGCGGACCCACGAGACCGCACCGACGGCGCTGAGCGCCCCGACCCCGGCCGCAGCGACGATCGCACCGGCACCGAACCCGCCGGAGTGGTTGCCGTCGTCGTCGACCTCGAGCGCGGCGTTCGGGTTGCCGGACGCGTCGAACTGGTGGCGGGCGCGGACGGCGATCGAGCCCAGGGCGGTCGCGACGGCGCCGAGGTCGGCGGTCGCGGTGACGGTCGGGTCGAGCCGGGCGATGCCGATCGACGCGCCGCCGGCGACGACACCGGCGGTCGCGCCGACCGCGACGGCGACGGCCTGGCCGGTCGAGCGGGAGGCGACGAGGACGTTCCCGAGGGCGCGGAAGCTCGTGCCGACCATCGTCGCCGACACGGTCGGGTCGACGATCGCGACGGAGAGGGTGCCGGTGAGGCTGATCGCACCGACCGTGATCCCGGTGGTCACCGGCGCGGCGACGATGTCGGACTCGGCGCTGACGGTGATGTGACCGACGCTCTGGGCGGCACCGGTGCCGATCTGCGCGGCGCCGATCCGGGCGATCGTGGATCCGCCGGCCATGACGATCGCGGCGGAGACGCCCGCTGCGAGGCCGCCTGCGGCGACGGCGTTGGTGATCGGGACGTACTCGCGGGTGCTGCTGGACGCGACGGTGACCGCGGCGGCCTGTGAGATCTCGACCCCGTCGGCGATCTCGGCGCGCTGGCTGCTGCCGTCGGCGACGAAGAGGACCTGGGCGCCGAGCGCGACGAGTCCGGCGGCGCCGGCGTGGGCGAGGCCCAGGACGAGCGACTCGTGGTCGGCCTTGACGTTGATCGTGCCCGACGGTCCGGCCCGGGTGTCGCCCGAGAGCAGCGTGGCGTTGGTGTCGAGTCCGAGCGCGAGGACCGCGATCGACGCCCCGATGCCGACGAGTCCGCCGGCGGATGCGCCGACCGCCTGGAGCGCGAACAGCGTGTCCTTGGCCAGGACGTTGACGTTGCCGCCGGCGGTCACCGAGGACGCGGCGAGCGTCGCATCGGTGCCGACCGAGATCGAGAGCAGCGGATCGAGGTACGTCGAGAGCTGCAGGTCCGCGGCCAGGGCCCCGGACAGCGCCTCGGTCAGCGGGGAGACGACCCCGTCGCCCGCGGCGTCGACGACGGCACCGGTGATCGTCGACAGGGCGGATCCGCCGCCGAGTCCGCCGAGCAGCCCGCCGACCGGTCCGTCGTCGCCGAGCAGGCCGACGACCGCGAACGGATCCGCGAGCCCGGTGATCGGCTCGGTCACGAGCCGGAACTGGCCGGCCGTGGCGGCGAGGTCCGACATCGACAGGGCGTCGGCGGTCGCGTCGGCGGCGGCCTCGCCACCGTCGGTGACCTGGTTGATGACGTAGCCCAGGGCGAGCGGCAGGCCGATCGCCCAGACCGACACCGATCCGGCGAGTCCGGCGATGCCGACGCCGCCGCTGATGCCGAGCGACTGGACGCTCTTGGCGCCGCGTGCGATGACGTTGACGTCGCCGGCCGCGTCGATCGTGACGCCGGTGGCGACCGTCGCACGGGTGACGTTGAGGATGACGCCGACGTCGACGCCGCCGCCGATCCCGGCGATGCCGCCGATCGCCGCACCGCCCGCGAACGCGAAGACCTGGGTGTCGTTGAGCGCGGTGACCGTCACGGCGTGGGTCTGCGGCGCGCCGCCGCCCTTCGTCGTGACCGTCGCGCCGGCGCCGATGTCGGCGGTGGTCGTCGACACGACGGCGGTGAGGCTGACGCCTCCGGCGATGCCGACGAGGATCCCGCCGGCCCCGGTGAGCGCGACGACGTAGACGTCCTCGTCGGAGATCGCCTGGACGGCGACGCCGCGGTAGTCGTTGGTGGCACCGTGGCCGGTGTCGGTGTGGACGCCGTCGATCGTGCCGCGGCCGAGCGCCTCGACCTGGCTGAGGGCTCCGATGTCGGCCGACGTCGTCTTGACGATGACGGTCAGGACGACGCTCGCCCCGGCACCGGCGAGCCCACCGGCGACGAGGTTGCCGACGATCGTGATGACGAGCGTCCGGTCTTGTGCGTCGACCAGGACGTTCCCGCCGACGCGCACGACGGTCGGACCGCCGGGCAGCAGGGGCACGGCGCTGCCGACCCCGGCGTGGGTGATCGACAGGACGACCGCCGCGCCGACGCCGCCGCCGACACCGACGAGCCCGCCGGCCGCCGCGCCGACCGTGACGGTGATGATCTTCTGCGCGGAGTCGGCCTGGACGACGAGGTCGCCACGGGCGCGGACCTCGGCGAGCATCCCGACGACCGCGCGCGTCGTGACGACGAGGGTCGTGAGGTTCGCGCCGACGTTCGCGCCGACGAGCCCGCCGACCGCACCTCCGGCGACGACGCCGAGGCGGAAGAAGTCGTTGTCGGCCCGCACGCGGACCGTCTGGTCGCCGGTGACCGACGGGTCGGCGGTCTCGCTCGGGTTGATCCGGGCGGCCGGGTCGATGCTCGCCGTCGTCGTCACGGTCGCCACGACGATGCCCCCGGTGACCGAGGCGGCGACGCCGAAGCCGCCGGTGCCCGCCAGCTCGACCGTGATGATGATGTCGCTGTTGGTCGCCGTCACCGAGACGCCGCGGAAGTCGTCACCGGTGTTGCGAGCGGCGACGTGCCGTCCGCTGAGCGCGGGATCGTTCGCTCCGGTCTCCGACCCGGGCGCGGGGTCGTGGTCGTCGTCGGAGAGCGCGTCGGCGCCGGTCTGCGCTCCGGGCGGCTGGGCCCTGATGCCCAGCGCGGCGTTGATGAACCCGCGGACCTTCTGCAGGACGGTGCCGCTGCCGGTGCCGGCGTTGGCGTACGTGTCCTGACCGCCGGCGTCCGGGTCGGTGCCGCGGAGGATCCGCCCGTCGCGGACGTTGTCGGTCGTGGTCCGGCCGTGCGCGGTGACGGTGACGGCGCTGCCGATGTAGGCCTCGGTGACCTTCACGATCACCGCGAGGGCCGGTGCGGCGCCGACCGACAGCACCCCGACGGACACGCCGCCGTTGATCGAGTCGATGTTCAGCAGGTCGTCGGCGGCGACGATGACGTTGCCGCCGGCCTCGATCCGCGACAGGTCCGCCGACGTCGGCAGCGTCCCGCCGAGGCTGCTGACCGGCCCACCGATGAACGCGCGGGTCGTGACCGTGACGACGAAGGCGCCCGCGGACGCCGCGACCGTGGCGATGCCGCCGAGCGCTCCGGCGCGGACGAGCGAGATGAGGATCTCCTGCGACAGGGCCTCGACGGTCACGTCACGGGCCGCGCTGACGCTCGACAACGTGATGAACGCCTGGGTCGCCTTCACCACGACGGCGCCGTCGAGGGCGGCGCCGACGCTCGCGGCGAGATACGCCGAGGCGGTCGCCTGCGGCAGTCCGGCCGACACCGTGTCGTCCCAGGCGAGCACCCGCACGCCTTGGTTCGGGCTCGCGACCGACCCGGCGTTGATCGCGCTGCCGACGATCGACGCGGTCGTGACGTTGGCGATCGCGGTGGTCGTGATCGCGCCGGAGATCGACGCGACGACCGACCGACCGTCGGCGAAGGTCGGGAGCACGACACGGTCGCTGGAGACGGCCTGGACGATGACGCCGTGGGCCGCACCGCCGGGGGCGGCGCCGCCGCCCTCGTGGCCGGAGTAGACGCCCTTGCCGGGGCCGTTGCCCTGTGCGTCGACGTACGCCAGCAGGATCAGTGCGGTCGTCGTCTTGACGACGGTCGCGATCTGCAGGGCGGCTCCGACGCTCGCGAGCCCTGCGGCGGCGAACCCACCGGCGAACAGCGCGGTCTCGTTCTGGTCGTGGGCGGAGACGAGCACGTCGCCGCCCGCCTTCACCGTCGTCGTCAGCGCGCCGACGAGCGGCACGTCGGTCGGGAGGTCGAGCGGGCCGCTGCCGAGGATGAGCGCCAGCG
This sequence comes from Solirubrobacteraceae bacterium, assembly GCA_050252545.1. Taxonomy (GTDB): domain Bacteria; phylum Actinomycetota; class Thermoleophilia; order Solirubrobacterales; family Solirubrobacteraceae; genus Patulibacter. The sequence goes on from JBFWKS010000031.1 coordinate 11,229, forward strand.
TCTGGGGGGCGATCGCCCAGATCGCCGCGACGCCCTGGACGCTGACCCCGAGCGCCAAGCCGCCGGCGACGCCGAGGCTCAGCACGACCTCGCTCGACTCGGCGATGACGTCGACATCGTTCCCGGCGGTGATCGCACCGCTGAGCGACGAGATCGTGACCTTGACGATCATGCCGATGTTCGCCGCCGCGCCGATGCTGCCGACGAGGCTCAGGGTGGCGCTGCCGGCGACGCCCTCGGCGATCGTGACCGACGAGGACCGGACGACGACGTCCTCACCGGCGTCGAGCGTCGCCAGCGGCAGCACGTTGGCGCTCGTCACGGCGGCGTCGATGTTCACCGTGATCGATCCGGCGGCGCCGGCCAGGAGCCCTCCCCCGCCCCCGTATGCCTCGGCGCTCAGCGTCTGCGGGTTGTCGGCGCTCACGACGATCTGACGCCCGGCGTCGATCTCCGCCGCCAGGCCGACCTGCGAGAGCACGACCGTCGTGACCGTGTTCACGGCGATGCTCGCGGCGGCCCCGGCGAGCAGTGCGAGCGACCCGGCGTACGCCCCGGCCTCGAGCAGGCTCTTGGCGACGCCGCGGACGAGCACGTCGCGGGCGCCGGTGATCCGGGACCCCTCCGACACGCGGGCGACGGTCGCACCGGTCAGCACGTTGACGGCGATCGATCCGGTGAGCGCCGCCATCGTGCTAAGGCCGCCTCCGCGCGCCTTGGCCTCGTAGTCGACGGCGCACGGCTCCTCGGACGGGGAGGCGCAGAGCGCGTCGTCGCGCTTCGACAGCGCCATCACCGTGACGTCGTCGTCGCGGGCCTCGACGGAGACCCCCAGCCCGACGAGCGCGACGTTGACGATCGTCCCGACGTTCGCGGCGACGGCCAGGCCGACGCTCGCGGAGTTGCCGACGTTCGTCGCGTCGGCGTCGGCGTCGGCGCTGTGGGTGACGGTCGAGAGGACGTCCACCGTGTCGCCGGTGACGGTGACGAGCCCGACCCCGAGCACCGCGGTCGTCGTGACGATCGGGACGTTGATCGCCATCGCGGCCGCCGCACCGATGCTCGGCGTCGGCAGGTCGACGACGTCGAGCAGGTCGGACACGAGGCCGATGAGGAGGCCGCCGAGCTGGATCGATGCCGACGCGATCGCGGTGACGAGCGCGAGGTCGGCGAGCGGGATGTCGTCGCCGATCGACGCCCCCGCCTGCAGCAGGTCCCCGAGCCCGGTCGGGTCGTCGATGAGCGATCCGACGTTCAGCGGGTTGCCGTTGAGCGCGTCCTGGATCACGCCGAGCAGGAGCGTGACCGCGTCGAGGGCCAGGGGTGCGACCTCGGCGGCGAGCGCGGTCACCGCCACGAGGCTGTCGAAGATGACCTCGTCGACGTCGCAGAGCACCGCGTCGACCCCGGAGCCGCTGGTGCACTGGCTCGCGAAGCCCGGGCCGACGGTCCCGGCGTGGGCCTCGGACCGGCTCGGCGTGATCGCATCCGAGGTGACGCGGACGTCGCCGCCCGCGCTGACCGACCGCTGCAGCAGCGCGTGGGCGCCGTCGACGATGAGGCCGAGCGCGAGCGCCACCCCGACGGTCACGGCGCTGCCGTCGACCTTCGCCCGTGCGACGGTGTCGGCGTCGGTCACCTGGTGGGAGCGGACGGTGAAGTCGCCGGAGGTCTGCAGGCCCTGTGGGGCGAGCAGCGGATCGGACAGCGACGAGACCGCGATCGCGATCGTCTGGTTCACGACGAGGTTGATCGCGAACGCCCCGTTGATGCCGATGCTCGACTCCCCGCCGGAGCCGGCGTCGGCACGCTCGACGTGCACGGCGGACGCGTCGACGGTGATGGTCTGGGCGGTCCCGGGGCCGATGCCGGTCGCGTCGAGGAACGAGCCGCCGATCAGCGCGGAGAGCACGAGCTGGGTCGAGATGTTGACCGCGACCGCCGCGCCGACACCGACGGCGCTCTCGGTGCCTGCGCGGGCCTGGGAGAGCACCTCGGTCGTCGTCGTCGCGTCGACGAGGACGTGGCCGGGCACCCGGACGATCGCCGGGTCGGTGATGAGCGCGGCGACGATCCCGGTGGCGACGTTGACGGCGATCGCACCGGCGGCGTTGACATCGGTCGAGGTGGGCGACAGCGGCGCCGACGCCCCGGACCGTGAGGTCGCCTTCGCGGTCACGGGAGCGCCCGGCTGCGGCCGTGCGAGCACCTGCAGGTGGGTGGCCGTCACTTCCGGGACCAGTCCGCCGACGACCGCGACCATCGTCTGGACCGCGAGGTTCAGGGCGACCGCACCGGAGAGGCCGATCCCCGCCCCGACGGTGTCGCCGAAGGCGGTGGAGGCCGCGTGCGGCGACGCCTCGGCGAGCACGAGCACCGGCCGGCTCGTCGATCCGATCGAGACCCGCCCGCCGAGGATGCTGGCGATGACCGTCGACGCGCCGACGTTCAGGGCGACGGAGGCCGCCGCGCCGACCGGGCCGCCGGGCAGCAGCACCGTGAGGTCCAGCGCGTCGAGCGACGGCAGCTCCGGGGTCGGCAGGCCGCCCGGCAGGTCGAGGCCGTCGCCGACGGCGGTCGCGGCCGGCAGGACGGCGTTGGGGAGGTTCAGGACCGGATCGAGGAGGCCGAGCGGATCGGCGGGGATCAGGCCCTCCACGAGCGAGAACCAGCCCAGGGCCTGGTCGCCGGAGGAGACCGACCCATCGGGGTTCACGCCACCGGTGCCGGCGGTCGCGGTGGCCGAGCTGTGGTGGCTCACCGGCGCGGCGACGACCTCGAGCTCGGCGGCGACGATGTCCGCCAGCGTCGTGGCGACCGCGGTGTCGACGGCGACGTTCAGGGCGATGGCGGCCCCCAGCGTCGCCACGGGCGTGCTGCCCGCCGCCTGGCCGGTGGCTGCCGACGTCGTCCGGGCGTCGGGGGCGGCCTTCACGGTGACGCGACCGGTCGCGGCGACCGAGCCGAGCGGCAGCAGCGCGGCCGTCGTCGTGTTGACCGCGGCGGCGACCGACACCGCGGGCGCGACCGAGATGCCGCTCACCGCTCCGGCGACCGCCGTGGCGTCGGTCGCGTAGGTCGGGTTGCGGGCGCCGGCAAGCGTGACGCCCGCGTCCGTGGGCACCGCGGCGGCCAGGATCGCGACGTCCTGTGCGTTGATGATCGTGCCGATCGACGTCGCGGTCGTCAGGTTCACCGCGATGACGAGGGCGACGTTCGCACCGACGCCGAGCCCGCCCGTGCCGGTGCTCGACCGGGCGTCGGCGACGGGGGCGGCGGACGCGTCGGCGTAGACGATGACGTCGTGACCGCGGGCGTCGATGGTCCCGGGAAGGATCGCAGCGGTCGAGGCGACGATCGACAGCGACAGGGCGAACGCTCCGGCGACGCCGACGTCACCGCTGCCGACGCCGGACGTCGCGATCGCCGTGGGGGTCAGCGTCCCGGGCGCGCCGTCGGGATCACCGACGAGCGTGCGCACGGTGATGCCGTCGGCCTCGACGTCCCCGCCGAGCAGGGTCGTGATCGTGATGATCGCCACGTCGATCGCGATCGCGGCAGCCGCGCCGACGGTCGCACCCGTGGCCGACGCGTCGGCGGTGGCGGTCGGCGTCGGGCGCCCCGAGGCGAGGACGTCGAGCGCGCCGTCGGCGGTCACCCTGCCGGTCGGCACCGCGGCGATCGTCGTCGACACCGCGACGTTCAGGGCGATCGCCGCCGCGACGCGCAGCGATGCGGGCGCCGCGCCGCCGACGCCGGGCACCGCCGGCGCGGGGATCGCGACGCCGGCGAGCGTCACGCGGTCGTCGGCGTCGTCGGGCGTGCCCGCATCGTCGACGCCGAGGGCGGGGATCGCCAGCAGGTCGGGGATGACGTCGACGCCTGCAGGAAGCACCGGCTCGAGGAGCGCGGCCGGGTCGGGTGCGAGCCCGACGAGTCCGGTGAGCCATCCCTGCAGCAGGCCGTCGGCGCTCGGCGCGTCATTGGACGAGGCCTCGGCGCTGCCGCTGCCGCCGGCGGTCGACGTCGCTGCGCTGTGGTCGTGCGAGTCGGCACGGACCGTGACGTCGTCGGCGTCGATCGTCGTCAGTGCGGAGACGGCCGCGGTCGTGTCGATCGCGACGGTCAGTGCGATCGGGCCGGCGAGCGACGCGAGGGACCCACCCGCGGTCGTGCCCTCGGCGGTCGAGGTCGTGTCGGCGTCCGGGGCGGCGCGGACGAGGACGTCGCCGGGAGTCGTGACCGATCCGCCGATGAGCGCGGCGATCGTCGTATTGACGGCGGCAGCGATCGCGACCGACGGGGCGACGGCCACCGCCGAGCCATCAAGGACGCCGGGCACGGCCGACGCCGCGGTCCGGTAGACCGGGTCCCGGGTCCCGGTCGCCGTCGCCGTCGCCGTTTCGGGATGCGCGGCGGCGAGGATCGAGACGTCGCCGCCCGCGTCGATGTTCGCCGCCGAGGTCGCGGTGGTGACGTTCACCGCGATCGTGATCGCGATGGTCGCGCCGACACCGACGTTCGCCGTGCCACCGGACCGCACCGCGCTGGCGATCGTCACGGGCTGCGCGTTCGCGTCGGCGTAGACGAGCACGGCACCGGAGCTCGTCACGTCCCCGAGCAGGGTCGCGGTCGAGGTGACGATCGACAGGCTCACCGCGACCGCGCCCGCGACGCCGACCCCGGCGGCACCGGCGCCCGAGCGGGCCTCGGCACGCGGCGCCACGGTGCCGGGCGCGCCGAGCGGGTCGAGGATCGCGGTACGGACGGTGACGTCGCCGGCGTCGAGCGTGCCGGCGGCGATCGCCGCGATGCTCACGACGGCGACGTTCAGGGCGATCGCGGTCGCGACGCCGAGCGCCGGGTCGTCGATCGCGGAGGCGTCGGCGGTCGCGGTCGGGTTCGAGCGGCCGACGGCCTGGACGAGCAGCGTGCCGGTCCCGACGTCGACGGAGCCGACGCCGACGAGGGCGGCGACGGTCGTCGACACCTCGATGTTCACCGCGGTCGCGGCGGCGAGGGAGAGCAGCCCGGACGTCCCGTCGGCGCCGGGCGCGGCAAGCGACGGCAACATCACCGCGCCGAGCGTCACCGGGCCGTCCTCGGGCGCGGAGAGCTCCGGGACGGTCGCCTGCTCGGGCAGGATGTCGGTCGGCAGGACGCCGGGCGGCAGGACGCGGCCGAGCAGGCCGCCGGCGGCCGGTGCGAGTCCACCGAACGCGCGCAGCCAGCCCGACAGCTGACCGTCGGCCGGCGGGGCGGCGTCCGGGTCCGCTCCGCGGTCACCGGCGGTGAGGACCGCGGTCGCGGAGCTCTCGTCGCCCGCGATCGCCTCGATCGTGAAGTCGCGGCCCGGCGCGACGTCCGCCAGCGACGTCGCGACGGTCGTGTCGAGCGCGAGGGTCAGGGCGAGCGGGCCGGCGACGCCGATCGCGCCGGCCGCATCGTCGCGCACCCGCGCGTCCGAGGTCGTCGCCGCTTCCGGTGCGGCGCGGACGACGATGTCGCGGGCGGGTGCGACGGAGCCGGGCTGCAGCGCGGCGACGGTGATGTTCGTCGCGATCGCGATCGCCACGGCGGGAGCGATCGACGCGGTGTCCGCGGTCGCGCCGGCGGTCGCCGTGGCCACGGTGGTGTACTTCGGCGCCGTGGTTCCGGCGACGGGGTCCGCTGCGGCCAGGACGCGGACGTCCTGCGCCGCCCGGAGCGTGCCGCCGGCGGTCGCGGTGGTGAGGTTCGTCGACAGGACGATCGCGATCGTGGCGCCGACGCCGACGACGCCGCCGACGTGATCGGCGCTCGCGTCGGCGACCGGAGCGTTGTCCGCGTCGGCGTACACGAGGATGCTGCCGACCCGCGCGGTGACCTCGGCGCCCGGAAGGATCGTGGCCGTCGAGACGTACACCGATGCGGAGAGCGCGATCGCCCCGGCCACGCCGACCCCGGTCGCACCAGCGCCGGAGTAGGCGCGCGCCGCGGGCCGGAACCCGCCCCCGCCGACCGTGGTGCGCACGGTGACGCTGTCGCCGGTGACCGAGCCGCCGACGAGCGCGGTCAGCGTCACGACCGAGAGGTTCAGGGCGAGCGCGGTCGACACGCCGATCGGCGACGCCCCCACCGCGGACGATGCGTCGGCGAGCGCCGCGGCCGTCGGGGTGCCCATCGCCTCGATGGTCACCGAGGAGCCGCTCGGCGTGATGATCGCCCCGAGCGGCGCGGCGGCGATGGTCGTCGACACCCCGATGTTCACGGCGATCGCGGCGCCGACCGACAGGCCGACGAGCGACCCGTCCCCGTCGGGGGCGGTGAACGCCGGCAGTGCCACACCGGCGATGGTCGTGCCGTCGGTTCCGGTCGCGACCGGAGCGCCGGCGGCGGACGGCAGGATGTCGGTGACGGTGCTGAGCGGCAGGACGTCCGTCAGCAGGCCGGAGGTCACCGGGAGCAGGCCCGCGATCTCGCCGATCCACCCCGTGATCTGGCCGTCAGCGCTCGGCGTCGACGCGTCCGGCTCCCCGGCACCGTTGCCGCCGGCGGTGCTTGTCGCGGAGCTCGCGTCGGCGGTGGTTGCCTGGATGACGACGTCGGCACCGGAGGACTGGACGTTGATCGTCGCCAGCGACGTCGCGACCGTCGTGTCGAGCGCGAGCGTGATCGCGATCGGGCCGGAGGCGCTGACGGCCGCGCCGGATCCGGTCTGGCCGGCGGCGTCGCTGGTCGTCTGCGCGACCGGCGTGGCGCGGACGCGGACCGACCCGTTCGTCGAGCTGACCGTGCCGCCGGTGAGGCCGGCGATGGTCGTGTTCGTCGCGACCGCGATCGCGACGGTCGGGGCGATCGCCGCGATCCCGTCGGGCAGCGATCCGGGCGTCGTCGTGGCGGCGGTCGTGTAGGTCGGATTCCGGGTCCAGGCCAGGCCCGTCTCCTCGGCCGCGAGGACGAGCACGTCGCCGCCGGCGTCGATCGTGCCGCCGGCGGTGGCGGCCGTGACGTTCACGGCGATCGTCATCGCGATCGTCGCGCCGACACCGAGCACGCCCCCACCGGGCGCGGCAGCGGTCGCGGTCGCGTCCGGCACGGTGCTCGCGTCGGCGAACACCACGATCGCCCCGGACGCGCGAACTGTCGAGCCGGGCGCGATGGTCGCCGTCGAGGTGACGATCGAGAGGCTCGTCGCGAGCGCCCCGGCGACGCCGGCGAGCGTCGCGTCGCCCGCGCCGGCGCGGGCGGTCGCGCTCGGGGTGACCGTGGCGGACACGCCGGCGCCGTCGACGAACAGCGTCCGCACCGTCACGTTGGCGGCGCCAGGGGAGTCCGGGGCGGTACCGGCGAGCGTGCCGGCCAGGAGCGCCGTGACCGTGATCACCGCGACGTCGAGGGCGATCGCGGTCGCCGCCCCCGCGGGCCCGCCGCCGCCGTCGCCGGACGCGTCCGCGTTGGCGCTGGGGTCCGAGTTGCCGCGGGCCTCGACGAGGACGTCGCGTCCGGACATGTCGACGTTCCCGCCGGCGGCGAGCGACGCGATCGTCGTCGAGAGCTCGATGTTGACGGCCGTCGCGGCGGCGACCGAGAGCAGGCCGGCCTCGCCCAGGGCGTCCGGGGCCGCCAGCCGCGGCAGCGCGGTGCCACCGACGGTGGCCGTCCCGTCCCCGGGGTCGGTGCTCAGGGACGGCACGCCCGCCTCGGCGGGCACGATCGACGCGGCCGAGGTGCCCGTCGGAAGGATCCGCCCGATGAGGTCGGTCGGGGACGACATCCCGCCGCCGACGGCGCCGAGCCACCCGGTGACCTGGCCACCGGCGGTCGGACCGTCGGGGTCGCTCGATCCCGCGGGCCGCGTCCCGGATGCACCGAGATGGGCGTCGGCCGAGCTCGTGTCGTCAGCACGCGCAACGATCGTCAGGCTGCCGCTCGGTCGCAGGATCGCGGCGGAGGTCGCGATCGTCGTGTCGACCGCGAGCGTCAGCGCGAGCGGCCCGGAGACCGACACCGCTCCCGCACCGGTACCGGCCCGGGCCGCGCTCGTCGTGCTCGCCGACGGTGCCGCGGCGATCTCGACGTCACCGACGCCCGTGACCGAACCGCCGATCAGCGCGGCGACGGTGGTGTTCAGCGCGATCGCGATCGCCACCGACGGCGCGACGGCCGCGGTGCCGGTGGTGACGCCCGCGTCGGCCTCGACCGCCGTGACGTAGGTCGGTGCCCGCGATCCGGGGACGTCGGCGCTCTGGGCGGCGAGGATCCGCACGTCGCCGCGGTCGACTCCGTCGCTCGAGGTCAGCGTTCCGGCCGCCGTGGCGGTGGTGACGTTCGTCGCCAGGACGATCGCCACCACGGCGCCGACCCCGATGACCGTGCCGGTGCCGTCGGTCGCCGCGCGGGCCTCGACGTCCGGGCGGGCGTTCGCGTCGGCGAGGACGACGATGTCGTGGCCGCGACCGTCGACGGTCGCCGTCGGCAGGATCGACGCGGTCGAGACGAACACCGACGCGGAGATCGCGACCGCACCGGCGATCCCGACCCCGGTGCCGCCGGCCCCGGACACCGCCGTCGCGGACGGTGCGAACGCCCCGGACGAGCCGCCGACCGACGTCCGCACCTGGACACCATCCGCCGCGACCGTCGCGCCGAGCAGGGCGCTGAGCGTGCCGACCGCGAGGTTCAGGCCGATCGCGGTGCCGACGCTCGCGGCACCACTGACGGCGTCGGCGTGGGCTGCTGCGGCCGCGGTCGGTGCGCCCTCGGCGACGAGATCCAGGTCCTGGCCGGTGGTGATCGAGCCGAACGCCGCGGATATCGTCGTCGAGACGCCGATGTTGACCGCCAGCGCCGCGGACACGCCGAGGAGCGCCGGGGTGCCGTCGGTGCCGGGCGCCTGGATCGACGGGAGCGCGACCCCGGAGATCGACGGTGCGCCACCGGCGCCGATCTCGACGCCGGTCGCGGTGTCGTCGGCGGGCAGGACCGCGGAGAGGGTGTCGGTGGGCAGGACCGAGCCGAGCAGGTCGGACGGGCTCGTCACCATGCCGGCGAGCTGCCCGATCCAGCCGTGGGCCTGGCCGTCGGCCGACGGGCCGCCCTGGCTCGGGGCCGTGGCGCCGGCGGGGCCGGACGTGCTGGTCGCGGAGCTGTCGTCCGTGGTGCGGGCGCCGATGGTGACGTCATCCGCGACGATCGTGCCGAGCGACGTGGCGATCGTCGTGTCGAGCGCCAGCGTGAGCGCAAGCGGCCCGGCGAGGGCAGCCCCTTGCGCACCGTCGGTACGACCGGTCGCGGAGCTCGTCGTCGAGGCGTCCGGCTCGGCCTCGACGCGGACCTCACCGCTCGCGGTCACGGTGCCCGCGACGATCGCGGCGACCGTGGTGTTCACCGCGGCGGCGATCGCGACGGCGGGGACGATCGCGGCTGTCCCGCCGACGGCGCCCGCGGTCGCCGTGACCACGGTGGTGTACGTCGGCCCGGCGTCGTTCGTCGTGTCGGTGTCGTCCAGTCGCGGGGCTGCCAGCACCCGCACGTCGTGGGCGCCGGTGATCGTGGCGGCCGACGTCGCCGACGTGGCGTTGATCGCGATGACGATCCCGACGACGGCGCCGACACCGACGCCACCACCCGACACCTGGTCCGCCGAGGCGTCCGCGGTCGGGGCGCCACCGGCTCGGGCCTGGACCGCGACGTCGCCGCCACCGGCCGAGACGGTGCCCAGCAGCGTCGCGGTGGAGATCACCGTCGACAGGGTGAGCGCGAACGCTCCGGCGACGCCGACGCTCGATCCACCGACTCCGGAGCGGGCCGTGGCGGCCGGCGCGATCGGACCGTTCGCGAGCGCGGTGCGCACGACGACGGCGTCCGCGTCGGCGGCCGAGCCGGTCACCGTGACCGTTCCGCCGAGGAGCGCGGTGATGGTGACGACCGAGAGGTCGAGGGCGATCGCCGAGGCGACCCCGACCCCGCCGGTCGTCGACGCGTCGGCGGTGGCCGACGGCGTCGCGTCCGCGGTCGCCTCGACGACGACCGGGCCGCTCGAGGTGATCGCGCCGACCGGTGCTGCGGCGACCGTCGTCGAGAGTCCGATGTTCAGGGCGATCGCGGCGGCGCCGGAGAGCGCGGCCTCGGTCGATCCCAGTCCGGGCACGGTGAGCGAGGGCAGTGCGGTGCCGCCGACGGTCGGACCGTCGGGGTCGTCGTCGACCGTCGTCGGCGCGAGCGCTCCGGGCAGGCCGTTCGAGGGGTCCGGGGTCGGGAGGACGTCGGTCGGGATCGCGAGGATGCCGGACAGGCCACCGACCCAGGTGCCGAGCAGGTCGGCGTCGTCGCCGGCACCGTCGGCACCGCCTGCGCCGGCGGTCGCGTCCGCCGACGAGCCGTGGGAGCCCGTGGCCGTGACGCTCACGCCGCCACCGGCGATCGGGGCGATCGCCGTTGCGACGACGGTGTCGAGCGCGACGGTCAGCGCCACGGCACCCGAGAGGCTGACGACGCCGGCGTCGGTCGAGCCGGTGGCGGTCGAGGTCGTGCTCCCGGTGCCGGCCGCGGTCACCGCGACCGTGCCGGTGGTCGTGATCCCTGCGCCGCCGACGATCGCGGTGGTGACGTTCGTCGCGAAGGCGACGGCGATCGCGGGGGCGCCGATCCCGGCGGCGACGCGGCCACCGTTGGCGATCGCGTCGGTGTCGGCGTCCGAGACCGCGCCGACGGAGACCGCAGCACCGTTCGGGGCGGTACCCCCGTTGATCGTGCCGGCGGCTTCGGCGACGGTCAGGTTGACCGCGACGGCGAGTGCGAGCGAGAGGCCGGTGCCGGTTCCCGTGGCCGGGCCGGCGGTGGCGGCCGCTGCCGGGGCGGCGTCGGCCGTGAGCGCAATGGTCGTCGTGCCCTGGAGCCGTCCGGTCGCGGTGAGCCGCGCGGTCGTCGTGGCGATCGACAGGGTCACCGCGACGGCGCCGGTGCCGGACGCCCCCGCGACCGGATCACCGCTCGACGCCTGGCTCGTGATGGACCGCCCGGTCGAGGTGCCGCGGCCGGCGTCGACGACGATCGCGGGGGCGACGAGGTGACCGGCGACCGTCGTGCTCGTGACCGCGGTGGAGAGCGTCGCGGCGAGCGCCAGACCGACGGTGACGCCGCCGGTCGCTGCAGCGGACGTCGCCGCGGTAGTGGCGGTACCGGCGTCGTGGGCGGCGACGGCGATCGTGCCGGTGGCGGTGAGGACGACGCCCGCGGCGACCGACGTCGTGGTCAGGGCGACGGCGAGATCGATGGCGAGTGCCGCGCCACCGCTCAGCGAGATCGGCAGCGCCGGCAGCTCGTCGAGCTCGAGCAACGGCAGCGCCCCTGCCAGGTTCCTCGCGGTTTCGAGTACCCCGTCGAGCTGGGTGCCGACGACACCGCCGTCCTCGATGCCTCCCCCGCTCCCGGCCGTCGCGTCAGCGGCGCTGCCGGCGGCGAGCGATGCCCCGACGGAGAGGTTCGTCGCGGTGATCGGTGCGGTGACGGTCGCCGTCGTGACGTCGATCGCGACGGTCAGGGCGACCGCGGCGCCGATGGCGATCCCGCCCGATGCGGCGTCCCCCTGCGCGGTCGCGGTCGTCCCGCTCCCGGTGCCGTCGACGCGCTCGGCGCTGACGGTCACGGGACCGCTGTCGCCCGTGGCCGGCTCGATCGGTGCCTTGATCGTCGTCGTCGTCGTGTTCAGGCCGACGCTCGTGGCGATCGCACCGGTGACGGCGGTGTTGGCGGCGACCCCGGTGATCGCGGTCGCGTCGGTGGTCGCGTCGGTCCGGGAGCCGATCGTGACGCCGCCGGAGAGGTCGCCGGTGAGGCGGGCGGAGAGCTCGGTCTCCGTGAGGTTCGTGGCGATCGTGATCGCGAGGGCCGCGCCGGCGCCGATCGTCGGCAGTGCTGCGGCGGAGTCGGCGTGCGCGTCGGCCCGGCTCGTGCTGCGGGTGACGGCGTCCGAGGTGACCGCGACGGGGTTCGCGGCGGTGCTGTTGAAGCTCGCGCCCGGGACCGGCGGTCCGCGTGCGCCGTTCCCGAGGAGCGCGAGGGTCCGGACGATCGACACCTCGATCGCGAGGGCACCGCTGATCCCGGCCGCTCCGGCACCGACGCCGGTCGTCGCCAGCGCCTGCAGATCGTTGACGCCGTTGCCGTTCGGACCGCTTCCGCCGGTGCTGCCCGCGCTGACCTGCAGCCCGCCCGCCTCGAGCGACGCGCTCGTGACGTCGGCGACCGCGGTGATCGACGCGACCGTGGCGTTGACGGCGATCGCGGCGGCGACGCCGATCCCGCCGTCGGCGGCACCATCGGCTTCCGCCTTGGCGTCGGTCTCGCCCTGCGCGTCGACGGTGAGCTTGCCGGTCGCCTCGACCGAGGTGCCGGCGACGATCTGCGCGGTGAACGTCGACAGACCGACGTTCGCGGCGATCGCGGCGGCGACCGACGGGCCGCCCGCGCCGTTGAGGATCGAGGTCAGCGAGAGCTCGCTCGTCAGCTCGCTGTCGAGCCCGGCGCGCTGCAGCAGGCCGAGGGCCAGGCCGGAGGACTCGAGGCCCTCGAGCAGCTCGGTGACGCCCGGAGCGCCCGCACCGGGCGCCGGGGCCCCGACCGTGGCGGTCGCCGCACCGTCGATCACGGCGTGCCCGACGGTGCGGACCGTCACGGCACCGGCGTCGACGTCGCGGCCGAGCGTCGCCGTCACGCGGTGCACGGCGATCGTCAGGGCGATGGCGGGCCCGGCGCCGATGGTCCCGTCTCCCGCTCCGGTCGCCGTCGTCGTGACCGTCGACGCCAGCGTCGCCTCGATCGTCAGGTCGCCGGCGATGACGATCGCCGTCGCGTCGGGCCCGACGACCCGTGCGTCGACGGTCGTGATGAGGATCGTCGTCGCGGCGGCCGCGGTGACGGTCGCGGCGATCGGTCCGGTGCCGCTCACCGTCGCGTCGCTGGAGGCGGCGGTCGTCACATCGCGCTGCGCCGCGGCTCGGACGGTCAGGTCCGTGGCACCGACGACCGATCCGTCGAGCGCCGCGCGGGTCGTGTCGACGACGACGTGGACGGCGACCGCGGGCCCGACGGTCGCACCGATGCTCGCGCCGTTGGCCGCTCCGGACATCGCCTCGGTGCGGGCGGTGCCACCCGACGTCGCGTCGACGGCGACCTCATGGATCCCGGTCGCCGTGACCGTCGCGCCCGGGGCGATCCTCGCGGTGGTGTCGATGAGTGCGACCTGGAGCGCGATCGAGCCGGCGACCTGGAGCGCCAAGGGGGCGCTCGGCGTCCCGGCGGGGCTGGTCACGCCGGTGGCGGAGCGCGAGATGGTCGAGTGGTCCGCCTGCGGGGCGAGAATCGCCGCGACCGTCACGATCGGCAGGGCGGCGGCCGGTCCGCTCAGCGCGACGTTGCCGCCGAGGGTCGCCGTGGTGACCACCGCCGGCAGGCTGATCGCGACCGAGACGGCGGCACCGGTGCCCGGGCCCGATGCGGTGTCGGCGCTCGTCGCGGTCCGCGTGGCGCTCGTCGCGGTGATCGCGGCGGTGTCGTCGGTGTCGAT
>JBFWKS010000032.1:0-23438 GCA_050252545.1 Solirubrobacteraceae bacterium
GCGCCACAGCGGTCCGGGGTCCGTGGCCGACCCCGGCCCGAGACGGCATCCGCGCCGTCGTCGTCGAGACCGCGCTGAAGTACCCGATGTGGGGGCACCGCAAGATCGCCTGGCTCTGCGGCCACGAGCACGGCATCGAGATCGCCGAAGCGACCTGCCTGCGGATCCTCCGCGAGGCCGGGCTGATCCTGCCGCCGGACTACGCGCGCGAGGCCCGCGATCTCGCCGGCGCGCGCCGCGAGGCGTTCCTGAACCCACCCACGCGCCGCAACCAGGTGTGGCAAATGGACTTCTTCGAGCTCGAAACGAGCGGCGGCGGAACGTGGCGCTCCGGTGACCTGGTCGACTACTGGGGCAAAGTCGTCCTCGCCGGACCCGTCACCAAGAACCAGACCCACCGCGACGCGATCGCCTCCGTCCAGGCCGCGATCAACGAGGCCGAACGACTGCTCGGCCGGCCACTGATCGACGACCTCACCGACCCCGACGGCACCCTGCACCCGATCTTCCTCGTCACCGATAACGGGCCGTGCTTCAAGAGCGACGCGTTCGCCAGGTTCATCGACGGCCGCCCCGAGCTCACGCACGTCCGCACCCGGAAGAAGAGCCCCGAGACCAACGGCGTGATCGAGCGCTACCACGGCGCGATCAAGATCGAGTGCCTCTGGCGCCACCTCCCCGACGACGGCCAAGAGATGACCGACCAAGTCGACGCGTTCCGCCAGCTCTACAACGAGATCCGCCCCCACGAGTCCCTCGACGGCGCCCGCCCGATGACCGTCTACCTTGCCGAGCCCGCCGAGCGCATCCCGCCAGACCCCGACAGCGAACCCTCAACCAGTCTCAGCACCCCAGTTCAAACACGCCAAACTGCGCGGATTTCTTGACGCGGGACAGCATCAGCGTTGGTCGGCCAGGCCGAGACACGGTGGCTGGACGCCAAGCGTGAGCCGCCCGCCAACGATCTGGAGTTCGCGAAGGATGTTGCCGCGATGGCGAACACCGGGCAGGCGGGTTTGCTCGTGTACGGGTTCTCCAACCGCAAGACGCAGAACGGCGACCAGATCGCCGGCCTCAAGCCGTTCCACGGCAAGGCGATGCGGCCACCGCCACTGCAGAAGCACCTGCTGAAGGTGCTACGCCCACGGCCCATGGGTGTCGAGATCGAGGTCGTGAACGTGGCACCGGGTCATTCCGTCGGCTACGTGTACGTGCCGGCGCACGAGTCGGCTCGCCTGCCATTGATGTTCAACGGTGTCCGGATCGACGGCAAGGTCCGTGAGAGCTTCGTGGCGATTCCGGTGCGCGTCGGCGAGGAGACCTACTGGGAGGACGCCACTACGATCCACGGTCTGCTGGCGGCCGGCCGCGCGGCACTGCACGGGAGCACATCGTCGGTCTGAGTCTGCGTCGCGGGACCGTCCATGTCGCCTGAACCAGCTGGGGCGTCGCGACGACGATCCTCCTGGGCAGCAGGTGGCGCTGGTAGTTTCACCACCATCCCCGTACCGCGGACGGCCTGAGCAAGCCGATGCTATTCGCCAGGTCGCCGTGGAACGTGACGAGAAGGAAAACGTCATCCAGCACCGCCGCAAGCTCGAAGGCGGCACTGCTGCTACCAGCGCACCCCAAGGACGCCTCCGGAAGCCGACAACCCCCACCGTGGAGGACGCTGTCGCCCAGGCCCGGGCTCTTCTGGTAGGCCCTCCAGCCTGTCGACTCGACGACGCCGTCAGCCGAGCTGGAGAAGAAAGGTCGAGGCGCTGCGCGCATCTCGTCATGGACGAGGTGACTGGCAGCCGGGAGAGTTCCATGCACGTGACGCTATGACTAGCCTGAAGTCCACAACCCGCGAGCAAGACGCCGTTCGCCTACTCATGCTTCTTCGTTGGGCTCCTGATTCCAGCCTGCCCGACGAGGCGCCGGCCGAAGCCGTTGCGTGCATCGGAGGGGAGCAACGGCTGCAAGCGATGGACTTCTGGCTCCGCAATCCGGACTACCTGGCCGAGGAGTACCTCGAACGCGTCGCGGAGGAGTCCGACGCCTGGGAGATCGCGAAGCGGATCGTCCAGGATGAGGAGCCCGACCTGCGCACCTACCCGATGTTGCGCTACAGGTACGGCGCTTGGGAGCGGCTCGACGATTCGCTGGGGCTCTTGCGTACTTACGGCTTGGCGACGGACCGGCGCGCCGGCGACCTTCAGCAAGGCCGTCGTGACTTCTTCCTCCTCGAACGGGGCGCGGCTGCGAGCGATCAGCTTGGCTCGGAGATCCCCGAGCTCGCCTGGTACGCGGAGCGCGCCAAGCTCGTCCGGCGGATCGCCGGCGACGAAGGCGGGACTGCGCTCAAGCTCCGCCAGAAGCTGCAAGACGAATACCTCGACACGGCCTGGCACGACCAGATCGCCTCCATCCGCCCGCGCGTGCTTGCGCGAATCCAGGAGCTCGCACCCGCATGACCGACTTCGTCCAGGCAGTCGCAAACGCCAGTGGCCTGCCCACGGACACCGTGCGATCGACGCTGTCCGCCCACGCCGTTCACTCCTACACACCACGCGGACGGCCAGCGAAGCTACGTCTCTCGCACCTCGCCTTCACCGGCTTCAAGGACCCGGACGAGGACGAGCCCGTCAAATCGTTCTCCTTCGAGTGGACCTTCCAGCCGGGGCTACAGGCACTCGCGAGCGTCGGGAACAGCGCTGGCAAGACCAGCGTCCTCGGGGTCTGTCACTGGCTCCTCACCGGCTCGGGGTCCGGCATCGACGCACGCGTGAGACCGATGCTGCGAACAGCGCGCCTGGATTTACTGCTCGACGACCAGTCGATCACCGTCGAAGTGACCGACGCTGCCGGCACTGGAGCAGGGTCTCTCCACGTCGGCGATGAGCAGATCGGGTTCGCGACCGACACGATGGCCGACGTCATCGGCGCACTCATGATGGACCGGCTCCGCCTGCCGGCCACCCAGACCTTCATGACGCCGAATGGGTCGACGCGCGGCACCACCGCGGAGCACGGCTGGCCCCTTTACAGCGGCGCGCTTCGGGTCGCACCAACGCAGCTGGATGCCTTGATCGGCTCAGTCAAGACCGAGGCTGGTCGCGTCCTTCAGGTCTACATGGCGCTCCCGTGGTTCGAGACACTGCAGCAAGCACGCACCGCCCGCGGCGGCATCACCCAGCAAGCAGGCGATGCCCAGAAGGCGGCAGAGGCGGAAGAAGCCGCACGCGGGGAACACACCGCGCGGATCGAGCAGCAACTCGCGGCGACAGAGGCTGAACTCGCCCGCATGCCAGATGCCTCGTCGACCGCCACGGCTCTCCGGAACGCGGCCGCCGAGACCGACTCGGCTCATCGCGCCATCGCGGAACTGGAGCGTCGCATCACGGCTGCGACCGGCAAGGCCGATGTCGCACGGCGTGTCCAGCTCGAGGCCCAACGCGATGCGGTCGCCGCCGCCGAGCACCGGCAAGCCAGCACGTACTTCCGCGCGTTGCAGCCGCATTCCTGCCCTCGGTGCGACGAGCCGATCGACGCGGACCGCCTGACCGCCGAAAGCGACGAGCACGCCTGCTCCGTCTGCACGCGGGTGCACGAACCGTCGATCGACGAGGGGGCCATCGCGCGAGCCGAGGAAGCAGCCGAAGTCGCCAAGGCAGCAGCCGAATCCGCGTTTGCGCAGCTATCCGACCTGAGGAGCGAGCTGTCCGAGCAAGAACGTGCTCGCGACGATGCGTCAGCGCGCGTTGCATCTCTTGCGCGGGAACAGGACAGCGGGACGCGGCAAGCCAAGGTCGTGGAAATCGCGCGACTTCGCGGCCGGCTCGACGAACGAGCCGAAACAAGGACGATCGCTGCGACGTCTCCCAGCGACGACCCGACTGTGAAGATCCTCGAGGCTGCGACGGCGGTCGCGAAGAAGCTCGTCGAGGCCCAAGACGATCTGCTTCGCGCGCTGGACAAGCGGATCTTGAGTCTCGGTCAACGCTTTGGGGTCGAAGAGCTCACGGGCGTGAAGCTGGGCCGCAATGCCCATCTCCCGGTGCATAAGGGTCGTACAAGGGTGAACTTCGGAGGGCTCTCCGAAGGGGACCGCCTCCGACTCAAAGTGGCGCTCGTCATCGCGCTGCTTGAGGTCGCTGGAGACCACAACGCTGGACAGCATCCGGGCCTGATCTTGGTCGACTCTCCTGGGGCGCAGGAAGTGGGCGCCGGACCGCTCGCCGAGATGCTGACCGCCTTGAAGGAGGTCGGTGAACAGCAGGAGATCCAAGTCATCGTCGCCACAGCCCGACGCGACGAAGCGGTCGCGACGATTGGGGCTGACCGCGTACGCCAGCCGAAGGTGGACGAGGACAAGCTTTGGTGACCGTCTCCGAGCGTGCGTTGGCGATAGCCGCTGAGGGCGACGCGCCAACGGTCGAAGCGCTCGGTGGGCGCGACGTGGTTACCGCCGCCTTGAGCGATACGACTGGACCCGCCGTCCCTCTCCTCGTCGCGGCGTTGCTGGCTGAATGGCAGATCGGCGACCCTTTCGCGCCTGTCGTCGCGGCCATCGCGAACGAAAGCGACCCACTTGCCTACGAGGAGCTGATCGACGCGGTCATCGCCTCCGCGGCGATCGACGAGGCAGCCGGCGCATTGCAGACCGAGGCCCTCAGCCGGTTCGCTCGTCGCGAGGATGATAGGACCGCGGGGATCGCTGCGATAGCCATCGACACAGCTGTCCGCATGGTGCTACTTGGCGAGGTCGCTCCTTGGGAACTGTACGCGGCGCTCAGCAACCTGAACGGCGACGCGCCGTCGCACTTGCTGATCGCCGTGGTGCGACGCCTCGGCGCGCTCTACGTCCACGACCCAGGCGCTCGGCCACTCGTTCGTCAGCTACTGCCGACCCTCGCACCCAACATCGACATCGGCGCGGACGTCGCATTCTGCTCGGCGTACGCAGACCTCGTCGATGGTCTCGAGGCTGAAGACGAGGCAACGGCCGGTACTCACCTGCGCAGTGCGCGAGCTGGGTTCGCGAAAGCGGTGAGCCTTGATCAGAACCGTGCAGACGCCGAACTCCATCGGGCCGCCCTGGACGCGCTGCTCGGCCTCGTCGATCGCCACACGCCCGCAGAACTTGCGACACACGCGCAGGAGATCCGAGATTTGGCGCTGCTCCGCCGAGCGTGGCAAGCCACGGGGCGGCTGGGGTGGCTCGGAGATCCGCTCGACGCGGACCGCGAGTGGTGGGCGCTCGGCCAGGCCGTCGCAATCGCCGGGGAGGCGGTCACGCAGACCGTCTGGATGGAGCCGCCGCTGATCATGGCGCAGATGGCGCGCGCGCTGGAGGCGACGACAACGGTGCGGGTGCTGCCCGGCGGTACGCCAGCCCCGGGCGCCACGCGGGTGATCGCACCAAGCCTCCGCCAGCCCTTCGCCACCGACGCGAGCAAGAAGGCACTCCTCCGCCAGTGGGCGCAAGAGGTGACCGCCGAAGACCGCGCTGCTCGCAAGGCGCTCCTTGACACCGTTGAGGTCGAGCGGCCCGACAACGCGTCAGCGGCCCTCGCCACACGACTCGCACGCGAGTTCGGCGACGAGACGCTCGCGGACGCGCTCACCGCCGAACAGCAACTTCGACTCGTCACCCGCCTTGATGCCTTCGACAACACCTTGGAGGCAGAGAACCCGCAAGTCCGACGCGCGCTCGACGACCTGCGCGCCGGTCTCGCTGAGAACGTCGATTACGTGGCCGAGACGCGAAACGCGTTCGACATGATCGTCCTTCGCACGCTGCGGTTCGTCGCTGATCGCATGAACATCCAGCTCAGCAGTTCCCGCGTCGCATATCTCACGAAGGCAGAGGCCAAAGAGGAGGCGCTGCAACACGACTACCAAGAGTGGATGGTCGGCAACGGTCTGCAAGGCATCGTTGACATCGAGGTTCCCCATGTAGGAAGTGGGCGCATCGATGTCCGCTTCGCGTTCGGAACCAGACGGATCGTGACCGAGGTGAAGCGCGACAAGGATCCGTTCGGAGACGGCGCGCTCGACAAGTACCTCAACCAGGCTGGCGCCTACCAGGTCTCGAACGTCCGGCTCGGGATTCTCCTCGTGCTCGACCTCTCCCCCAAGCCTCAAGGCCAAGTGATGTCGCTCGAGAAGAGCATCTGGTTGGCTACCAAGCCCGCGCTCGCGCCCGATGATCTCGAACGTCACATCGTCGTCGCCGTCGTGCCTGGCAATCGACCTCGCAGCCCCTCGAAGCTCAAAGCCTGAGACACGGCGAAGCTTCCGATGGTGCTCTCGGCAGTCGACGCTGGCCTCTGCAGCGCGCCGCGACTCTTCAGCTCGGGATCCGGGTCGGGAGTGCCCCGGCCTTACCGGCTTCCGTCTCCTCGGGCGCCCACGCCGCCACTGGCTACGCGACCAAGCGTGCCAAGTGGGAAGTAATCGGCCGTTGGACGTAGCCACGCTCACAGCGATCGCCGTCAGCGGTAGTCCGCCCACGTGGGTGCCTCCGCCAGCTCATCGCACAACTGACCGTCGGCCGCCTCGAGAAACGCCCCGACCCGCGTGACGACATCGTGGACGTTGCGTACGTCGATGCCGTGCTCGCGCAGCGTGCCTCCCAGCGACGGTTCGCCGTTTTTGTTGATCGGGTAGCGGAAGGCGTCCGAGCGCTCGTCAACGTCGTCGAACTGGCCCAGGACGTGCTCAACCGCGTCGGGGTCGCCGGGCTTGTCTGGCCACCGGAACTCCAGCAAGGGGCGCAGTTGCTTCCAGATCTCGACCAGGCTGTGCCAGCCGAGCACTTTCTTGATCGCGGAGTCATCTCCAAGCTCAAAGTAGCGCTGCGCGGTCCGCAGGCAATTCTTCAGCGACAGCTCGAGGTAGTGGCGGTAGCAGAAGACGATCGGGTAGACGAGGAACTCGTGCGATCGATCGCGCTCGCCGATCCGCGCGACGAGCGCGTCCGCCGCCTCCTTGAAGCCCGCGGCGTGGACCGTGCCGTCGAGGAAGTTCCAGACCAGACCGTTGTAGACCCAGTCGTCGGCCGCCTGGAAGAGCACGTCACCCGCACGCGGCCACGGGAACTCCTCGTCCTCCGTCTCCTCCCGGTCTGACTCACCATCCTTCGACATCAGCCCACCGTACCGCCTATCGCCGCGGGCTAATCCCGGCAGCGTCCGCTTTAACAGGCAAGACCGTAGTTCCCGCGGGCCATCCGCTCGATCGCGCCGGACGACCGCGGTCAGAGATAGGGAGCGGGCACGATGAACCCAACGAGGCTCGACCCGGTCAAGGCCACGATCACCGTCACCTTGCCGATTGCAGCACTCGGTGATCCCCGCCTGAAACCCATGCTGGCCCGTTACGCCGCCACCAACAGGTAGCCGGCAAGCCACGACACCCACCCGACGGCGGAGACCGCCGCGGACTCTCCGCTGGACCTCCAGCGCATCGCGCTCGAGCGACAAGGACCGTACGAAAGCATCACTCGCTCGGAGTAGAACGAAGGTCTGAGCCACGACGAGGCCGTTCGGCGCCATGCCGACAAGACACGCTGCTCGCGCGACGACGTGGAGGAGCGCTACGCGCCGGGCCGCACCAACGACCCGGCGATCGAGCAGCCCGACGAGCCGCGCGGCCACAAGGTCTATCGCCACGTCAAGGCACTCCGCGCCGCTCGGCGACGCTCTTGGCTGCTTCCAGGACCGCATGAAAGTAGTTCTCCTGAACGAGTTCCGCGCGGCAGAAGGCGAGAACGTCGGGATGCACAGCTCGGGCCTTGAGCTTTGCCTGCAGCCGATCCGCCCGCTCCTCCGCCTCGGAAAGCGTACGGACGGCGCTCACCCGCACGAGACGGCCGTCGTCGCGCAGTTCGAGACCCGAGAACGACAGGACGCCGTTCGCTTCGGCCCGTAGGCCTTCGTGGGACTCCTTGGCACCGAAGAAGCGGTCAGGAGCCAACGCGAGCTTGATGCACCGCGCGACCGCGTTCCCACCCCCGTCGCGGACCTGGACTCGTTCGAACGAGTCGCGAAGCCGCCGCCACTTCGTGCTGACGCCTGAAGGTGGAAGCCGCGCCTCGACGAGCAGCCGGTCGAGTTCGCTGCCGGTAGCGCTGTCGCCGCAGATGCGAGCGAGACGCTCAAGCTGACCAGACGAGAATGGAGGCAGGACCACGGCGGGATGCTACGACCGCCAGCGGTCGAGAGCTTGCGTCCCAGCCTCGATTCCGCGAACGCGGGACCGCCCCCGGCCCACCTTCTCGAACACGGGCTCCTCACCCAGTGACCCTTCGCGCAGGTTGTTCTTGATCGTCGACCACGCCACCGGATCGCCCAGATATACCGCCACCGGATCGCGGATTTCACTCGCCCGCAGCGACTCCTTGCCCGTCAGCACCGCCACGATCGCCGCTCAGACCTGCCGGGGCCGCTGCGTCTGCGCCACCCGACGCGAATAACGTCGCTCCAGCGCCCCCGGCGCCCGCAGCTCCGCCAACCTCTCGGCCAACGGGCGCCACGAGCCCCGTACCTCTGTGTTCGAATAGGGACCGGCTAGCTCCATCCGAGGACGACGGACCGGAACCCTCGCCTCGGGCCGCCGGCCATGCGGAATCCGTTGCTCAGGCGGAGAAGCCCGGCGCCCGTTCACCAGGGAACCACGCCGCCGTCGTCGAAGAACCCGCCGGTCGGCCCGTCGTCGGGGAGGGTCGCCAGGCGGATCGGCGTCGAGGCGCCCTGCTCGACGGTGCGCGTGCCGCGGTGCCCGTTCAGGTCAGTCGCGACGAAGCCCGGGCATGCGGCGTTGATCAGGATGCCGGTGCCGGCGAGCTCCTTCGCGTACTGGACCGTGACGGCGTTGAGGAAGGACTTCGACGGCGAGTAGGCCGCGGCGATCGGACCCGTTAGTGCCGCGGGATCCGTCTGCAGCGTCAGCGACCCGACGCTGCTCGAGACGTTCACGATCCGCGGCGACGGCGCGCGGCGAAGCAGCGGCAGCATCGCGTTCGTCACGCGCATCACGC
The DNA here is from genome assembly GCA_050252545.1 of Solirubrobacteraceae bacterium. Taxonomy (GTDB): domain Bacteria; phylum Actinomycetota; class Thermoleophilia; order Solirubrobacterales; family Solirubrobacteraceae; genus Patulibacter. The sequence continues at coordinate 9,029 of JBFWKS010000032.1, forward strand.
CGATCACATTCGTCTCGACGACCCGCAGGACGAGGCTGGGATCGACGACCGTGGGTTCCTGCGGCCCGCCGCCGGTGATGCCCGCGTTGTTGACCAGGGCGTCGAGACGGCCGTTCTGCTCCTCGATCAGGGCGGCCGCCGCGGTGACGGATGCGTCGTCGGTCACGTCGAGCGGCACCGCGAAGGCGTTGACGCCGGTCGCACGCAACCCGTCGACGGCCTCGTCGCGGCGCGCCCCGTCGCGCGCACCCACACCCACCCGCCAGCCCTTCTGGCCCAGTCCGGCGGCGATGGCGTAGCCGATCCCCTTGTTGGCGCCCGTGACGAGCGCGACGCGATCTTCGACCATTCTCTGCTCTCCCAGTTCCGATGACGGATAGGTTGTCCGGTAACACCGTAGCGCATTGATGAATAGCCTCTCCGGAAACGCTACTGATGTCGAACGACCCACCCCGCTTCCCGAACCGCCGCGCTGCGGCCGAACGCAACCGCGAGAAGATCGTGGCCGCGGCCCGCGAGGCGTTCGGGGCCGCCGACGGCGAGGTCTCGATGGCCCAGGTCGCGCGCCAGGCCGGGGTCGGCATGGCCACCCTCTACCGCAACTTTCCGGGCCGGACGGAGCTCTACGAAGCGGTCTATGTCGATGAGGTCGATGCCCTCTGCGCGGCCGCGAGAAATGACGCGGACGGCACCCCCGGCGATGCCCTCGACGCCTGGCTCCGCCGGTTCTTCGCCTTCATTCCCACGAAGCGGCTTCTCGTCACCGAGTTGCTGCAGGGATCGGGGACGGCGGACCCCGTCATCACCGGGAATCGCGAACGGCTGCTCGAGGCCGGTGAGCCCCTGCTCCACGCGGCCCAGCGAAGCGGGGAGATACGTGGCGACCTCGACCTCGTGCAGGTACTGGACCTCGTCGTCGCCATCGCCCGCGTCCCCGGCGACCGAGCACACGTCGAGCCGATGCTGCAAGTCGTTCTCGACGGCCTTCGAACCTCTCCCTGAGACCACGCCGCCACCGATCCGTCCGGGGGTGGGCCGCAGGAGGCTCCGTCACCGGGATGGAGTTCCGAGGCCGAGCAATACGGTGTGCCTCGATGCCGCCCGTGCACCCGTCTCGCAGCGCAAGGCCAGGCGCCCTTCGAGCTCCCAGGCCACGGAGTCCCACCCAGGGAGTTCGCCGGTTCGACCCCGGCTAGCTCCTTCCGAGGGCCGAAGAGCGCCCGCATGCAGGCGCTCTTCGCGTTTCAGGAGTCCCGCCGGGGTCCCCTGGGAGGGCCCCGCCTAGGGCCGACGTGGCGCGACGCTCGTGCTACGAGGACCCCTCGACCCGCCCTCCCCTACGCCACCGGTATCCGCTCGTCGAAGCGTGGGAGGCCGTCGTCGGGGATCGGCTCCCACGGGGCGGCGTAGGCGACGAACTGGCGGGCTTGGGGGCGCACGCCGGGGTCGCCGTTGATCGCGGCCATCCGGACGTTCACCCGGTCGGGGTCGTCGGGGTCCTGCGCGAAGACCGCCGAGCCGCAGAGGGTGCAGAAGACCTTGTCGAACCCGCCGGGACTCCAGCGGCCCAGCGATCCCTCGCCGCTCAGCAGCCGGAACGAGCCGTCGACCGTGCGCGCCGTCGCCTGGGCGGCCGTCCCGGTCCGGTGCTGGCAGCGGGTGCAGTGGCAGTAGGCCGCCGCGACGAGCGGCTCGGTGATCTCGAACCGCACGGCGCCGCAACCGCAGCCGCCGGTCAGGGGAATGGTCATCGTCTCTCGCTCCGCTCCGGGTGTAACCGAAGCCTATCTCCGCCCACGCTCGCCCCGGCTCGGGCGCGCCGGGGCGCGTTGGCTCGGGGCGGGCTGGCTCGGGCGATCCGGGGCGGGGTCGCTCGGGGACGGGGCGGCTCGGCTCGGGCCGGGGTAGGGCGGCTCGACCCGGGCCGCGGGCGGTTGGCCCGGGCCGGAGCGGGGCGGGTCGGTGAACCGCCTATGGCCGGTCGGCCGGGACGGGGTTGCGGGACGGGTCCCATTCGACGTGGACGTGCTCGGGGCCACGGAACGACGTGTTGGGCGAGAACCGGAACTCCTGGTCGGCGCCGAGCCGCATGTGGGGCAGGCGTCGGGTCAGCTCCTCGAGGATGATCTGCATCTCCAGGCGGGCGAGCGGGGCGCCCAGGCACATGTGGCGCCCCCAGCCGAACGCCAGGTGCTTCTTGGCGTTCTCACGGCCGACGTCGAACCGCTCGGGCTCGGGGAACTCCGCCTCGTCGTGGTTGGCCGATCCGGTCACGATGAGAACCCGGCTCCCCGCCTCGATCTCGACCCCGCCGACGGTCGTGTCCTTGACCGCGATCCGCCTCCAGGCGATGACCGACGACTCGAAGCGCAGGATCTCCTCGACCGCGTTGGGGATCAACGACGGATCGGCGACGAGGCGGTCCCACTGCTCGCGGTTCTCCAGCAGCGCCCGGAGCCCGTTGGCCGTCGCGTTCGTCGTCGTCTCGTGGCCGGCGAAGAGGAAGTTCATCATCGACCCGACGAGGTAGTTCTCGTCGAACAACTCCTCGTCGCCCTCGCGCCAGAGCCGGATGAACTCGCTGAGGTAGTCACCCGTCGGGGCCTTCAACCGGCGGGCGTAGTGCTCCTTGGCGTACTTCCAGTACTCCCCCATCCCCTCCGCGAGCGCGATCTGCTCGGCGTCGGAGGGCTGCCCCCAGGTGAAGAGCGCGAGGCGGTTGGCGAACGTCTTGGCGCGGGCGACGTCCTCGTCCGGGACACCCATGATCAGAAACGCCACGAGCGCCGGGACCTCGTAGGCGAACTCGGAGACCATGTCGGCACTCCCCCGCTCGACCAGGCCGTCGAGGTACTCCCCGACGATCTCCCGGATCCGCGGGGTCACCTCCTTGATGCGCGCCGGGCTCACGAGGCACTTCCGCACGACGAGCCGCCGTTGCGCATGGGCCGGTGGGTCCTCGTTGACGAGGCTCGGGCCCATGACCATGCCGGCGTCGACGAGCTTCTGGATCGCCTCGTCACAGAGCGGCTTCAGCGGCTCGATCGAGATCGCGGCCGAGAACGCGTCGGTGTCCGTGAGCACCCGGTGGACGTCGTCGAACCGGCTGATCACCCAGTAGCCGAGGCTCTCGCTGAAGAAGATCGGCTGCTCGGCGCGGGCGCGGGCCCAGAACGGATAGGGGTTGTCCAGGTAGGGCCCTCCGAACGGGTCGAACTCATCGGCGAGTCCACCGTGGACGGGGCAGCCGGAGACCGGCTCCTGCTGCTGGTCGCTGGTCTGCATCGATGTCATCTCGTCTGCTCCTCGTGTGCGGCTTCGGGTGCGGTGGCAGGTCGGGGCGCCCCGAGGGCACGGTGGAGCGCGGCCCCCGTGTCGGCAGGGGTCCACGTCCGCTGCAGGGCGGGCGCGAGGTGGACGTTCGGGACGACGCGGTCGACGTCGGTGGTGCGGACACCGAGCTGCGCGAGCGTCGTCGGCACGCCGCCGCGACGGGCAAGGTCGCGCAGCGCGTCGGCCGGCCCGTCCGGCGCGGTCCCCGCGGCCTCGGCGTAGGCGGCGATGGCGTCAGGGTCGCGGGTGCGCTGGAGCTCGAGCACGACCGGCAGGACGACGGCGTGGGTCTGCGCGTGCGGCAGGTCGAGCGTGCCACCGAGGGCGTGGCACAGCGCATGGTGGATACCCATGGCCGTCGACCCCAGGCAGCTGCCGCAGAGCCATGCGCCGTAGAGCGCCTCGTCCCACGCCGCATCGTCGTCGGACGAGCCCGTCAGCGCCGGCAGCGCCGTGGTCATCGCGCGGATGCCCTCCCGGGCGAGCAGCTCCGTGATCGGCGACCGGTCGGGTGCCCACAGCGACTCGGCGGCGTGCGCGAGCGCGTTGATCCCACTGGCGACCGCGACCGGCACCGGGAGCCCGTCGACGAGCGCGGGGTCGTAGACGACCGCGACGGGCCGGACCCGCGGGCTGCGTCCCGTGCGCTTGACGCCACGGTCCGTCATGCCCCAGATCGGCGTCATCTCCGATCCGGCGAACGTCGTCGGGACGGCCACGATCGGGATGCCGGTCTCCAGCGCGACGGCCTTGGCCAGCCCCGTCGCCGATCCGCCTCCGACCGCGACGAGGGCACCGGTCCCCAGCCGGCGGGCCTCCTCCACGCCGGTGGCGGCGACCGTCGCGGGCACGTGGACGACGGCCTCCGCGTGGACGCCGACGCAGCCGTCCCCGAGCAGCCCGGCGGCGTGCCGCCCCAGGTCCTCCTGCTCCGGGCTGCAGACGACGAGCGGCGCCTGCAGGCCGCTGCGGTCGAGGACGTCGGCGAGCGACGCCAGCGCGCCGCGGGCGAAGCGGACGGTGACGGCCTCGGAGCGGTGCTCGAAGTCCAGGCCGGTCATGACCGGCGATGCGGGGACGGTCATCGGACGGTCGGGCGCAGCACGACGTCGAAGTGCGCGTGGCGGAAGGGGCTCGGCACGCCGTGGGCGGCGGCCCGTGCCTCGTCGTCGACGAGCTCGAACGGGCGGACGAGGTTCTCCTTGACCCCGAACACGGCGTCGGAGTCCAGCCAGGGCGACCCGGCGACGAACATGTGGGTCGTCACCGGGTCGTGGCCCTCCGCCCCGGCGATCACGTGGATGTGGGCCGGCCGGTTGGGGTGCCGGTTCGTCGCGGCGAGGAGCTCGCCGACGGGCCCGTCGTGCGGGATGGGGTACGGCGCCGGGACGATCGTGCGGAACCAGAACCTCCCGTCGGCGTCGGCGGTGAACAGTCCCCGGAGCTCCCCGATAGGCACCTCGCCGGGGAGCTGGACGTCGTAGAAGCCGGTCTCGTCGGCCTGCCACACGTCCAGGAGCGCACCGCCGAGCGGCTGCCCCGTCAGCGATCGCACCTCGCCGGTGACGACGCACGGCTCACCACCGCCGTTGCCCAGCGTGATGTCGTCGCCGAGCTCGCGCACCGGTGAGTCGACGACGTGGAACGGCCCGAGGACCGTGGAGGACGTCGCGTCCGCCGGCCGCCGGTTGTTGATCGCGTCGACGAGCATCGACACGCCAAGGACGTCGGACAGCAGGATGAACTCCTGGCGGTGCTCGTCGCACTTCTGGCCCGTGCGGGTGAGGAAGTCGATCGCGGCGTCCCACTCGCCCTGCGTGAGTCCGACGTCGCGGACGAACCCGTGCAGGTGACGCACCAAGCTCGACAGCACCTCCTTCCGGCGTGCGTCGGGTGTGTCGGCGAGGCTCGCGACGACCGCCTGGGCCGACGTCTCCTCGGTGAAGTCGGCGGTCGGCACGGCGCTCATCCCACGTCCTCGCCCTCGAAGTGCTCCACGGCGGGGTCACCGTCGAAGTACCCGGCGATCGCCGCGCCCAACGCCGCCGCCTGCGGGGTCGTCGGGAACGTGACGAGGTGATCGTCGACGGTGTCCCAACCGACGACCAGCAGGTAGACGTCGGGGCCCTCGGCGCTGCGGCGCAGCGCCACCGACCGGCACCCGGGGGCGGCGGCCAGGGCCGCTCGCCCGGTGGTGCGGAAGGCGTCCTCGAACGCGGCGGCGGTTCCGGGACGGATCGTGATGCGGGCGTGCTCGTGGATCATGCGGTGACCTCTGATCGGTGGGTGCGGGAGCCGGCGCCCCCGCGCGGGATTCGGCGCTCAGACGTCGATCGTCAGCGGGTCCTCGGTGCCCAGGAGCACCCGTCCGTAGGCCTCCTTGCCGAGCGTCGGCATGACGAGGGCGTGGCGCGCGGCGACCTCGGAGTCGCGCCAGATCCGGCTGAGCGTGTTGGCGGTGGCGAAGCTCGACGCGCCGTTGGCGGTCATCAACCGCCGGATGCCCCCGGTGACCATCTCGCCGATCAGGCCGGTGTCGTTGCGGACCCGTGCGCGGATGGGGCGCGGGAGCACTTCGAAGGCGGCGGCCGCCTGGTCGATGTCCGCGGTGGCCCGCCGCATCAGCAACTCGGCGATGTCGAACCGGCCGGCCGCCTCGGCGACGTCGATCTGGTGCGTCGGAGAGCTCCGCGCCTCGTCGTAGAACGTGTAGGCCACCCGCTTGCCGGGGACCTTCGCGACGCTGATCTCGAGCGCGTGGCGGGCGAGGCCGAGCTGGGCGCCGACGAGGACGAGGGCGGCGACGGGAATGAACGCCATGCCCGCGTTGGGCTCGGAGCCGAGCGCCGAGGTGGCCATGTCGCGGTCGACCATGTCGGTGAACCGCTGCGTGCGATGGTCGGGGACGAAGTGGTCCTCGACGACGATGGTGTCGCTGCCGCTGCCCTGCATGCCGGACATGAACCACGTCGGCTCGATCGTCCACGCGCTGGACGGGATGAGCGCCAGGCCCGCCGGGTTCTGGTCGTCGCGGCTCTCCAGCGCGCATCCGAGCGTCGCCCAGTCGGCGATGAAGGAGCCCGACGAGTAGGGCCAGCGACCGGAGACGAGGTACCCGCCGTCGACGCGCTCGCACTTCGTGGGCGGGCTGAAGATGCCGCAGACCTTGGCCTCGGGGTTCGCGCCGAACACCTCGTCCTGCGCCTCGTCGGGGAACGTGGTGGCGAACCACGTGCAGACGTTGAGCAGGGCGACCGCCCAGCCGGTGGACCCGTCGCCGCGGGCGACCTCGGCGAGGACCTCCATCATCGTGCGCAGGTTCGTCTCGAGCCCCCCGTAGCGGGCCGGCACGAGCAGCTTGAAGAGCTCGGCCTCGGCCAGCGCGTCGACGACCTCGGGCGTGACCCGGCGGTCCTCCGAGCTCTGCGCCGCGTGCTCCCGGATGAGCGGGACGAGGGCCGTGGCGCGGTCGATGATGTCCGCGTCGGGTCGGGACGCGACCTCGTAGGTGGGGACGGACGGCGTAGCCATGGATGTCGGCCTCTCGAACGGTGGAAGGCTTCCCGGGAGGGGGCCTCTGGGCTGCGAGCACCGTAGATCTGCGTCCGCCGCCACCCAAGCCGTTCGGCGCACTGTTCGGGACGGATTGCGAAACGCGGCCCGGACTTCTCCCCCGCACCTCGCGCGGGCGCGCCAGTATGCGATCGAGGACAGCGTGGACGACGACGATCCCGACCCGACGCAGATCAGCACCGACGAGACCCGCCGGCCGTTCGCGGACGCAGACCTCGAGCGCACCGACGACATGGCGGTCTTCGTCGACCGCCTGAACTCGGCCTACTACCCGGCTCGCGTCACGGCACTGCGCCCCGGCACGACGCCGTTCTCGGAGATCACCGCGGTGCAGATGACCCACGTCACGGTCGGGATCGCCCGTCCGGGCGCCGACGTCGACGTCGACCCCGGGGCGCTCGGGTCCTACCACGTCAACGTGCCCCTGTCGGGACGCGTCACCTCGCAGTGCGGCAAGCAGTCGATCGTCGCGACACCCACGCAGGCCGCCGTGTTCACCCCCGAGGCCTCGACGCGCCTGTCGCGCTGGGAGGCCGGGGCCGCCCAGCTGTGCATCAAGATCCGCCGGCAGACGCTCGAGCGTGAAGCCGCCCGCCTGCTCGGTCGTCCGCTGGAGCGGCAGATCGACTTCGACCTCGGCCTGGACCTCCGCGGTCAACAGGGGGCGAGCTGGCTCGCGACGCTCAACCTGTTGATGTCGGAGTTGCGCCGCCCCCAAGGGCTCGCGGGAACATCGCCGATCTACCGCGAGCAGCTCGAGATGTTGCTCGTCAGCGGCCTGGTGCTCGGGCAACACAGCTCGTTGTCGGAGCGCATGCACGCGTCGGGCCCGCCCCTGCGTCCCCGGACCATCACGCGGGTCCTCGAGCTCATCGAGGACGACCCGTCCCGGCCCCTGACCCTCGGAGGCCTCGCGGAGCACGCCGGGGTGAGCGCCCGGCGCCTGCAACAGAGCTTCGGGGAGCACGTCGGGACCACCCCGATGACGTACGTGCGCGACGTTCGCCTACGCCGTGCCCGCCGCGACCTCCTCGACACCGACGATCCCGTCGGCAGGATCGCGCTGCGCTGGGGGTTCTCGAACGCCGGCCGCTTCGCGTCCGCCTACCGCGAGATGTACGGCCACGCCCCGTCTGACGCCCGGCACCGGTAGCCACGTCGGGCCCCGTCCCACGACGCCGGGATGACCGCGCGAGGGTCCTGGTGCGTCCGCGGGGGCGGCGGTGCTCGCCCGACCACAGGCGCCCGATGGGCCTTCAGGGCTGCGGAGCGAGCACGCGGCGCTCGGTGATGGCGTCGCGGGTCGCGTCGAGCACCTCGTCGGAGGCGTCGGTGGCGCCGAGCGCGCGGGCGATGACCACGGCGCCGACCATCGCGCTCAGGGTCACGAGCGCCCGGCGCCGACCATCGGGATCCGCGGGGTCGTCGAACGACTCGAGCAGCTCGGCGGAGCGCTCGACCTGGGCGCGGCACGCCATCGAGGGAACCGTCGCGCTCGTCACCGGCGCGAACCGCGGGATCGGAAAGGCACTCGTGACAGCGCTGCTGGAGCGCGGCGCCGCCAAGGTGTACGCCGGCGCACGCGACGTCGCGGCGGTGACCGCAGACGACCCGCGCATCGTGCCCGTGCGCCTGGACGTCACCGACGCGTCCGACGTCGCCGCGGCGACGGAGATCGCGCGCGACGTGCAGCTCGTCGTCAACAACGCCGGCGTGGCCGAGCCCGGCACCGCGCTGCAGGCGGATCTCGACGGCGCACGGCGCCAGTTCGAGGTCAACGTCCTGGGCGTCGTGGCGACGACGCAGGCGTTCGCTCCGGTGCTCGCCCGCAACGGCGGCGGCGGGTTCATCAACGTGCTGTCGGTCAGCTCGTGGGCCGCGAGCCCGTTCCTGGCGACCTACTCGGCCACCAAGGCCGCGGCCTGGAGCTACACCAACGCCGCGCGCGTCGAGCTGAAGGGCCAGGGCACGCACGTCGTCGGCGTGCACGTCGGATTCGTCGACACCGACCTGACGGCGGGAATCCCGGGCGAGAAGACCGCGCCGTCCGCGGTCGCCGCGTCGGCCCTCGACGCCCTCGAAGCCCGTGAGCCCGAGGCGATCGTCGACGAGATCAGCCGCCAGACGAAGGCCGCGCTCAGCGACGACCAGAACCTCATCTACCCGCGGCTCGAGAAGGCCTTTCTCGCCGCGATCGGCTGAGACCGACCGCACGCCACGGGCGCCGCCGCGCCCACGGATTCCCGGACCCCCAGCACGACTCCCGACGACCGCTCGACACAAGGACCCCGCACCATCATGACCCTGTCGCCCACCCTCTGGAAGCCCTTCACCCTCGGCCGCGTGGAGCTGCCGCACCGCCTCGCGCTGGCGCCGATGACCCGCAGCCGCGCCAACGCCGACGGCGCCCCCGGTGAGCTGGCCGCGGAGTACTACGGTCAGCGCGCCTCGCTCGGGCTGGTCATCACCGAGGGCACCCAGCCCTCCGAGGACGGCCAGGGCTACCTCAACACCCCCGGGATCTACACCCCGGAGCACATCGAAGGCTGGCGCGCGGTGGCCGACGCCGTGCACGCCGAGGGTGGGGCGCTGTTCATCCAGCTGATGCACGTCGGTCGCATCTCGCACCCCGACAACACCCCGCACCACCGCCGGCCGGTGGCCCCGTCGGCAATCTCCGCCGACGAGGACATGATCACCGCGACCGGGCCGCAGAAGACCCCGGTGCCCCGCGAGCTGAGCCCCGACGACCTCCAGGCCACGATCGGCGAGTTCCGTCACGCGGCGGCGTCCGCGATCGCTGCGGGTGCCGACGGCGTGGAGATCCACGGGGCCAACGGGTACCTCCTGCACCAGTTCCTGTCCCCCAACGCCAACCACCGCACCGACGCCTACGGCGGATCGGTGGAGCACCGGTCCCGATTCGTGATCGAGGTCGCCCGCGCGGTGGCGGAGGAGATCGGGGCCGACCGGACCGGCATCCGCATCTCCCCCGCGTTCCCGCTGGGCGGCATCGACGAGGGCGACACCGAGAGCGTGCGCGCGCAGTACCGGCACCTGGTCGGTGAGCTTGCGTCGCTGAACCTCGCGTACCTGCACGTGCACCACCTGGGCGACGACGAGCTCCTGCGGTCGTTCCGCGACGTGTGGCCGACGGCCGTTCTGGTCGTGCGGTACGGGCGCACCCGCGAGCAGATCGCCGACGACATCGACGCCGACCTCGCGGACATCGCTCCGTTGGGCCGCTTCGCGCTGGCCACGCCGGACGTCGTCGCACGGCTGCGCACCGGCGACCCGTTGAACGAGCTGGACGCGGCCACGCTCTACGGCGGCGGGGCAGCCGGGTACACCGACTACCCGACCCTCAGCCGCTAGCCGTCCGGCCGTCGAGGCGCCGCGGCCCGTGAGTCCGCCACGGGTGCCGCGTCGCGACGAAGGAGTCGGGACCGCTGTCCGGTGCCCCGGGGCGACATGATGGGCGGATGCCGGACGATCGGACCGATCTGCGAGCAACGCTCCTGCGGGCGGCCGAGGAGGAGATCGCGCAGGTCGGCGTCGGAGCGGTGAGCCTCCGCGCGATCGCGCGGCGCGCGGGGGTCTCCCACCAGGCGCCGGGGCACGTGTTCCGCGATAGCGCGGGGCTCTTCACGGCGGTGGCCGGCGTCGGCTACGACGCCCTGTCGACGGCCCTCGAGCGCGAGCGGGCGCAGGCGGACGATCCCCGGGCGGGCCTGATCGCCGTGGGCACCGCCTACGTGCGGTTCGCGTGCCGCCACGACGCCCTGTTCTCGGTGATCGTGCGACCGGAGCTCTGGGACCCCACCGATCCCCGGCTCGCCGCCAGCCGGGCACGGGCCTTCGCCGTGCTCGACGACGCCGTCGCCGAGGCCTGCGCGGCGGGATGGGGCGGCGGCGTGGACCAACGGACCCTGGCGCTCCTCTGCTGGAGCTCCGTCCATGGGCTCGCATCGCTGGCGCGCGACGGCGTCCTGGCGATCGAGGTCCCGGAGGCCACCCCCGAGCAGCTCGCCGACCTGTTGTCGACGACGCTGATCGACGGGCTCGCCACCGGCGGGACGTCAGCCGCCTCGAGCAGCTGACGCGGGACCGGTCATCCCAGTTGCGGGGCCACACGCGGGTCGTCGGACTCCGGCCCGGACGCCTGCGCGGCATCGGCCCGATCCTCCACGCCATCCGCGGGGTGCGCGGGGAGCCACACGAGGACGAGCAGCGCGCCGACGATCGAGACCCCGGCCGCGACCAGGCAGCCGACCTGCAGGCCGTCGAGGAACCCCGACTGCGCGAGATCGGCGAGCGCGCCCGCCGCGGCGGGATCCCCACGGCCGGCGAGCTGCCCCGCGGTGGCGATCGCCGCGCCGATCGACTCCCGGGCCGGATCGAGCACGGACGCCGGGAGCGACGTTCCCGAGAACGCGTCGCGGTAGAGCGAGAGCGCGACGCTGCCGATCACGGCCACGCCGAGGGTCCCGCCCAGCTCACGGGTCGCGTCGTTGACCGCCGACCCGACCCCGGCCTTCGCCGCGGGCACGACCCCCATGATCGCCTCGGTCGCCGGCGCGCTCGTCAGCCCCAGGCCGGAGCCCATGAGGAGCATCTGCATCGCGATCGTCCCGTAGTCCGTGGCGCCGTCGACCCCCGACGTCCACGCGAAGCCGGCCGCGAACATCAGCAGCCCACCCGCCACGACGAGCTTCGATCCGGCCCGCACCGCCAGCCACGACCCGACGATCGAGGTGACGCCGGTGGCCAGCGCGAAGGGCAGGATCCGCAGGCCCGCCTCGAACGGCTCGTAGGTCTTCACGAACTGGAAGTACTGCGTGATCAGGAAGATGAACCCGAACATCGCGAAGAACGAGAAGGTGATCGAGAGCGCCGCCGCCGTGAACCGCAGGTTCTTGAAGATCGTCACGTCGAGCATCGGGGACTCCTGCCGCCACTCCCAGACCGCGAAGACGGTCAGCGCCACGAGCGCGACGCCGAAGCCGACGAGGGTCTCGGTCGACGTCCATCCGGTCTCCGGCGCCTCGATCACCGCGTAGACCAGGATCCCGAGGCCCGCCGTCGAGAGGACGATCCCGCCGACGTCCGGCGGCGGGGTCGCGGGATCGCGCGACTCCGGCACCAGCACGATCGTGCCGACGAGCGCGAGCAGTGCGATCGCCCCCGGGACGATCAGCGTGCTGTTCCACGAGACGTGCTGGACGAGGAAGCCGCCGATGACCGGGCCCAGCGCGATCGCCAGGCCGGTGGTCGCCGCCCAGATGCCGATCGCCTTCGCCCGCCGGACGCGATCGGTGAAGACGTTGGAGATGATCGACAGCGTCACCGGGAAGATCACCGCCGCACCGATCCCGGCCACCACCCGCCACGCGATCAGCTGCCCGGGATCGCCGGCCGTCGCGCCGCCGAACGACGCGGCCGCGAACAGCACGAGCCCGACGGCCAGCGCGCGGCGGCGACCGAAGCGGTCCGACAGGCTCCCCGCGGCCAGCACCAGCGCGGCGAACGCGAGGTTGAACGCATCGACGATCCAGAGCAGGTCCGTCGTCGACGCCCCGAGGTCGTCGACCAGTCGCGGCAGCGTGATGTTGACGATCGTCGTCGAGAGGTTGATCACCAGCACCGCGACGCAGAGCACCGCGAGGATGACGCGCTCGCGGCCCGTGAAGGCGCTGGGCGGCGGTGTCGGGCCGGTCATCCGCGGGGACCGTAGAGGCACGATGTGACAGCGTCAAGTCACCGCCCGCCCTGGCAGGCCACGGCGGGACGCCGGGACGCCGGCGCCGTCGGGCGGAGAAGGGGGAGATCCGACGGCCCGTCCCCGTCGTTCCCGGACAGGCTCCGCGCCACGAGCCGGGACCGGGTGGCCGGGCGGCGCTACGCTCCGACGGTGCCGTGGCCCGACCGCTTGCCCGTTGGCCGTGGTCGTCGACGTGCGGGCCTCTGGGGCGCCGGAGCGGCCTGCGTGGGCGTGGCGCTCTCGTCGCTGGCGGTCGCGGCGCTGGATCCGTTGGCGCCCGCCGTGTCGCTCGGCGTCGTCTACGTCCTGCCGGTGCTGCTGGCGTCGGTGACGTCGGGGCTGCGGCTGGGTGTCGGCACCGCGGTGCTGTCGATGCTGGCCTTCAACTGGTTCTTCCTCGCCCCACGGTCGACGCTGACGATCACGGACGGCGAGCACTGGGTGGCGATCGCGGTCCTCCTCGTGGTGGCCGTCGTGGCCGCGCGCATCACCGAGGCGGCGCGGAAGTCCGCCGACCGGGCCGATGCGGCCCGACGGGACGCGGACCTGCTGGCGGAGCTGGCGACCGTGGTGCTCGGTGCCGCTCCCGGCGTGGACGTCGCCACGAAGGTCGAGCAGCGGCTGCAGGAGCATCTCGGATCGACGGTGCGGGTCACGCGGGCGGCGAGCCCGCAGGGCGGCGGCCGTCCGGTCTCGCTCGAGGGCCGGGAGGGCCGGGTTGGCTGGCTGACGGTCGGGCGGGACCTCCCCGCGCGAGCCCGCGGATCGATGGAGGAGCGGTTCGCGCCGGCGTTGGGCGCCCTGTTCGAGGCCCTCGGCGAGCGGGAGCGATACGCGCGGGAGTCGATCGAGGCGGCGGCGGTCCGGCGCAGCGACGAGCTGAAGACGACGTTGCTTCGCAGCGTCGGGCACGACCTGCGCACCCCACTGACGCAGATGACGGCCTCGGCGTCGGCGCTGATGGCCGGTTCGGCGGACGATGCCGAGCGTCGCGAGCTGGCGACCGGGAGCGTCGAGGGTGGCTCGCGGCTCACGGCGATGGTCGAGAAGTTGCTCGACCTCGCCCGACTGGAGGGCGGGTCGGCCGCCCCACGGGTGTCGCCGGTCGCCCTGGACGGCGTGGTCCGCGACGCGCTCGACGGGATCGACGCGTTCGACCGCAGGGTGCGGCTGGAGGTGCAGTCGCCGGTGCCGGAGGTGCTGGTGGACCCGGTGCAGATCACCCGGGCGCTCGTCAACGTCGTGGAGAACGCCCTCAGCCACGGTCGAGGTGACGGGCCCCGGGGCGACCTGGTGCTCGTGCGCATCACGGCGCGTCGTGGTCGGGGCGTGGTGCGGGTGGTGGACCGCGGTCGCGGCATCCCTGCGGAGGAGCGGGAGCGGGTGTTCGAGCCGTTCGAGCGCGGGGCCGGCTCGAGCGGCGGCGGGTCCGGGCTCGGGCTCGCGATCGCCCGGGGCTTCGTGGAGGCCAACGACGGGCAGGTGCGGATCGAGAGCTACCCCGGGCAGGGCACCGCCGTGGTGATCGAGCTACCGCTGGCCGGCACCGAGGACGCGGCGACCCCCACGGCGGCCGTGCCCGGATCGGACCGGGAAGCGACGTCGTGAGCGAGACGCGACGCACGGTGCTCGTCGTCGACGACGAGCCCCAGATCGTGCGGGCCCTGCGGGTCCTGCTGCGCGAGGCCGGGTTCGCGGTGATCGCCGCCGGCACCGTCCAGCAGGCACTGGACCTCGCGGCGC
>JBFWKS010000033.1:0-23007 GCA_050252545.1 Solirubrobacteraceae bacterium
GCGCGGCACCAAGCAGTACACGTCGGTGCCGGACTTCATGAGCGTCGACGCGATCGTCGCCGCCGCCGAGAGCGCGGCAGCGAAGGCCGAGCCCGCCCCCACCCGCTGATCGCGTGAGCGTCGCCGCGACCCCGTCCCGCACGGTCCGGACCCCGCTCGGGGGCCGGGCCTGATGGTCGCAGAGCGGCGCCTGCGCCTCGCGTCCTACGTCGTCGCCCTGATCGGGCTGGCGTCGGCGTCGTACCTGACCTACACGAAGTTCGCCGACGACGGCCAGTGCCACGTCAGCGCCGGTTGCACGGTGCTGCAGACGGGCGAGTGGTCCGAGATCTTCGGCATCTCGGTGTCGCTCCTGGGGGTCATCGGCTACGTCGTGATCCTCGCCACCCTGTCGCTGCGGGGCGAGCTCGCACGGCTGGCGCTCGTCCTCTTCACGGGGGTCGGGTTCCTCTTCTCGTGCTACCTCATGTACCGCGCGTACATCACGGTCGACGTGTTCTGCCCGTTCTGCACCACGAGCGCGATCTGCATGACGGTCCTGATGGTCATCAGCACCGTGCGGTTCGTCCGCGGGCCGGGCCTGCCGGCCGGCGGCGTGGAGCTCGAGGGGGTCGACGACCCCGACGAGGAGAACGTCGACGAGGATGGCCTCGACGTGGACGCCGAAGCGGGCGATGATGGCGGGGCGCCCGGTGGTGCCGTGGACGGAAGGACTGACGCATGAGCGGCGAGGCACCAGAGCGCCCACAGATGACGCGGGCGGGAATCGTCAGCGTGGTCCTCATGCTGGCGGTGGTCGCCGTCGGCCTGGCGGTCGCGCTCGGCGCGTTCAACGGCGGGTCGGACGTCTCGGAGACGGAGGACGGCGTCCGCGGCGTCACCGAGTCGGCCGAGATCCTGCAGGACGTCCCGCAGGAGGGCCTGCGCCTGGGTCGCGAGGACGCGCCGGTGACGATCGTCACGTTCGCGGACCTCAAGTGCCCGCACTGCAAGTCGCACTTCGCCGACATCCACCCCAAGCTCGTCGAGCGGCTCGTCCGCACCGGCAAGGCGTCGCTCGAGTTGCGGCTGATGGCGCTCAAGGCGTTCCGGCCCGACAACGAGATCGGACGCGTCGCCGCGCACCGCCTGGCGAGCGAGAACACGATGTGGGACTTCGTCCAGCTCCTGTACTACAACCAGGGCAACCCCGGCGACCAGTGGATCCAGCCCCAGCTGATGCAGCAGCTGCACAGCCGGATCCCGGGCCGCGACGGGCGCGCGTTCGACCTGGGCCCCGACGAGGCGAGCCGCAGGCTCGATGCCGAGGCCGATGCGCTGGCCGACCGGCTCGACGTCAGCGGAACCCCCGCGGTGTACCTCCGCAAGCGCGGCAGCGACGAGTACCGCAAGGTCGACGTCGGCGGCCTGTTCAAGGACGGCGAGGACCAGATCGCCGACGAGGTCGAGAAGCTCACGGGCGGCGGCTGAGCCGGGGCGGCCCTGCCTCGCGGGGCGCCCGGACCCGGCCGCCCGGCGTGCTTCGCCGGGTCGTGGCCATCCGGGTATTCCCACCCTGAAGGTCGGATACGTAGGGTGATACCCTACGTGCAGTGAAGAAGACGAGCCTCTACATCGAGGATCAGCTCGACGAGGCGCTCGCGCTCCGCGCCGCCGAGGAGGGCGTGACGAAGGCCGAGCTCATCCGGCGCACCCTCAGCAGCGCGGTGAGCCGGCCGACGCGGCCCCGGCCGACCGTCGGCGTGTTCGACGGGCCCGGCGACCTCGCGCGCGCGGCCGACCGGCATCTGGTGGAGACGGGGTTCGGTGACGATCGTCGTTGACACCTCGATCGTGCTCGCGCTGCTGGACCGGCGCGATGCCGACCACGCCGTGGTCCGCGACTGGATCGCCACGGTCGACGAGGACCTCTTCACCAGTCCGCTGGCGGTCGCCGAGATCGACCACCTGCTCGCCGTCCACGGCGGACCGGTCGCCCAGCGGGCCTTCTGGGGCGACCTCGATGCCGGTGCCTACACGGTCCGTTGGTGGGCCGACGGCATCGCCGATACGGTCGGGGTGGTCCGCGGTGGTGACGGCATCGGCCTGACCGACGCGTCGCTCGTCGCGCTCGCCGCGCGGCTGCGCACCACCCGGATCGCGACGCTCGACCACGACCACTTCCGCCCGCTCGCCGGCCCCGACGGCCGCGCGTTCACCCTGCTTCCCGCCGACGCCTGAGACGCTCAGGCCGACAGCTCCGCACCACCGACGCTTCCCGCTCCGACCGCGACTCCGAAGGACCTCCCTCATGACCTCCTCGCACCCCGACAGCTTCGGCGCCAAGGACACCCTGTCCGTCGGCGGCCGGGACATCGAGATCTTCCGCCTGGACGCGCTCCAGGCGAAGTACGACGTCGCGCGCCTGCCCTACAGCCTCAAGGTGCTGCTCGAGAACCTCCTGCGCACCGAGGGCAACGGCTCGGTCACGAAGGCACAGATCGAGGCGCTGGCGACGTGGGATGCCAAGGCGGACCCGTCCGACGAGATCGCCTTCACCCCGGCCCGCGTCGTCCTGCAGGACTTCACCGGCGTGCCGGCCGTCGTCGACCTCGCCGCCATGCGCGACGCGATGAGCGATCTCGGCGGCGACCCGTCGAAGATCGAGCCGCTCGTCCCGGCCGAGCTCGTGATCGACCACTCCGTGCAGGTCGACGCGTTCGGCCACGCCCAGGCGTTCGCGTTCAACGCCCAGAAGGAGTTCGAGCGCAACAAGGAGCGCTACCAGTTCCTGCGCTGGGGCCAGGAGGCGTTCGAGTCGTTCAAGGTCGTCCCGCCGGACACCGGCATCGTCCACCAGGTCAACCTCGAGTACCTGTCGCGCGGCGTCTTCCTCAAGGACGGCAAGGGCGACGGCCTTCCCCAGGCGTACCCCGACACGCTCGTGGGCACCGACTCGCACACCACGATGGTCAACGGCCTGGGCGTGCTCGGCTGGGGCGTCGGCGGCATCGAGGCCGAGGCGGCGATGCTCGGCCAGCCGATCCCGATGCTCATCCCGAACGTCATCGGGTTCCGCCTGAAGGGCGCGCTGCGCGAGGGCGCCACCGCCACCGACCTCGTGCTGACGGTCACCGAGCTGCTGCGCAAGACCGGCGTCGTCGGCAAGTTCGTCGAGTTCTTCGGCGAGGGCGTCACCCGCCTGCCGCTGGCGGACCGCGCGACGATCGGCAACATGAGCCCGGAGTTCGGCTCGACCGCCGCGATCTTCCCGATCGACGCCGAGACGCTCCGCTACATGGCCTTCACCGGTCGGCCCAAGGACCAGCTCGAGCTCGTCGAGGCGTACGCCAAGGCGCAGGGGCTGTGGCACAACCCCGACGAGGAGCCGGTCTTCTCGCAGGTCGTCGAGCTCGACCTCGCAGACGTCGTCCCGTCGATCGCCGGCCCGAAGCGCCCGCAGGACCGCGTGTCGCTGACCGACGCCAAGGAGGAGTTCCGGGGATCGCTCGGCGAGCTGCTCGGCAACGGGGGCGGCGGTAGCCCGTACGACAAGGCGCTCGCCAACACGTTCCCGGCCAGCGACCCGCCGAAGATGACGCCCGGCTCCGACGACGGCTCGGAGCACCACCACATCCCGACCGACGGCGAGCACGACCGCGGCACCGCGGTCATGGAGTCGCCGACCGTCGCGCAGGTGACGTTGGACGGCCAGACGTTCCCGCTCGACCACGGCCACGTCGTGATCGCCGCGATCACGTCGTGCACGAACACCTCGAACCCGTCGGTGATGGTCGCCGCCGGCCTCGTTGCCCGCAAGGCGGCCGCGCTCGGACTCAACCGCAAGCCGTGGGTCAAGACGTCGCTGGCCCCGGGCTCGATGGTCGTCACCGACTACCTCGAGCGGGCGGGCCTGAACATCGACCTCGACGCGCTCGGGTTCCACCTCGTCGGCTACGGCTGCACGACCTGCATCGGCAACTCCGGGCCGCTGCCGGAGGAGATCTCGAAGGCCGTCAACGAGAACGACCTGGCGGTCACGTCGGTCCTCTCGGGCAACCGCAACTTCGAGGGCCGGATCAGCCCCGACGTGAAGATGAACTACCTCGCGTCGCCGCCGCTCGTCGTCGCATACGCGCTCGCCGGCACGATGGATTTCGACTTCGACGTCGACCCGCTCGGCAAGGGCCCCGACGGCGCCGACGTCTTCCTGAAGGACGTCTGGCCGACCGCCGCGGAGATCGCCCAGACCGTCGAGGAATGCCTGCAGGCGGACATGTTCCGCACGAGCTACGCGCAGGTCTTCGACGGCGACGCGAACTGGCAGGACCTCGAGGTTCCGAAGGGCGACACGTACGCCTGGGACCCGGAGTCGACGTACGTCCAGAAGGCCCCGTACTTCGACGGCATGCCCGCCGAGCCGCAGCCCGTCACCGACATCGCCGGCGCACGCGTGATGGCGAAGCTCGGTGACTCGGTGACGACCGACCACATCTCGCCCGCCGGTGCGATCAAGCGCGACGCCCCGGCCGGGCAGTACCTCGAGGGCCGCGGCGTCAAGCCGAAGGACTTCAACTCGTACGGGTCGCGCCGCGGCTCGCACGACGTGATGATCCGCGGCACGTTCGCGAACATCCGCCTCCGGAACCAGCTCGCGCCGGGAACCGAGGGTGGCTTCACCCGGTACCTGCTCGACGACGGCCAGCTGGAGAAGGACGCCGTCACGTCGATCTACGAGGCGTCGGAGGCGTACATCAAGGCCGGCGTCCCGCTCGTCGTCCTGGGCGGCAAGGAGTACGGCTCCGGCTCGTCCCGCGACTGGGCGGCGAAGGGGACGAACCTGCTCGGCGTCCGCGCCGTGATCACCGAGTCGTTCGAGCGGATCCACCGCTCCAACCTCGTCGGCATGGGCGTCCTGCCGCTGCAGTTCCCGGAAGGCCAGACCGCCGAGTCCCTGGGCCTGACCGGCGAGGAGACGTTCACGATCACCGGCCTGGCCGACGCCATGAACGCCGGTGAGCTGCCGAGGACCGTGAAGGTCAAGGCCGACGGCGTCGAGTTCGACGCCCGTGTCCGGATCGACACGCCGAAGGAGGCGGACTACTACCGCCACGGCGGCATCCTCCAGTACGTGCTGCGCCAGCTCGTCGCGGCGGGCTGAGCCCGAGGGATCGGCGGGTCGGGGTGCCGCCGACCCGCCGGGTGGGCGTTCGAGCGGGGCTCCCGATCGGGGCGCTCGCGCGGGCGTCGCGCTCGGGCGGGTGGGGCGCCCAGGGGGTGCAGGGTTGTCCACAAATAACGTGGTGAACCCGGCACCCCGTCGGCCCCGGGCGGTCTCACCCGCCACGGGGTGCAGGGTCGTCCACAAATGACGTGGGAAACCCGGCACCCCGTCGGCGCCGGGTTCGGCCGTGGGGCGGGCGGGGCTCGCTCAGCAGGGCACGAGGCCGAGGTGGCCGCCGGACTGCCCGGTGAAGTCCGGGATCCAGCGGTTGCAGAGCCGCGGCGGCTGGGTCGTCGAGCCCGATCCGCCGCCACCGGTCGAGCGGCTGATCCGGCCGATCTTGTTGTCGATCGTGGAGTCGAGGTCCTTGCCGGACGTCGTGACGATGCGCAGGCGGGTGCTCGACCGGGCGCGCGAGGTGAGCTTCACGCGCAGCGTGACGCTCCGGCTCTTGCCGGCCTTCAGCGCCGGGATGGTCTTCGACTTCGGCGTCGCCTTCAGGCCGAGCACCGCGGGCACGCGCAGGCGGATGGGCTTGCTCTTGGCCGATCCGGTGTTGCGGAACGTCACGCGGACGCTGCGGGTCTGGTTGATCCGCATCCGCTTGGGGACGTTGCGCAGCCGCACACCGAGCAGCGGGGCGGCCTTGAGGGCGATCGGGCCGAGCGTGTCGTAGACGACCGACGGGTCGTGCTCGTCGTTGATCTGGATGACCGCGCAGTCGGGCCGTTGGCCGCGGAGCCTGCTCGACGTGCCCTCCAACTGCTGGACGGCCTCGTTCGTCCCCGCCTTGTTCGCCGTCCCCTGCGTGATGTCGGTCGGGCTGTTCAGCAGGTGCCACCGGGTGCGGCCGAGGTACGTGGTCGCCGACAGCGCGGCCGCCGGGAACGCGTTGCAGCCGGTCGCGGTGCGTCGGCTCGCGACGACCGTGAGGGTCGCGTCCTGGAGCACGCCGACCCGCTCGCCGAGCCGGACGATCGCGGTGAGCGTGCCACGCTTGGCGTCGTAGGCCACGCCCCCGCCGAGGATGTCGTGGGCCAGGCTCTGGCTGGCCGCGTCGCCCCGCGGGTCGGTGCCCTCACCGACGACGTACGCCGACGCCGGTGACGCGCCGAGGCCGACGAGCAGCGCGACCGCGGCCGCGAGGGCGAGCGTCCTGCGGCGACGGGGGACGGTGGGCTCGACAGGGGCCATGGTGGAACCTCCGGGACGGGTCGGGCGTGTGTGAGCCTACCGGCGCGCGTCCCGGGGGTCCGCCGGTGGCCGCCTGGATGGACGGGTGTGCGATGGCACGACGGCGTAGGGTGGGCGCCGTGCTCCCGCTCCTCGGACACGTCACGACGACGCCGGACGCCACGGTCGAGGCGATCGTCACGCGCACCCTGGAGCTGACGGCGATCCCAGCCCCGACCGGCGACGAGGGCGCCCGCGCCGACGCGGTCGCCGCCGGGTTGGCCGCTGCCGGGCTCGAGGTGGTGCACGACGAGGTCGGCAACGTCATCGGTCGGGCACCGGGCACGGATCCGCAGGTGCCGGCGATCGTGGTCTCGGCGCATCTGGACACGGTCTTCGGTGCCGAGGAGGCCGTCCTGGCCCGACGCGACGGCGATCGACTGCTGGGCCCCGGGATCGGTGACAACACCGTGGCGCTGGCGGTGCTCGAGGTCCTGGCGGAGGACCTGGCAGCGGCGGCAGGTCGGTCCGCTCACCTTGTGGCCGGGCGGTCCGGTGACATCCCGGGAGCGGGGGCCGACGAGAGGTCGGCGCCGGCGCGGCCCGGTCGGGCCCCGGCGGTCCCCCTGGTCCTGGTCGCGACCGTGGGCGAGGAGGGGATGGGCGACCTGCGGGGCGTCAAGCACCTGCTACGAACGATGCCGGTGCGCGGGTTCGTGGCGCTGGAGGGACATCTGCTCGACTCGGTCGTGACCGGCGGGATCGGCGCGGTGCGTCTGCGTGCCCGTCACCGTGGCCGGGGCGGGCACTCGTGGGGCGACATCGGCACGCCGAGCGCCGCCCATTCGCTGGTGCGGGCGTGCACCGCCGCCCTCGACGCGGTCCCGGCGGGCCGGCACGTCAACCTGGGCGTCGTGCGGGCGGGCAGCACCGTCAACGCGATCGCCGAGTCGGCCGAGGTGTTGGTCGACCTGCGTGACGAGGATGCGGAGCGCCTGGAGCGGACGGTCGCCGTCGTCGTCGCGGCGCTGGAGCGGGCCGATCGTGGGGTGCGCGCGGAGCTGGAGCGGGTGGGGCGCCGTCCGGCCGGTCGCACGCCCGACGACGACCCGCTGGTCAGGGCCGTGCGATCGGCACGGGGCGACGTCGGCCTGCCTCCGGTGACCGAGGCGGCCGGATCGACCGAGGTCAACGCCGCGTTCCCGGCGGGGATCCCCGCGATCTGCGTCGGCGTCACCCGCGGCGGCGACATGCACCGCCCGTCGGAGTGGATCGAGATCCCCCCGATCGCCGACGGCATGGCGATGGTCCGGGCGCTGCTGCGGCGGCTGGGGGCGTTGTAGCGCGGGGCTGGCAGGCGTTGGGCCGCGGGTGATCGAGGTCCGCGGTGCGGGGCCGGCGGCGACGCGCAGCGATGCCGCTATTTGCACGCATGAGTGGGGCCGTCACGATCCGCGACGTTCCTGATTCCGTGCGGGCCGAGATCGCGGCGCGGGCGGCTCGCGCGGGCCAGTCGATGCAGGAGTGCCTCCGCGCCATGCTCGTCGAGAGCGCGGCGAGACAGCCGGTCGACGACGTGATCGCTCGAGCCCGTGCCCGCGTCGATGCCACCGGGACGCGGCTCGACATCGCGGGCATCCTCGACGCGCGCGACGCCGACCGGCGGTGACGCGGAGGGTGGTCTGCGACGCGTCGGCGATCGTCGCCCTGCTCCTGGACGTGCCGTGACGGCGCTCGGGCGCGCGTAGACGACCCGTGGCGAGGTGCTCCGAGGGCGAGGCCGTCCCACCAGGGAGCGATCGCGGTCTGATCGCGGCACCGCAACGACGAGCGCCCCGGCGTGGGCCGGGGCGCTCGGGTCTCGCCGGTGTGTTGCCGTCTCCCATGCAGGGGCGACGGCAACGGGCCTACGGGTTGGGGACGGTGATCGAAAAGCTCCCGAACGGCATGGTCAGATCTCCGTTGCCGGCAGGATAGGTGCTGCCCGGGAAGACGTGGCCGGTCGTGGCGACGACGGCCGTCGCGTCCTGGAATGTGGAGGTTCCGTCCCCATTGTCGGTCGCAGCGCCGACGGCGATCGTGAACACCGGCTCGCTGTCGTCGTACGGACCGGTCGGCGAGCCCTGGAGGGTGCGCAGCCCGGTCGCGAACACGCGCGCCATCGACGTGCCGTCGAAGACGATCCGCGGGTTCCTGACCGTGGTGGTGATGCCGTGTGGGGCGGACTCGAAGGTGACGAGTCCGTGGTATCGGATCACACCGACCCGTGCCGTCGGGATGACGGTGCTCGACCCGGGCGAGAACCGCACCCTGTAGCTCGTGTTCAAGCCAGCCGTGCTCGCGGGCGTCACGGTGTCACCGGTCGCACCGTCACTCGGCGTCATCGTGCCGTTGGCAGGGAATCCACCACTGCTGTTCGTCAAATATCCCAACCAAGTACGGCCCGGATCGCCGGAGGCGTAGTACTTCGCCTGCGTCCAGGTTGCGTCGGATGCCGCGAGGCGCGCGTTCGGCGCCGCGAACGTGATCGGGTCGAGCGCGTCGCCTGCTGCATAAAAGCCACCGAATGCCGGCGCGCCGTCGGCCGTCAGGATGGCCGGAACGTCGACCCAGGTGAGCAGGTTGCCGGAGTCGCTCGGCGTGATGTGGCTCAGGTTGAGGTCGGCGAGGTGGACGTCAGGGAACTCTTCGAAGGTGCCGGTGGACAGCGACTTGCTCCGTACGTCCGCGGTGAGGCGCCCACTGATGCCGTCGGTGCTTTGGACTCGAATGTTCTCGATCTCGAGCTCGAGCAGCGGACCGCTGCCCGCGTCGTGGCCCGCGAAGTGGACGCTTCCGCTGACGGCAACGGAGATCGAGCCCGACCCGGGGTCGTACGAGGCCGAGCCGGTCGGGGAGAAGCAGTAGGTGCCGTCGTCAGTCGGCTCGGCGCCGTCGGAGGCGTCGACCGAGCCATGGGCGATGGGACCGGTGACGTAGTTGCGGAACGATTCCTTGATACCCCAGTTGGCCCCGGCGATGGCGGCGATCGAGGTTCCGGCGCAGGTGGTCGGCTCAGGGTTGGGGTTCGGCGGATCGACCGGCGGGTTGGTCGGCGTCGTGGTCGTGGTCGTGGTCGTGGTCGTCGGCGTCGGCGGTGCCGGCGTCGTGTTGGTCGGGGGCACCGGCTGCGGCTGCGGCGCGGGCTGCGGCGCCGGGGTCGGGGCGGGCTTCGCCGGCTTGCTGACGTCGGCCTTGATGGTCACCCGCGCGATGCGGCCCGAGCGCAGGGTGCGCTTGAGCTTCAGGGCACGCTGGATGCGCCGGGCGGTCGACCTGGGCAGCGACGCGGCGGCGCTGGTGATGCGCGCGGTGTCCTGCCCGGCATCGAGCTTCGCCGGACGCCGCTTCGCGGGCTTGAGCGTCAGCAGCGTGATCGTGCTGCCGTTGAGGCGCGCGGTGATCCGCGGGTGCTTCTTCTCCAGGCGGACCCGGACGCGCGACAGCGTCACGGCGCGCTTTCCGGCCTTCAGGCGGAGGCGGCCCTTGTGGTTGACGTTGGCGACCTTCGAGCCGACCTTGCCGCCCGAGACCGGAAGCGTCACGCGGGCGCCGGCGACCCTCTTCGTCCTGGTCGCCTTCGCAGGCTTGAGCCCCGAGAGCTTGACCTTGGACGCATCCAGGCTCTTCGCGGCGGTGCCGGCGAGCCGGATGGTGGTGGAGCCGTCCGCGGCGCTTGCGGCGGCGGGCGCGACAGCCAGTGATACGAGGACGGCGCCGGCGACGATGCTTCGCCTGGCGCCGGAGGAACGGGAGTCGTGCATCAATCAGTCCAATCTGGTCTATGGGCGCCCTACAGTTAGGCATCCCATATGAATGCCCGCGTGAGGCTAGCCTAAGTCGCCGGTCGATGGCGTCACATGGCGACGGGCGTCGCGATCACGCCCGACGCGTGGCGTCCAGCACCGGCCCCCACGACCTGTGGTGGACCCGCCACACGCCACGCATGGCGGCGGCCGGCCGGTCTCGCTACACGCCGCCGGTAGCCTCGTGCCATGGCTCTTCGCGACCACATCCCCGGCGGTCGGCCCGATCCGGACCCGCCCGTGCGGCTCGACGGGCGCACCGCGGTCGTCTGCGGTGGCGCGGGCGAGGTCGGCGAGGGCATCGTGGCGGCCCTCCTCCGCGCGGGCGCGCGGGTGGCGGTGCCGTCGCGCAGTCCCGACCGGTTGGCCGAGCTGGAGCAGCGCCTCGAGGACGACGGGATCCCGGCAGCGCGGCTCATCCCGGTCGTCGGAGACCTGTCGGCGGGCGAGTCGTCCGCGCGGCGGCTGGCCGGGGACGTCGTGCGGCTCGGCGGCCCGCCCGACCTCGTCGTCGCCGCGCTCGGCGGTTGGGACTCCGGGCCGCCGCTGGCCGACATGCCGCTGGAGCAGTGGGAGCGCACCGTCCACGACGGCCTGCGGACGCACCACCTCGCGATGCGCGGGTTCGTCCCGGCGCTTCGCGGTCGGCCTGGTGCCGGCTACGTGATGATCAACGGGGCCGCGGCGCGGTACCCGGTCGCCGGATCGGGTGCGGTGTCGACGATCGCCGCCGGTGAGCTGATGGCCGCACAGGTGCTCGCCGCCGAGGAGGCCGGGCACGGCCTGCAGGTCGAGGCGTACGTGCTCGGCCCGGTCGGTACCCGATCGCGAGGAGACGCCGCACCGTGGATGGCGAGCGCCGAGGGCGTCGGAGACGTGATCGCGGCGCGGGCATCGGCCCGTCTGGACGACGCGGGCGATCCGGGACCGGCCACCGTGCTGGAGATCCTCACCGCCGGTGATCTCGGACGGGCCCGCAAGACGCCCGTCGGTGGGGTGCGGGCCGCGCGGGCCGGTCGCGCCGGCTGGGTGCTGTGGGGTCTGCAGACCGGAGGGCTCCAGCGTCAGGTGCGGCGCGGATCGGCGCCTCGGTCCTGAGCGCGGACGCCGGGCGCGGGGCGGATGGCCGCCTCGGCCCGAGCACGGCTGCCGGGTGCCGTGCCGGTCCCCGCATCGGCCCCGGGCGGCGGCGCGCCGGCGGCCGTGGCGAGGACCCGGTCGGCCGGCCCTCGCGATCCCGGCGAGGGACGTCCTCGGGGCCGTCCCGGACGAAGCGCGACCACGCGCGTGCGATCACCGCTACCGTCCGCCGTCGGTACGCGGGATCGTTCCCGGTCCCACGCCGTGCCCGCCGACGTCGACCTGACCTCGCCACCATCCTGCACGCCTTCCCGGATCCCACCCCGCGCAACGGCTGCGCGCCGCGCGCCGGCTCGGCCCCGTCGCCCGAGCACGCCCGCCCGGCGCGGCACGCCCTCGTCGCTGCGGTGACGCTCGCGATCGCGCTGCCGGCCCTCCTCGGTCCCGCGACCGGCTCCGCGTCGGCCGCGGGTGATCCCTCGGCCGCCGCGCTGACGCGGGCGTGCCCGGGCGCGCAGCACCTTCCGCGAGGACCCGCGACCGCCCGCCGCCGGATGCGGTGCGTCGTCAACGCGGTCCGCAGGACGCACGGCCTGCGCCGGCTGCGCGACGACCGGCGGCTGCGCCGTGCCGCGACCACGCAGGCCCGGCGCTGCGCCCGCGCGGCCCGGCTGGGGCACGACGTCGGCGGCAACCTCCGCCAACGGGTGCGGCGGGTCGGCTATCTGCGGGGCGTGCGGCGCTACACGGTGGCCGAGGCCCTCGGGACCGGCACCGGTCGTCGCGGGTCGCCGCTCAGCACCGTGCGGGCGTGGCTGCGGTCCTCCGGCCACCGCGCGATCGTGCTCGATCGAGATGCCCGTCACGGCGGGTTCGGGTACGTCGGCCGACCGGCGGGCGGGTCCGGGGACGGTGCCACGTGGGCGCTGATCGTCGGGCGTCGCAGCTGACGGCGACGGACCGGGTACCGTCCGGGACATGACGCTGCCGTCCGTCCTGCAGGAGTTGCTGACCACGCCCGGGCCCTCCGGGCGCGAGGTCGCCGCAGCCGAGGTCTGGCGCCGCCACGCCGGCGCGTTCGCCACCGTCGAGAGCGACGTCGTGGGGTCGAGCGTGGCCCGCGTCCCCGGCACGTCGGACGACGCCGATCTGGTGCCGTCGCTGGCGATCGTCGGGCACATCGACGAGATCGGCCTGATCGTCACCCACATCGACGAGCGTGGGTTCCTCCGCGTCGCCCAGGTCGGCGGCTGGGATCCCCAGCAGCTCGTCGGGCAGCGCGTCGAGCTCATCACCCGCGACGGGCCGGTCGCCGGCGTCGTCGGCAAGAAGCCGATCCACCTGATGGAGTCCGACGACCGCACCCGCGCCGCCAAGCTCAAGGAGCTGTCGATCGACATCGGGGCCGCCGACCGCGAGGACGCGCAGAAGGTCGTGCGGATCGGTGATGTCGCGGTGATCGACGTGCGGCCGCTCGAGCTGCGCGGCGGCCGGTTCGCGTCGCGGTCGATGGACAACCGGATCGGGTCGTTCGTCGCCTACGAGACCGCACGCCTGGTCGCCGAGGACGGCGGCGCGGCCGGCGAGGTGCAGGCGTGGGCGTGCGCGCAGGAGGAGACCGGCCTGTCGGGGGCCAAGACCACCGCCCACCGTGTCCGGCCGGACATCGCCGTCGTCGTCGACGTGACCTTCGCCAGCGACCAGCCCGGCGTCGACAGCAACGAGATCGGCGAGCACGCCTTGGGCTCCGGTCCGGTGATCGAGCGCGGCACGCCGCTGCATCCGTGGGTGACCGACACGCTGATCGAGATCGCCGAGCGCGAGGGGATCGATCACACGGTCGCCGCCGTCGGCCGCGCGACCGGGACCGACGCCGACGCGGTCCACATCGCCGCCGACGGCATCGCGACCGCCGTCGTCAGCGTGCCGCTGCGCTACATGCACTCGTCGGTCGAGACCGCCGAGATCGCCGACATCCACGCCACCGCCAAGCTGCTCGCGGCGTTCGCCCGCACGCTCGACGCGGACGTCGACCTGCGGCGCTGACCGCGCGCTCGGGAGCACGACGGTCGACCGGACGACACGGAGGGTGACGGCATGACGGTGGGAGACGATCTGGTGGCCGGCGCAGGAGTGGTGGGACGCGCGAGTGCGGGCGCGGCCGCGATGGCACCCCCGACCGCGGGCGGGCCGACGGCATGACGTCCGTTCAGGGGGAGGGGGCCGTCGTGCCGCGGTGGCTCGTCCTGTGGGACATCGACGGGACGCTCGTGCTGCGCGCGTCGCTGTCGCACGCCCGTGCGGTGTGGGCGGCGCTCGAGGAGATCCACGGCGTCAACGGGGAGGGGTTGAAGGGCTCCGGTGCCGCGGGGATGACCGACTCCCAGATCTCGCGCGCGATCCTGACCCACGCCGGGATCGACGCCGACGCGATCGACCTCCACGCGCGCCGCGTGGTGGAGCGGGTCGAGGCGATCTACGACCCGGAGGACCTGCGCACCCACGTCAGCCCGGGGATCGACGGCGTGCTGGCGGAGCTGCACGCCCGGCACGACGTCGTCCAGTCGCTCGTGACCGGCAACTACGAACGGGTCGCACGGCGCAAGCTCGAGGCGGCCGGACTCGGGCGGTGGTTCGACCCGCGTTGGGGTGGCGGGTTCGGATCCGACCACGAGGATCGCGACCGCCTGCCGGAGATCGCCCGCACCCGTGCCGGAGAGGCGCTCGGCGCCGGACCGTGGTCGCGTGAGCGCACCGTCATCGTCGGTGACACCCCGCGCGACATCGCCTGCGCGCGCGCCGACGGCGTGCACGTCGTCGCCGTCACCACCGGCTCGCACGGCCGCGACGACCTGGCCGGCGCCGACGCGGTCGTCGACGACGCCGCTGAGCTGCGCGAGGCGTTGAACGCCCTCGTCGCGGCCACCGATCCCACGAGCAAGGACGTTCTGTGACCACGAGCCCCGTCCCGAGCCCTGTCGATCCCGTCGCGCTGCGCGCCGACCTGGAGCGGCTCGTCGCGATCCCGTCGGTGGCGTTCCCCGGCTTCGACGAGGCGCCGGTCCGCGACGCGGCCGCCGCGACCGAGGAGCTGCTGCGCGCGGCCGGGCTCACCGACGTCGCGCAGATCGCGGTCCCGAACGCCGCACCCGCGGTCTTCGGTCAGATCGTCGCCGGACCGGATGCCCCGACCGTCCTGCTGTACGCCCACTACGACGTGCAGCCCGCCGGGCCGGATGATGCGTGGACGACCCCGGCGTTCGCCCCGACCGAGCGCGACGGCCGCCTGTACGGCCGTGGCACCGCCGACGACAAGTGCGGGATCGCCCTGCACGCCGCGGCGTTGCGGGCCTGGAACGGCGCGCCGCCGGTCAACGTCAAGGTCCTGATCGAGGGCGAGGAGGAGACCGGCAACGGCACCCTGACGACGCTCGTCGAGGCCGACCCCGAGCGGTTCGCCGCCGACGCGTTCGTCATCGCCGACGGGTCGAACGTCACCACCGGGACGCCGACGCTCACGACGTCGCTGCGCGGCCTGGCGGTCGTCGACGTCACCGTCCGCACCCTGCGCGATCCGGCGCACTCCGGCGTGGTCGGCGGTCCCGCGCCCGATGCGCTGCTGGCGCTGTCGCGGATCATCGCGTCGCTGCACGACGATGCGGGTGACGTCGCCGTCGACGGCCTGCTGCGTGAGCCGTGGGACGGCAGCCCGATCGACGCCGAGGGCTTCCGTCGCGACGCCGGGGTGCTCGACGGGGTGCAGCTGCTGGGGAGTCGGCCGGTCGCCGAGCGGATCTTCGTCGGCCCGTCGATCACCGCGATCGGGATCGACGCGCCCGCGGTCGACGTCGCCGCCAACGCGATCATCCCGTCGGCGCGCGCCCGGCTGAGCGCGCGCCTGGCCCCGTCGCAGGACCCGGCCACGGCGGCGCGGGCGATCGTGGAGCACGTCCGCCGCGTGGCGCCGTGGGGGGTCGAGCTCGACCTCGTCGAGGGCGCGCACGCCCCGGGCGCGCTGCTCGCCGGTGACGGACCGGTCACGGCTGCCGCGGCGACGGCGCTGGAATCCGGCTACGCCGCCCCGGCGGTCCGGATCGGCAGCGGCGGCGCGATCCCGCTCTGCGCCGACCTGTCGCGGATCTACCCCGACGCCGAGTTCGTGCTCTGGGGTCCCGGCGACGAACGCTCGCGGATCCACGCCGGCGACGAGTCGGTCGACCTGGCTGACCTGCACCGTGCCGCGGTCGCCGAGGCCGAGTTCCTCGGGGTGCTGGCGCAGCGGTAGGGCGCCGGCCGGGTGGGGCGCTGGGCCTGGTGGGTCATCCGGCCGGGCGGGCCCACCTCCGTGGGCGCCGGGGCGGTCGCTCCGGACCACGGGGTGCGGAGTTTCCCACATATACCGTGGACGATCGTGCACCCCGTCCGGCTCGGGGGGCCGTCGGGCTCGCGCGGCCGCCGGTCCGGACCACGGGGTGCGGGGTTTCCCACATATACCGTGGACGATCGTGCACCCCCTCGGGCGCGCTCCCCTCGCGCCCGACCCGGCCGGCTCGCACCCCGCCCGGCTCGCACCCCGGCCGGCTCGCACCCCGGCCGGCTCGCACCCCGCCCGGCTGGCGCCCCCGCCTCCCGCCCGCCCGGCGTCAGGCAGCGACCCGCTCCGCCACCCCGTCCGGCTCGGCGACGAACCCGTGGGCGATGGCGTGGGGGACGAACCGGTGCCGGCGGACGTTGGCGCGCACCATCCGGTGGTGGCCGTCGGCACCGAACCGCAGGCGCAGGAACACCGACAGGGTGCGGGCGGCGCTCATCGCCGCCACGCGGGTCGGCAGGTCGAGGACCGCCGTCGCGTCGGCGCCGACCATCCGTCGCACGTAGCGCGGCAGGAGCGTCACGGCGGCCGCGCTCGACGCGCGGATCGGCACCTGCACCGGCAGCAGCTCGCGCTGCAGCGGCGGGCGCCGGACGAAGTCGATCGACTCCCGCGCCAGCTCCGACACGCACAGCTTGGGGCGCATCCGCACGAAGTACTCCGACACGTCGGCGCGGCTGCGCGGGATCATCGCGGCGGGCACACCGACGAGCTCGGCGGCGTGGGCGGTGGTGGCGAAGTACTCGTCGGCCTCGTCGGGGGCGATGCCGCCGATGAACGCCTCGTACGCCACGAGGAACGAGTGGTACTCGGCCAGGTGGACCCACAGCAGCGTCTCGGGATCGGTGGCCGAGAACGTCGTCCCCGTGACCGGATCGGTGCCTGCGACCTGGGAGTGGACGGCGCGCACGCGGGCGGCGGCGGCCGTCGCCTCGCCGGTCGACCCGAAGGTCACGGTGTGGACGTACCCGATCGTGCGCCGCAGTCGGTCCATCGGCCGCGCGGTGAAGTCCGAGTACGTGAAGACGCCCGCCATCGCGTGCGGCTCCAACGCCTGCACCATCAGGGCCCGCATCCCGCCGATCAGTGACGCGGGGTGCCCGACGATCCGCCAGGCGATGCTGCCGGGCCCGTAGAACCCGTCGTCGTTCCACGCCGGATCATCGGCGGGCGGGATCGTCAGGCCACCGAGCGTCTGGGCGGCCGGGGGCGGGACCTGGGTGGCGTCGGGGCCGGCGTAGGGGCAGCTCACGTGAATCCTCGGTCGGGGTCGCAACGGACGTCTGAGACGATCCTGAAAATCCGTCTCACGGGAGTCTGGCAGGCGGGTGGGCGTCCGGCAAGCGGGCCGCCCGGGTGGCGTGGCGCTCGCATCGGTCCTCGGCGGCCGGCGGGCCTCCGGCGGTCGCCTTGCCTCGGGGCCGCCGTCGCGCTAAGGTAGTTGCACAGGCAATCAATCGGAGGCTGAGATGCAGCTCGACGGCATGCACCACATCACGATGATCACCGGCGACGCCCCTCGGAACGTCGCGTTCTTCGCCGACGTGCTCGGCCTGCGGCTGGTGAAGAAGACGGTGAACTTCGACGCGCCCGAGGCCTACCACCTGTACTTCGGTGATGAGCAGGGCAGCCCCGGGTCGATCCTCACGTGGTTCGAGTTCGCCGGTGCGCAGCCGGGACGACCGGGCGCCGGGATGATCCACACCATCGAGCTCGGCGTCCCGAGCACGGACTCGCTGGACTTCTGGGCGGCGCGGCTGCAGGCCGCGGGCGTGGCCGTCGAGCGCACCGACGTCCCGTCGTTGCGGTTCGCCGATCCTGACGGGCTCGGCCTCGCGCTCGTTCCGGCCGCGGAGGGCAACCCGCCGCTGCAGGCGGCCCATCCCGACGTGCCCGCCGCGCACGCGATCACCGGCGTCGAAGGGGCCCGCGCGTACGCCGGGACCGACGTGGCCCTGGACGAGGGACTGCTCACCGACACCCTCGGGTTCGTCCGCGCCGCCGCCGGCGAGTACCGCGTCGAGGGCCCGACGCGCCTCTTCCGCTGGGCGTACGACCTGCACCCCGAGCCGGGCGTCCAGGGCGCGGGCACCGTCCACCACATCGCCTGGCACTCCGCCGACGAGGACCACGTCGCCTGGCAGCAGCGCGTCGGGCAGGCGGGCATGCAGGTGACGCCCGTCATCGACCGCGACTACTTCGACGCGATCTACTTCCGCCAGCCGCAGCGCGTCCTCTTCGAGATCGCCACGACCTCGCCCGGATTCGCCGCCGACGAGGACCCCGAGCACCTCGGGGAGGCGCTGCGGCTTCCGACGCAGCACGAGCACCTGCGCCCGCAGCTCGAGCGCGTGCTCACCCCGCTGGAGAACCCGCGCCAGACCCGGGGGGCGGTCCGGTGAGCGCGCTCGTCTACCGCGAGCGGCCCGCCGACGGTGAGGCCGAGGGGCTCCTGATCCTGCACCACGGTCGCGGTGCCGACGAGCACGACCTGATCGGCCTGGCCGACGTGTTCGATCCGGACCGTCGCCTGCACGTCGTGACGCCCGGCGGCCCGTTGCGGGTCGACGGGTTCCCCGGCCGTCACTGGTACACGGTGCCGCGCGTGGGCTACCCCGATCCCGACACGTTCCGCAGCGCGTTCTCGGCCCTGACCGCGTTCCACGACGAGACCTGGCAGCGGACGGGGATCGGCCCCGACCGCACGGTGCTCGGCGGGTTCTCGATGGGTGCGGTGATGAGCTACTCGACCGGCCTCGCGGGTGACCGTCCCGCGCCGGCCGGGATCATGCCGTTCGCCGGGTTCGTCCCCGTCGTCGAGGGCTGGGAGGCGTCGACCGCCGACCGCCGGTCGATGCGCGCGTTCATCGCCCACGGACGGCACGACCCGATCATGGCCGTGTCGTTCGCGCAGGAGGCCGCCGAGCGGTTGCGCGCCGGCGGCCTCGATGTCGAGTACCACGAGTCCGACGTCGACCACCGGATCGACCCGGGCCACGCGCTGGCGGCGCGGGCGTGGCTCGCCGGGACGCTGGCGCTCCCGGCGGTGAGCGACGGGGGCGCCGGGTCGCGGTAGCGGGGGGCGCGGATCGGCGCCCGCCCGCCCACGTCGCTCGACGGTGTGGGGGTGGTGATGCGGTCGCGCTAGCGTGAGGGTCGTGCCTGCCGTCACCGTCACGACGTTCACCGATCCGGCCTGTCCCTTCGCCTACAGCGCCGAGCCGATTCGCTGGCGGTTGCGCTGGCGGTTCGGCGACCAGCTCGACTGGCGGCTGCGGATGGTCGGCCTGTCGCGCGACGGGTCGTCGTACGAGCGCATGGGGTTCACGCCCGAGAAGGCCGCCGCCGGGCTGCGGAGCTTCGACCGCTACGGCCAGCCGCTCACCGTCGCGGTCGGTCGGCCGATCGGTGCCACCTGGCCGGCGTGCCGGGCGATCGTCGCGGTGCGCGAGCGGGTCGGGACCGACGCGGCGTTGCAGGTGCTCGGCGCGCTCCACGCCCTGACCCTCGGCGCGGCCCGCCCGCTGTCGGCGCCGGAGACGATCGCCGACGCGATCGCCGAGGTCGGCGTCACGCCCGACACGCTGGAGACCTGGCTCGCCGACCCGGAGGTGGAGGCGGCGTTCGCGGCCGACATGACGGCGGCCCGCCGACCGAGCGCCGCCGCGCTGGCCACCGACCAGAAGCTCGCCCCGGCCGGTGAGGAGTGGGACCCGGACCCGGCGACGGTCGACCCGTCGCTGCCGCCCGCGTCGGGCCGGCGCTACACCTGCCCCAGCTACGTCGTGACCTCGGGCGACCGCACCCTCGAAGCGCCCGGGTTCCACACGTCGCTGACGATCGAGACGCTGCTGGCGAACCTCGAACCGGGCCTCGAGCAACGCCCGTGGGCCGAGGACCCGCACGACGTCCTGCGCTGGGCCGCCCAGCCGCTGACCACCCAGGAGGTCGCCGCCGTGCTCGATCGCGAGGACGAGCGCGACGTCGTCGCGAGCCTCCTGCGCTCCGCCGGCGCGACCGAGCAGCGGGTCGGCAACGACGCGCGGTGGACGGTGTGAGGTAGGGGAGGCCGGTCCGGTCGCGCTCAGCGCCGGCCGAGCAGCACGTCGGCGACGCGGTCGCGCAGCCGCTTGGCGCGGACCTTCACATCGCCGAACACGGTGCGTCCGGTGAGGACGATCCGGGGGGCGCCGGGTGCGGCCGCGTGACCGGCGTCCTGGCGGACCGACCCGAACGAGGCGCGGGCCCGCACGTCGACGACGATGCCCTCGGGGACGAGCAACGTGACGTCGCCGAACACCGTGCGGGCGTGGATCGTGATCTCGGACGCGTCGACCCGGGCCGAGCGCAGGTCCAGCACGATGTCGCCGAACGTCGCCCGCCAGCGGCTCTCGGCCGGCACCCGCCACGCCCCGCCGCGCCGCAGGTCCCCGAAGATCGTCGCCTCGTGGACGGGTGCCGCGGCGACGGCAGCGCCGGTCGCTGTCGGTGCAGGCGCCGGCAGGTCGGCGACGAGCAGGTCGAGGTCGCCGCGGTGGACGGCGCGCGTGGCCGCGTCGAGCCGGTCGGCGAGCTCCTCGAAGGTGAGGCGCCCCTCGCCCGCCGCGTCGCGCAGGCGCTCGACCGCGGCGTCGCGCTCGGCGTCGGATGCGCGGATCGCGGGGGTGGCCGCGGTGACCGGCGAGACCGCCTGGCGATGCTGCGGGGCCGTCGCCGGCGGCACGTGTCGATCGGGCGGACCGCCGGGCTCGCTCATCGCCCGATCGTAGATGAGCCCGCCGCAGGGGTGCGGCGGGCGGTAACGATCAGGTCCTGCCCGGGCGGACACCGCCCGGGCAGGTCAGGCGTGGGTCCGGCCACGAGCGTGGGCCCGAGCGGCTCGATGCACCCCGCGGTGCGCGGCGCATACGGCGCAGGGGAGCGCGACGGAGGCGGGGCGAGCTACGGCGCCGGGGCGACGAAGGTGAAGGTGCCGTACTCGTCGCCCGCGGGGTACGTCAGGTAGGGCGAGCCCTCGGCCGTGATCTTGGATGTCGCGGTGTAGGTCACGGTCTTGCCGTCGGTCGCGCGCGCGGCGTTCGTGATCGTGAGGTCCAGCAGCGGGACGTTCCGGTACGGCTGGGGGCCGCCGGTCGCGCCGGCCCGACCGGAGCCCTGGCCGTCGGCGATCAGTCGCCCGGTCTTGCGGTCGCCCGGCAGCGTGATGCGGGGGCTGCGGAGGATGTTGTCGATGCCGTGGTTGGGGCCGCGGGAGCGCACGGCACCACCGTAGGCGACGATCGTGCCGTCGCTGACCCTCGAGGCCTTGCCTCCGGCGAACGTGAACGCGCCGCCGCTACCCGTCGCGCCCTCCTCGGCGGTGACGGTACCGCCTCCGAGGAACGGGTTGGTCACATAGCTCACCCACGACGCCCGCATCGCCCACTGCAGCGGCGCCACGTTGGTCACGGCGTCACCCGGGTCCTGCGGGTCGTGGCCGACGAGCTTGACGTCGGCGGTCAGGCGGCCGAAGGTGCCGGTGGGGGTGCGCGGCAGGCGCAGGCGCTTGCGCAGCAGACGGGCGGTGCCCTTGGTCAGCGTGACCTTCATCTTCGATCCGCGGATCGTGTTCTGCTTGGCGTCGTACTTGAGCTTGCCGGTCGCGACGGTGGCGAGCGTGCGCTCCTTGCCGCCGTTGACCCGGCCGCGCAGCTTCGACGTCTTGCCGGTCTTCAGCTTGAGCCCACGGACCGTGACCTTGCGCTTGCCGACCCGCACGCGGAAGGCGTGGCGCGCCGCGGCGTCGACGCGGATCGGGTCCTCGGCCTGGGCCTTGTGCACCCGGAACATCATCCGGGTGCCCTTGCGGTCGGCGCCGTTGAGCACGCTGTACTTCACCCCGGCGCGCTTCAACATCGTCGCGGCCTTGCCACGCGCCTGCAGCGTCAGCGTCCCCTCATCGACATCGCCGAGCGACGCGGCCCCGGCGGGCAGCGCGGAGGCGGCGAGCAGGAGCGACGAGCCGATCGCGACGGCGGCGATGCGGCGGGCGGACGGGGGGCAGGCTGGTACAGGCATGACGCTCCACACGGTAGCGCCGGGCCGTGGCGCCGGCGTCGGGTCGCCGCCGGCGGGCTCGGCGATCCGCTCCGCCAGGTGGTCACCCAGCGACCGGATCCCGGAACGCTTGGCCGCGCGCGGATCGGCCGGGCGACCCCCGTGGGACCCGCTCCGCCAGGTCGTCACCCAGCGACCG
The DNA here is from genome assembly GCA_050252545.1 of Solirubrobacteraceae bacterium. GTDB lineage: Bacteria > Actinomycetota > Thermoleophilia > Solirubrobacterales > Solirubrobacteraceae > Patulibacter. The sequence continues at coordinate 21,909 of JBFWKS010000033.1, forward strand.
GATCCCGGAGCGCTTGGCGGGCCGCACGACCCTCGGGCGACCCGCTCCGCCAGGTCGTCACCCAGCGACCGGATCCCGGAGCGCTTGGCGGGCCGGGCTCCGCGGGCCCTCCACGCCCGGACCGGTAGCGTCGCCCGAAACCCATGCCCGCCCCCGATCGAGGGCTGCCCCGATCGAGGGCCGCCCTTGACCGAGGCCCGCGCCCCTACCGCTCCACCGAAGGATCCGCATGCACGCCACCGTCCTCCACGGCCCCCGCGACATCCGCCTCGAGCAGGTGCCCGACGCCACGATCCTCGAGCCGACCGACGCGATCGTGCGGGTCGTCGCCGCGTGCGTGTGCGGATCCGACCTTTGGCCGTACCGCGGCGTCAAGCCGATCGAGGAGCCGACGCGGATCGGGCACGAGCTCGTCGGGATCGTCGAGGAGGTCGGTGCGGACGTGAAGACCGTCCGCGCGGGCCAGTTCGTCATCGCGCCGTTCGTCTACAGCGACGGGTCGTGCGTGCACTGCGCGCACGGCATCCACACATCGTGCGTCTCCGGTGGGGTGTTCGGTGCCGGCCCGTCGCGCAGCACCGGGCGTCCCGTCGACGGTTGCCAGGCCGAGTACGTGACGATCCCGCAGGCGGACGGCACGCTCGTCGCCACCGACGAGGTTCCCGACGACGCGCTGATCCCGAGCCTGCTGACGCTGTCGGACGTGCTGGCCACCGGCCATCACGGGGCGCTCGCGGCGCGGGTCACCGCCGGGTCCACCGTGGCGGTCGTCGGTGACGGTGCCGTCGGGCTGTCGGGCGTCATCGCCGCCAAGCGCCTCGGCGCGGAACGGATCGTCGTGTTCTCGCGGCACGCCGACCGGCAGGCGCTCGCCCGGGACTTCGGCGCCACCGACGTCGTCGAGTCGCGCGGCCGCGACGGTGCCCGCGAGCTCAAGGAGCTCCTCGGCGGGATCGGCGCCGACTCCGTGCTGGAGTGCGTCGGAACCGAGGAGTCGATGGGCCAGGCGATCGCGTCGGCCCGGCCCGGCGGGATGGTCGGCTACGTCGGCGTGCCGCACGGTGACGGAGGCCTGTCGCTCTCGCGGATGTTCGGCACC
>JBFWKS010000034.1:0-22273 GCA_050252545.1 Solirubrobacteraceae bacterium
CGGGGCGGGGCCGTGCGCCCGCCCCGTCGATACCCTCAGCGGTCGTGCGCACGATCCGTCTGCAGGACACCGCCAGCGGGGAGCTGCGCGAGCTCCGGCCGCGTGTGGCGGGCCGCGTCGGGATCTACGTCTGCGGTCCGACGATCTACAGCCGCGTGCACATCGGCAACGGCCGGCCGTTCGTCGTCTTCGCGCTCCTCAAGCGGTTCCTCGTCCACGAGGGCTACGACGTGACGCTGGTGAGCAACCTCACCGACGTCAACGACAAGATCTATGCGGCCGCGTCCCGCGACGGCGTGGCGTCGGCCGAGCTCGCGGTCGCGATGGGGGACCACTACCGCGCCGACACCGACCGCCTGGGCCTCGGTCGACCCGACGTCGAGCCGCTGGCCACGACGTCGATGCCCGCGATCATCGATCTCATCGCCGACCTCGTCGCGCGGGACGCCGCCTATGCGGTCGACGGTGACGTGTACTTCCGGGTGCGGCGCGATGCGCGCTACGGATCGCTGTCGCACCGCGACGTCGAGCAGATGGACCAGGGCGAGGGGGACGACGCGCCCGGTGGGTCGTCGATCAAGGAGGACCGGCTCGACTTCGCGCTCTGGAAGGCGACGAAGCCGGGGGAGGACACCGCCTGGGACAGCCCGTGGGGCCGGGGCCGCCCCGGCTGGCACATCGAGTGCTCGGCGATGGCCGAGGAGGCCCTCGGTCTGGGCATCGAGATCCACGGCGGCGGCAACGACCTGGTGTTCCCGCACCACGAGAACGAGGCGGCCCAGACCCGTTGCGCGCGCGACGCGGAGCTCGCGGGGATCTGGATGCACAGCGGGATGCTCGAGCTGCGCGGCGAGAAGATGTCGAAGTCGGTCGGCAACGTCCTGCCGCTCCACCAGGCGATCGACGAGATCGGCCGGGACGCGATCGTCCTCCTCTACGCGTCGGCCCACTACCGCAAGCCACTGGGGTTCGACGACCAGGCGATCGCCGGCGCGCAGGGGTCGGTCCGCAGGCTGCGGGAGCTCGCGCGACGGATCGCGGCGAACGGTGGCGGTGCTCCGGCGGGCGACGAAGAGGCGATGCCGGGGACGGCCGCGAGCGAGCCGGGCACTGCGGGCTACGGCGGGGCGGGCCATCGCGAGGCGTTCTTCGCCGAGCTGGCCGACGACTTCAACACCGCGGGAGCGCTGGGCCACCTGTGGCGATGGGTGCGCGAGGCCAACGCGGCGCTCGACGCGGGGCAGGGCGTCGACCCGGTGCCGCTGCGCGAGATGCTCGACGTGCTCGGCCTCGCGGGCGTGTTGGGCCACGACGCCGCCGACGCGGGCGGGGGCGATGGGCCCGACGAGGCCGCGCTCGCCCTGCTCGCGGCCCGCGACGCGGCCCGGGCGGCGAGGGACTGGCCGCGGGCCGACGCGCTGCGCGACGAGCTCGCCGCGGCCGGTTGGACCGTTCGCGACGGTGCAACCGGCGCCGAGCTCGTGCGGGTCGACCGATGAGCGCCGCCGGCCGCGGTGGCGGCGGGGGTGGGCGTGGACCGGGTGGCGGCGGAACGGGTGGGCGTGGGCCGCGCGACGGTGGATCCGGCGGACGCGGATCCGGCGGGCGTGGGTCCGGCGGGCGTGGGTCCGGCGGGCCTGGATCGGGTGGTGGCGGGGCCGGTGGGCGTGGGCCGCGCGACGGCGAGACCGGTGGACGCCGGCCCGACGGCGGGCGTGGTGGCGACCGGGGCGACGGGCCGGGTCGGTCCGCCGGCCGCGGTCAGGGTGGTCGGCGCGACGGAGAAGGCGGCGGCCGCGGTTCGCGGGGCCCCGCCAGGGATCGCCGGGGGCCACGCGCTGCCGACTCCGGCCGGGGCGCCGACGTCACGCTCCCGCGCCTGCCGGACGAGACCCAGCTGCTCTACGGGCGCAACGCCGTGCACGAGGCGCTGCGGGCCGGGCGACGCAAGGTCCGCGGGATCTGGGCGACCGCCGCGACGCTCGCCGGTGAGGACTGGCTCGCCGACCGCGACGTGCAGGCCGCCGACGGCGAGTGGCTGAGCGAGCTCGCCGGCACCCACGATCATCAGGGCGTCGTCCTGGCCGTCACGCCCTTCCGGTACGCCGAGCTCGAGGAGCTCCTCGCGGCGGCCGCGGCGGCCCCGGCGGATTCGGAGGGCGATGCCCCATTGCTCCTCGCGCTGGACGAGATCCAGGATCCGCAGAACCTCGGAGCGCTCGCCCGCACGGCCGAGTGCGTCGGAGCGACCGGGCTCCTCATCTGCCGCCACCGCGCCGCCGACGTCACCGCGGCCGCGGTCAAGGCCTCGGCCGGGGCGATCGAGCATCTGCCGGTCGCCCAGGTCCGCAACCTCGCCGACGCGCTGGGCGATGCCCGAGACGCCGGAGTCTGGATCTACGGAGCCGCCGGCGCCGCGAACGGAGCGGCCGGGCCCGTGCCCTACGACCGGCCCGACTACCGCGGGCCCGTCGTCCTCGTCATGGGGGCCGAGGGCAGCGGTCTCCGGCCGCGCGTCGCATCCGTCTGCGACGAGCTCGTGGCGCTTCCCCAGCGCGGGCGGATCGACAGCCTCAACGTGTCGTCTGCGGCCGCCGTCCTGCTGTACGAGATCTTGCAACGGCGTGAACGGCTTGACAAGGACACATAACGTCTGGCACAGTGGCCGCGTCGTCACCTTCCACCTGAGGTCTAGACCGGGCCCAAGGGTGGAAGACGGCGACGGGAGCAGTACCGAACAACGCTGATAGCGCCGTGGGAGGCGCGCGCTACGGGAAATGCGGTCCGCGGGCAGGCGGACGGAAAGGCATCCGTGGCACAGACAACGACCTACGGGAACACCAAGGCTCAACGTAAGGTTGAGGATGGGTTCCTCCTCGCACGCGCCAAGCGTGGCGACGATCTGGCGACGCATCGCCTCATCGAGCGCTACCAGGGTTTCGTCCGCATGAAGGCGGCTTCCTTCTTCCTGAGCGGCGGCGACCGTGACGATCTCGTCCAGTACGGGCTCATCGGCCTGCACGAGGCCATCCGCGACTTCCGCCCGGATCGCGAGTCGAGCTTCCGCAACTTCGCGGAGCTCTGCATCACGCGGCGGATGATCACGGCGATCAAGGCGGACAACCGCCACAAGGCCAAGCTCCTCAACGACGCCGTGTCGCTCTCGTCGCCACCCCCCGGGGCGATGGAGGGGGAGAGCACGCTGCACGAGGTCCTGCCGGGTCCGGGCAAGCACGACCCCGCGCGCCTGGCCGTCGACCGCGACGAGCTGCGCGCGCTGGTGGCGTCGGTCCCCGAGCTCCTCAGCGAGCTCGAGTCCCGCGTGCTGGCCCTGTACCTGCGTGGTCGCAGCTACGAGGACATCTCCGAGATCCTCGGGTCGGACACCAAGCGCGTCGACAACGCCCTCCAGCGGGTCAAGCGCAAGATCGGCGGGTTCCTCCGCGAGCGTGAGGGCACGCCGGGTCGCTCCGCCGCCTGAACCGCCTGAACCACCCGAGGCGACCGGCGTCGACCGTGCCCGGCAACGGGCCATGCGACCACCGTCGCCGGCCGGGCTCCGCCGTGCAGGAGTTCATCGGCCCGTGCATGCGGTGGTGCGGGCTCCGCATCCCGACCGGCGGTCCGTAGGATCCGTGGCGCGATGCCGCTCCCGACCGCCCTCCCTGCTCCGTCCACCGCCGCGGCGATCCCTGTGCCACAGGTCACCGCGGCGGCGGGCACCGTCATCGTCATCGTCCTGGCGGTGATCGTGGTCCTCGTGCTGCTGTTGGCGCTGACCGGGTTCGTCGCCGGACGCCGACGCGCCGATTCCCAGCGCGATCTGCTCCAGGAGCGCCTGCGTCATGCCAACTCCGCGCTCGCCGACGCCCACGCCGCCGACGAGGGCTGGGACCTGACGCTCCTCGAGGCCGCGGCGCGTCAGGCGGCCATCGACCGCGGCGTCGTGAACCCGCAGGGCATCGAGCTGATGCTCGTGTCGGTCGACGACCAGCCGGGAGTCAGCGACGATCGGGCGAGCTTCGACGTCGTCGACGGCGACCGGCACCTCTCGATCGTTCTCGGGCGCGGTGCCGACGGCCAGTGGTCGGCCATCAGCGGCGGCTGACCATGACCGGGCCGCTGCTCCTCGACGACAGCCCGGTCGGGGAGCGTTGGGCCCGCCGCGCGCGCGGGATCGGGGCGGAGGTCCTCGCCTTCGTCCTCGTCACGCTGCTGCTGCCGTTCCTGATCCTCGGCGGGCTCGTCGTGGACGCCGTTCTGCTCCTCGGGCGCCGCAAGCCGCCGACCGCGGCCCGGCTGGCGCTCATGCTCTGGTGGTTCCTCGCGATCGACCTGTCCGGTCTGACGCGCGTGATCCTCGTCCGCTGGTCGACCTTCGGACGCGACACGCCCGGTCGTCGCCGGCGACTGAACCGCACCCGCATCTGGTGGACGTCGCACCTGCTGGCAGGGGTGCGCGTGCTCTTCGGGCTGCGGATCGAGGTCGAGGGCATCGAGAACGCCGGACCGGGCCCGGTGATCCTGCTGATGCGCCACGCGAGCATCATCGACAACACGCTCCCGGACGCGATCGCGTCGCGCGCCCACGGCTACACGCTGCGGTACGTCATCAAGCGCGAGCTGCGGATGCTGCCGACGCTCGACATCGGTGGCGAGCTCGTGCCGACGTACTACGTGCGTCGCGGATCGGGCGACACCGAGCGCGAGCTCGCGCAGCTGCGGAAGCTGGCCGTCGACCTGGGGCCCGACGACGGCGTGCTGATCTACCCCGAGGGCACCCGCAAGACCGAGGCCAAGCTCGCGCGGGCCAAGGAGGTCGTCCGCGAGCGGCGTCCCGAGCTGGCCGAGCGCGTGGAGCGCTTCCGGCACGTCCTGCCGCCGCGACCCGGCGGGCCGCTCGTCGTCCTGCAGGACGCCCCCGGCGTCGACGTCGTCCTCTGCGCTCACGCGGGGTTCGACGGGTTCCGCAGCGTCGGTGACGTGTGGCGCGGCCGGCTGATCGGCACGACGATCCGGATCCGGTTCTGGCGGGTCCCCGCCGCGGAGGTCCCGCGCGACGCCGACGAGCAGCTGACCTGGCTCTACGACCGCTGGCTCGAGGTCGACGAGTGGGTCGGCGAGCAGCACGCGCTGCTCGGCGACGTGCACGACTGAGCGGCGTCAGACCACCTCGCCGGTCTGGACGGCCCACAGCGCCGCATACCGGCCACGGGCGGCGAGCAGGTCGTCGTGGGTCCCGGACTCGACGACGCGGCCCTCGTGCAGGACGTGGATCCGGTCGGCGTGGCGGATGGTGGAGAGGCGGTGGGCGATGACGATCGTCGTGCGATCGTGGCTCACCCGCCGCAGCGAGCGCTGGATCGCCGCCTCGGTCTCGTTGTCCACGGCGCTGGTGGCCTCGTCGAGCACGAGGATCGCCGGGTCGCGTGCCAGGGCGCGGGCGATCGTCAGGCGCTGGCGCTGGCCGCCGGAGAGCTTGACCCCGCGCTCGCCCACGCTCGTGTCGTACCCCTGTGGCAGGGCACGGACGAAGGCGTCGGCCTCCGCCAGCTCGGCGGCGCGGACGAGCTCGGCGTCGTCGACGTCGCGGCCGCCCGGGCCATAGCGCAGGTTGTCGGCGACGGTGCCGTCGAAGAGGAACGTGTCCTGGCCGACGTACCCGATCGCCCCGCGCAGCGACGCCAACGACAGCTCGTCGACGGGCACGTCACCCACCCGCACCGCGCCGTCGGTGGCGTCGTAGAGCCGCAGCAGCAGCTTGACGACGGTCGACTTGCCGGCCCCGGTCGCGCCGACGATCGCATGGGTCTGCCCGGCGGGCACGTCGAGGCTCAGCCCGCGCAGCACCGGCTCACCGTCGCGGTAGGCGAACCGCACGTCGTCGAACCGGACCGGCAACGTCGGTGCCTCGTCGTGGGGCGGCAGCTCGGTGACACCCGGGCGGATCGTCACCGGCGTGTCGAGCAGATCGAGGATCCGGCCGATCGATGCCACGCCCCGCTGATACAGGTCGAGCGTCTCGCCGAGCTGGGTGAGCGGCCACAGCAGCCGCTGGGTCATGAACACGAGCACCGAGTACAGGCCGATCTCGAGATCACCGTCGAGGGCAGCCCGGCCGCCGAGCACGAGGGTCAGGACGAACCCGACGAGGATCGCCATGCGGATCAGCGGGACGAACGCGGAGCTCAGCACGATCGCGCGGCGGTTGGCGTCCGCGTAGTCGGTCGACACGCGGTCGACCCGGTCGGCCTCCCGGTCCTCGGCGCCGAACGCCTTGATCGTCGCGATCCCGCCGAGGTTGCCGCCGATCAGGCCGCCGAGCCGGCCGGCGTGCTCGCGCACCGCCCGGTACCGCGGGCCGAGGCGGCGCTGGAACAGGAGCGATCCGCCGACGATCACGGGGATGGGGAGGAACGCCACGAGCGCCAGCAACGGCGAGATGAGCACGAACACCCCACCGACGGCGACGACGTTGGTGATCGTCAGGATGATCTTGCTCGCGCCGACGTCGAGGAACCGCTCCAGCTGGTTGACATCCTCGTTGAGGACCGTCAACAGTCGCCCGGAGGCCCGGTCCTCGAACCACCCCATGTCGAGGTCCTGCACGTGCCGGTAGGTCTCCAGCCGCAGGTCGTGTTGCAGGTCCTGTGCCAGACGTCGCCACCAGACGTCCGAGATGTACTGACTCACCGACTCGAGGACCCATACGACGACGGTGATCGCCGCCAGCACGAGCAGCTGGTCAGCACGGTCGGTGACCCCGAACAGCCGCGACACGAAGCTGTCGTCGGTGCGGACGACGACGTCGATCGCGATCCCGATGAGGATCTCCGGTGCGATGTCGAAGAGCTTGTTGAGGACCGTCGCCACCGCGGCCCGCCCGGCGCGGGCACGGAACCGCCGGTCGCGACGCCAGAGCCGGACGAGCGGATGCACGGCGCGCGGGGGCGGGGCTGGTCCGACGGTGTCCATTGCGGCGCAGGCTACGGGCCTCCGGTGCGGACGCGTCCGGTCAACGGGGCGCGCGCTTCCCCGACAGCGTCATCCGCAGCGTGCCGGTGCGGCGCATCGTCACCGACCACTCATGCCGCTCGGCGTCGGACGACAGTGCCGTCGGAGCGGACCGGGGGATCCCCGTCGGACGTCCGGTCCGGTTGAACCGGATCGTCGCCCGGGCGCCGTCGAAGCCACGGTCGGTCGCCCAGCCGCCGTCGAGGTAGCTCGTCCACACGATCCGGTCACCCTTCCGTGCCCGGAAGCTCATGGTCACGCCACGCCCCTTCGGCCGGATGCGGAACGTCGTCGCTCCGACGATCCTCCCGCGCGAGAGGAACCCGCCACGGGCGATCAGCGTGCCCCGGCGTATCCGGGCGGAACGGAGCGCCATCGGCAGCCGCAGGCCCTTCCTCCGCAGCTGCGGGCCCCACACCGGCAGCATCCCGGCCCCGAACGGCCGGCCCGGCGTCAGATCGACCCACTTGCCGCCGCGGCGCGCCTTGACCTGGAGGATGCCCGCTGCGAGCCGCGGGTCCGGGCGCTCGCGACGTCCCTGCACCGCCACCCACGCGTTGCGGCCGGTCACCACCGACACCGCCGAGCCGGCCTGGTCGGTGAACCCGCGCCGTTGCTCCGACGGGAGCGCGGCCGACCGCACGCGCTCCGCAGGCAGCCGGTCCAGGGCCTCCTGCAGCAGGAAGAGGGTGAGCCCGTTGTAGACGGCCATCCCCGCGTAGGCATCCATGCTGTCGTAGGTGAGGCTCGTGATGCTCGGGGTGATGCCGATCATGCCGCCGTCGACGCTGGGGTAGGTGGTGAGCTTGGCCCACGCCCGGTCGACGAGTCGCTGCCACCGGCCGGCGCCCTTGCGGTCCTCGCGGCCGGCGGTCACCCCGACGAGCATGCTCGCCGCGAGCGACCAGCTCTGCTGGCTGCTGCGACCCATGTACGACACGTCCCCGTCGGGCGCGGTCGCCAGCAGCACGAACCGGGCGGCATCGGCGCGCAACGACCGGGCGGCGGCGCTCAGCGCGGGGGATGCCGCGGCGTCGATGCGCTGCAGGACCGCGGCGCTCAACACGTGGTAGGCGAGCGGGTTGGACGGCGGGTCGCTGATGACCCGCGCACGTGTCGCGGTGTCACGCACGCGCGGCCCGGCGCTGCGGACGGCCATGTCGTCGACGAACCGCGTCACGTGACGACGCAGCGCGGCCGGGTCGCTCGACACGCCACGCCGTACGATCCGCGCGGACGCGAGCGCGTCGACGAGCTTCCAGTTGTTGAAGCAGTCCGGCCGGGTGTAGCACTGCTCGATGTCGCTGGACCCGCCGCGCCAGCCGCGCAGGTACGCCACCCAGTCGTGGCGCACCGCCTCGTACCGCGTGTCGCCACGCAGGTGGTCCTCGGCGAAGTCGAACGCGGTGACGACCGCCCACGCGTCGAACGGCGACGGCGTCGCCTGGCGGGCCATGTAGGTGATGCTGCGCAGCCCCTTGTCCACCCGATCGGGGTCGTCGTTGCGTAGACCCGCCCGCAGGAAGGCGTAGCCGATCATCGGCGTCCCGTACGCGGGGAAGCGGGCGCCGGCGTGCTCGTCGTAGAACAGCGGCTCGCGCACCTCGCCGTCGGCTGCGACCTGGCGCTCCCAGGCACGGAGCGTGCGGTCGACGTAGGACTCGATGGCCCCGCGGGTCGCGGCTGCATCGGCGGTCGGTGGTCGGGCGGTGGACCCGACGGCCAGCAGGAGCAGGGCGACGAGGACGCCGATCCACCCGCGACGACGAACGGCCGGGACACGACGAACGGCCGGGACAGGGTGACGGGTCCGGGTTCCGGTCGGCACGCGCACCGGGCGAGGGTAGAGGGCGCGGGCCATGGAACGGCCCGATCCGCAGGGGACGGGGCGAAGCCGGCGACCGGATTCGAACCGGTGACCATCCGCTTACAAGGCGGGCGCTCTACCAGCTGAGCTACGCCGGCCGACCGCGACAGCGTATCGCCTGTAACCGCGGGCCTGCTACGGGGTCACATGGTTGGAGATGCCCGACGAGCCCTCGATCCCCGACCCCGCCGCAGGCGACCAGCGTCCCCTGCCGGTACCGGTGGTGGACGCGACGCCCGCCGCCCCCGAGGGGCCGGCCGAGATCGACGCGGCGAAGCGCCGCGAGCTGCTGGCCAAGGTCGTCGGCAAGGGCGTCAACCCGGTCCTGTACTGGGCGTTCCGCGCGATCGTCCAGCCGGTCCTGCACGTGTACTTCCGCATCTCGCGGATCGGTCGCGAGGACGTGCCCAAGCGGGGCCCGGTGATCATCGCCGCGAACCACCGCAGCTTCTTCGACCCGTTCGTGATCGGATCGATGTCGCGCCGGCCGTTGTACTTCGTGGCCAAGAAGGAGCTGTTCCGCAAGCCGCTCCAGCGCTGGTTCCTCAACAGCCTCGGCGCGTTCCCGATCGATCGCGGCACCGCCGACGGCGACGCGATGGACACCGCACGCCTGCTCCTGGAGCGCGGCGACTGCGTCGTGATCTTCCCCGAGGGCACGCGGATGCGACCCGGCAGCCTGGGCCGTCCGCGCAGCGGCGTCGGCCGACTCGCGCTGCAGACGGGCGCGCCGGTCGTCCCGGTCGCGGTGCACGGCACCACGCACGTACGTCGCGGGTGGCGGATCCGCCCCCACAAGATCATCGTGCGCGCCGGACGGCCGCTGACCTTCCCGCGCGTCGAAGAGCCCAGCCGCGAGCTGGCCAAGGGCGTCACCGATCGCGTGTGGCCGAGCATCGTGGCCCAGTGGGACTCGCTCGGCGGACACACCGCCGAGCGCGGCATCGGGGTCGATCCGGCGGACCTGCGCCCGGAGCTGGGACCGAACGCCACGACGGGCGCGTCGCAGCGACCGGTCGCGGCACTCCCGTCCCCCCGTGCGGACGACCAGCCCGAGGAGGCCCGGACCGCGGAACGCTGACGACGGCACTCCCGCGCTCCCGGCCGTCGTCGCCCGACGGTAGGGTGAGCGCCGTGGAGAAGGTGGAGCTCGACGAACGGTTCTCCGAGCTCTATCGCGCGCACCTGCGCGACGTCTACTCGTACTGCTACTACCGGGTCGGAAACCACCACGACGCGGAGGACCTCACCGAGCAGACGTTCCTGCAGGCCTACCGGCACTTCGAGCGGGCCACGGCCGAGTCCAACGGTCGTCCGTTGCGACCGTGGTTGATCCGCATCGCGCACAACCTGGCCGCGAATCACTTCCGTGACCGCTCGCGCCGCCCCCAGACCTCGATCGACGACGACGAGTCGACGACGGTCCTGCGGGCGACGCACACCACCGAGGACCTCGTGGAGGAGCGCGATGAGCTCAGCCGCATCCTCGCCGCCGTGCAGGACCTGCCCGACGACCGCCGTGAGGCACTGATCATGCGCTTCGCCCTCGGGATGGACAACCGCGAGATCGCCCGCGCGATGGGCCGCAGCGACGGCGCGACCAAGGTGCTGATCCACCGCGCGATCAAGCAGCTCGAGGGCCTCGTGGCCGCCACGCCGACGATCGGGACCCGATGACGACCCCGGTGGCCGACATCGAGCGCCTGCTCCGCGACGCGCTGTCGCCGGTCGAACCACCGGAGCGCCTGGGCGCCCGCGTGGAGCACACGCTCCGCAGCCTGTCCGAGCTCGCCGCCGACGAGCTGGAGTCGTGGGAGCTCGCCGCGATGCGGGACCCCCGCAACTGGGTGCGGCCGGCGATCGCCGTCGGCGTCAGCGGCGCGGCCGGCGCCGGATTGGCCGTCATCGGGTGGCGTCAGCGTCGCCGCCAGCGTACGCGGCGCCCTGCGGCGGCCGAGGGATTGGACCGGGCCGTCGGCGAGGTCGCCGACGCGCTGCGGCAGCGCCTGGAGCGGGCGCGACGGCGCTGACGGACGCGTTGCGCCCGACTCGTGGCCGGGCGGATCGGCCGGTCTGCCTGCTACGTTCGGCCGAATGCCCACCTGCTATCGCCACCCGGCGCGCGAGACCGCGGTGGCGTGCTCGAACTGCGCGCGGCCGATCTGTACGGACTGCATGACGTCGACCGCCGTCGGCATGCGGTGCCCCGAGTGCTCCAAGGAGCGCACGCGGGTGTACACCGCCCGGTCGCTCAACGTGGGGCACGGCGTGATCGTGACCCAGTCGATCATCGCGATCTGCGTCGTCGCCTTCCTCGCCGGTGGGGACATCGGCGTCGGCGGACGCAGCGGCGGTGGCTGGCTGTACGAGAACGGGGCGCTCAACGGGTACCTCGTCCAGGACGGCGACGTCTGGCGCCTCGTCACCGGCGGCTTCCTCCACGCCGACCTGCTCCACATCGGCTTCAACATGCTGCTGCTGTGGTTCCTCGGCTCGGAGATCGAGAAGGGGATCGGTCCGGGGCGGTTCGCCGGCGTGTACCTGGCGGCGCTGCTCGGCGGATCGTTCGGGGCGCTCGTGCAGACGGACGGCTGGACGGTCGGAGCGTCGGGGGCGGTGTTCGGACTGATGGGGTACGCCCTCGTCGAGATGCGCCGCAACGGCATCGGGATCTTCCAGAGCCAGATCGGGTTCCTCGTCCTCTTCAACATCGCGCTGTCGTTCCGGCCGGGCGTGAGCTGGGGAGGTCACCTGGGCGGCCTCGTGTTCGGTGCCGCGGCGGCGTTCCTGCTGCACGAGGCGGGTCGTCGCGGCCCACGGTGGGCCGGACCCGCGGCGCTCGCCGCCCTCTGCGTCGTCGGACTCGTCGGTGCGCTCGTCGTGGCCGGCGATCCCCGACTCGCGGACGGGGCGTGACGGCGGTACGCCTCACCACGCGCGAGCGCGGCCCCCGACGGCCGCGATCGCTGCGGCTCCCCGGGCTCGCGGCCGTCCTGGTGATCGTCGTGGTGGCCGTGGTGCTGTGGCCCAGCGGTGGGAGCGCCGAGGATCGGCGCGGTGCGACGCAGGCCATCGAGCGCCTGTTCGAGGCGGTCGCGCGCGGGTCCGACGCGTCCTCCGCCGATCTCTGCCGGTCCGTCGGACCGCGTACGCGGCGCGGTTTCGCCGGGCTCGCGCGGTACCTGCCCGAGCCGCGCCGCGCCTGCTCGGCCCTACGGCCGGACCTGCTGCGCGCCGCGCTCGGGCCGCTCCCGGGCACGGAGGGCCGGGAGCTCGAGGCCGACGTCGACGGTGACGTGGCCGTGGTCTCGGTCGACGACGGCCCGGAGGTCTCCCGGGCCCTACGTCGTACCGACCGCTGGCTCCCGGATCCGGGCCTCGGTGGGCTCGGCCGGTGGCGCCTCGAGACGTCCCGACGGTGCTCCGACGCGTTGACCAGCGCGCGACTGACGCCGCTGGCCACCGACCCGGAGCGCTACGGGCGCGCGATCGAGGTGCGGGTCCGTGGGGTCGATGCCGTGCTCGAGATGCTCGCCGACGACGGGTTGCCCGCCGGTATCGGTGGCGTCGCGGCGGAGCCACGACGCGCGCTGCAGGAGCTGCGCGACGGGCTCCGCCGCGCTGAACGGGCGATCGCGGGCGGGGACCTTGGCCGCGACGCCCCCGACGCATCGCGGCTCCCGTCGCTGCTGCAGCTGCTGGAGGCGTTCCCGTCGCTGCGTGCCGTCGGCGTCATCTGCCTCGGCGGACCGGCGATCCCCGACGCGTCGGTGGAGGCGGGCACCGACGCGTGCCTCGCCGCCCGGCCCGAGGTCGACTCGGCGTACAAGCAGGCCGGACGGGCGTCCGACGACGCGACCGCGGCCGCCGCGTTCGACCGGCTCGCGATGACGTGGGCGACGCTCGGCGAGCGGTTCAGCACGCTGGACGTGGGGGACGCCGAGGGCCTGGGGACGGTCCGGGACGTCGTCGCCGCATCCGCGGGAACGGCCGCCGAATCGGCCCGCCAGATCGCGGCGGCCGCACGGGAGGGCACCGAGGCTCCGGGGGCCCCCGGAGAGCTGAACCTCGCGCAGCAGAGCGCGCTGGAGGGCCTGATCGCCCTCGGCCTCCGCCGCTGTGGCGACATCGGCGTCTGACCGGCGGCGGGGCGCGCGCAGCTCCGGAGCCGACATCGGGATGCGGCCCTGGCGCGCGTCGGCAGAACGCCCGTCGGCGGAGGGCGTCCTCAGCGGTCCAGCAGCGAGCGGTACAGGTCGTCGATCCGTCCGGCCATCCGAGCGCCCGAGAATCGCCGCGGGGTCGCCTCGCCGGCGGCGGTGGCCAGCGCGGCGCGGCGCAGGGGATCGCTGCGGAGCGCGGCGACGGCATCGGCGAGAGCACCGGCATCGCCCGGCGGGACCAGCACCCCGAGTCGACCGGCGTCGAGGATCTCGGGCAGCCCACCGTGGTCGGCGGCGACGACGCAGCACCCGGCGGCCGCAGCCTCGAGCGCCGCGTTGGGCAGCGGGTCGGGATCGGTCGACGGGACGACGACGACGTCCGCCGCGCCGTACACCAGGCCGACCGGCTCCACGAACCCCGGCGTCAGCAGCCGCCGACCCACGCCGAGCGCCGTTGCGCGATCGCGCAGCTCCCGTACCGGCCCCGGTGCCCGCCGCCACGCCTCGCCGGCGACGAGCGCCACGACGTCGTCGGCGTGGCGCAGCGAGGGCGCCGCCAGGGCCTCGACGAGCAGGCGCTGTCCCTTCCACGGCGAGATCCGGCCGAGCACGGCCACGACGAACGCGTCGTCGGCCAGCCCGAGCGTCCGGCGCGCCTCGGCCCGCGGTACCGGTGGGGGCGCCGCGCCGAGGCCGTCGTGCAGCACGGTGGCGCGGTCCGCTCGGGCCGTGCCGGCGAATTGGGCCCGGACCGCCTCGCTCACGCACGGCAGCGCGTCGGCCGTCTGCAGCAGCCGCCGCAGTCCGGGCCAGGCGCGGGCGAACCCGGCGTAGATCTCGCGCACGTGCCAGACGTGGGGGAGGCCCGTCGATCGGGCGACGGCCGCGCCCCCGAGCGTCACCGACGTGTTCGTGTGGACCAGCCGCACGTCGTTGTCGCGGGCGATCCGGGTCAGGGCGCGCGCGTCGGCGCCGCACGCGCGGGCCAGGCCGACGAGCCCCCCGGCGGACATCACCTCGCGACGCAGGACCGCCAGCGGCCGCACGAGCACGTCGGCGCCGGCCGCCCGCAGATCGTCGACGAGCGGTCCCTCCTCGGCGAGCACGACGAGCGCCCGGTACGCCGCCGGGTCGAGCCCCCCGACGATCGCCGTGAGCTGCCGGTCGGCCCCGTAACGCCCGGCCGAGCTGTGCAGGTACAGGATCGTCCGGGGACCGGTGGCGGCGGCGACGCTCACCGGGCGATCACGCGGACGCGGGTCGCGTCGCTGCCGCGCGACGTCGAGCGGGGGTTGTCGTGCGGCGCGTCGTCGGGCACGCTGTGAGCGTAGTCCGCGGCCGGGCCGATCGTCCCGACGCGGCCACCGTTCCGAGCGAGGAGCCGACCGATGCCCGATCCGATCGACGAGGACCGACTGCGGGAGTGGGCGGCGGCGCACGGCTGGGAGGTGGTGGACGGCGGGTTGGAGCGCGACCGGACGTTCGCCGACTTCGCCGCCGCGCTGCACCACGTCGACGACGTCGGGGCCCTGGCCGAGGAGCGTGGTCACCACCCCGACCTGCACCTCCACGGCTGGAACCACGTCCGCGTCCGTCTGCTCACCCACAGCGCCGGTGGCGTGACCGACCTGGATCTCCGATTGGCAGCGGCGATCGACGCATTGGCCGAGTAGGGGAACACCCCGCCTGGCGGGCGATCAGCCGTCGTCCGGATACCGTGAATAGTGGCAACGCGCCAGGATTTGCACGGTCGTCGATTCTTACTCCCGTTTAGGCGTCGGATCCGCCATGATGCCTCTCGTCCGAGCCGATCCTGGTGCGGCTGGACGGGACAACATGGTGCGACGCCCGGGACGGCGCCGTACCGACATAGGGCGGGGTTCGCCATGCGGCCACGCCCACCACACACGCACGACAGCCCCGTGGAGCTTGCTCCACGGGGCTGTTCGTGCTTCGGCCGGCTTACGCGCGCGAGCGGGACGCCGCCGGCGGGTCGGTGGGCCGGTGACCCGGCCCACCGCGGTGTCGGGTCAGCGACGCCAGTCGAGGAAGCCCTCGCCGCTCTTGCGGCCGAGCTTGCCCTCGGCGACGAGCGCCTCGAGCTTGGCGGGGATCGCGGCACCGATGACCTCACCGATCGCCTTGGAGACGTCCAGGCCGACGAAGTCCAGCAGCGCGAACGGGCCCATCGGGTGGCCGGCCCCGAGCTTCATCGCCGTGTCGATCTCGGCCGGGGCGACGCCGGTCTGCTCGTGCAGCTCGACCGCGCTGAAGAGGTACGGGAAGAGCAGCTTGTTCACGACGAACCCGGGCGTGTCGGGCAGCTCGACGCCGGTCTTGCCCCAGAGCTCGACGAGCGTGCGGGTGCGGGTCTTCGTGTCCTCGGTCGCTGCGGCGGGGAAGATCAGCTCGACGAGCTCCATCGCCGGGACGGGGTTGAAGACGTGCAGCCCGACGAACCGCTCCGGGGTGCCCGACGCCTCGGCCAGGCGCTCGATCGACAGCGACGACGTCGTCGAGGCGATGATCGCCTGCGGCGTGGCGATCGCGGCGATCGCGCCCAGGACGACGCCCTTGGTCGCGGCGTCCTCGGACACGGCCTCGATGATCACCGTGCCGCGCGCCAGATCGGCCTGCTCGGTCGTGACCGTCACGCCCGACACGTCGATCTCGAGCTTGCCGCCCTGCTTGGTGATCGCCGCCCGGGCACGGTCGGCGCTGGCATCGGAGCGCGCCCACAGGACGACCTCGGCGTGGCGGGCGGCGGTGACGGCCAGGCCCGTGGCGATGGTGCCGGATCCGGCGATGGCGACAGTCTCAGACATGTGGTTCCCAGGGGGTCTCGCGAGCGAAGATCGCGGATCCTACCCGGAGTACGAACCGTTCGCCCCCCGGGCGGGGGGTCCGGTCAAGCTGTCCTGCCCACGGGTACGGCCCGCGGGCAGCGCTCAGTCGCTCGTGAGTCGGAAGCCCTGCGGGGCCGCGTCCAGCGTCAGTGGCGACCGGGGCAGGTCGTCCGGCAGGTCGACCTCGTTGTAGGCGAACGGCGCCAGGTCGTTCGGGCCGTCGGGGTGGAAGAGCGCGGCGAGCAGCTGTGCCTGACCGCGGCCGGGACCGAGCTCGAACTGGCCACCGGCGTACGTGCCGATGCCGCGCTCGGTGCAGGCTGCGTAGACGGCCGACAACTCGCGCAGGCCGCCGATCCGGGACGGCTTGACGTTGATCACCCGCGGCGTCCACGGGAACGCGTCCAGATCGGCGGCGGTCTGCAGCGGCAGGTCCCACGTGACCCGGTCGGCGTGCTCGTCGAGCACCGGGCGGGTCTCGTCGGTGATCCGCGGGTCCTCGATCCACGCGTCCGGGAGGCCCTCGATCAGCAGGCGGTACGTGTCGGGGTCGGCGGGCGTGTCGACGACCGTGCCGACGTACCAGCCCTTGAGGTCGACGACCTCGACGGCTCCGCTGTCGCGCATCGCGGCGACGGCCTCGGCGGTCCATGCGTCGCCGAGATCGAGCTTGAGGCCGAGCCCGGGCACCCGTCGGCGCAGGTCCGCGATCGCGGCGGGGTCGGGCGGATCGCCGAGGCCGCGGCTCGAGGCGAACGTCAACGGCCGGATCGTCCGCTCGACGACGTCGGCGAGCGGACGACCGGCCTGGCGCAGCGCCAGGTCGAGCGCCGCCGATTCGAACGCCCAACGGCGGTAGCGCCGGTCGACGTCGTGCTGCGGTGGGACGGGAAAGAGGTCGAGCTCCTGCACCCGGGCACAGAACGACTCGATCGTCCACTCGCCGCGGAGGTCGGGAAGCCCGTCCCACTGCTGGAAGCGGGGGTGGTCGTCGGCGTCGTAGTCGACATCCTCGCCGACACCGTCGTGGCCGCCGCCCGACAGGCGGACGATCGTCACCCGGCGGACGAACCGCGGCGTCGCGCGCTCCAGCGGCTCCCGGTCCACCCGCTCGACGAGCAGGGGCAGCGAGGAGACCGCGTCCCACAGAGTGGGGCCGGCCGTCGGCGGCGGCACCGGGCGCGGGGTCATCCCGGGCGCCCCGGGAGCGTGGTCGACGGCATCCCGGGCATGCCCGGCTGGACGGCGGCACCGCGAACCTCGCCGCTGTGTCCGAGCTCCGTCAGGCGCACGATCTCGGCCTCGCCGAACCGCCGCACCGGGGCGTCGGCGGGCAACTCGGCGATCAGCCGCCCGACGCGGTTGCGAAGCTGCTGCGCGAAGTGCGGCGTGGCCGCCGCGGTCAGCTCGCGGATGTCGTCGACGGTGACCGCCGGGCCGAGCCTGCGACGGGCGGGACGTTCTGCTTCGCTCATCGCCCTGGAACCTACCTCGTCGCCGCGGGGGTGGCGACCCGGACCGGGCGGTCCGCACGACGTGCCGCACCGGCGCCCGGCGTCGACCCGGGCCGGCGTGCGATCGGGCGGGCCACGAGGGGGCCGACCTCGACCGGCTCAGCGACCGGCGGGTGGCGTGGGGGCTGTCGTGGTCCCCGGCGTCGTCGTCGCTCCGGCGGTCGGGGGAGCAGCCGCGCTCGCCCCGATCTGGTGGCAGGCGCCGGGGGCGGGCTCGGTGTTGCCCTGCTCCCGCACGGGCGAGACCTCGAGCAGCGCGTCGATCCGCGACTGCAGCACCGGGGTGACGGTCTCCGGATCGCCGGCGATCCACGCCCGGCCGTGGGCGATCTCCGACGGGTCGCCCTGGCCCGCGTAGAACCCCGGCTGGTAGTCGAGCAGGAACTGCAGCAGGGGGCACGCGAGGCTGTCCTTGCGGTCCAGCAGGAGGAGCGGGCCGTGGAGGCCGGATGCCGACAGCGGCGCCAGCGAGATCGCGGAGAGCACGTCCTCCGAGCGGGTGATGGCGTAGTTGTTGCCGGGCGAGTTGATGCCCCAGCCGAACGATCCGGCGCGGTAGCCCGCGAACG
Organism: Solirubrobacteraceae bacterium; assembly: GCA_050252545.1. GTDB lineage: Bacteria > Actinomycetota > Thermoleophilia > Solirubrobacterales > Solirubrobacteraceae > Patulibacter. Next base: position 17,974 of record JBFWKS010000034.1, read on the forward strand.
CGATCGCGTTCGTCACGGGGTCCTGGCCCCCGACGCGTCGGACCGTCCCGAACCTGCGCAGCGCCTTGCTGACGGCCGGCGGGATGACCTTGCTCGGCCCCAGGACGAACAGCGACGGGTCCTGGTGGTCACGCAGCTGGCGGGCGGTGACGGGCGGGACGCCCGTCTTGGTCACGAACGCGATCGGATCGCCCGTCTTGGCGGCCCACGCGGCGGCGGGCGCGGCGTACTCGGGCGCGTCGGCGCTGACGACGAGGACCCGGTTGCTCTGCCGCTTGCGGGCTGCCGCGGCGAATCGATCGATGCCGAGCGCGAGCGTGTAGGGGTCGGCGCCGTCGATCGTCGTGGAGCGCAGGCCGTCGGGGCGCGCCGTGTCACCCACGCGGATGACCTGGGCCTTGCCGCCGGCGGGATCGCTCCCGGTCGGGGCGAGGGCCTTGAGCGCGTCCGACGACGCGTCGGGGAGCGAGTCCCCGTCCGAGAACAGGATCGGCGCGCCGAGTGGCGGTGCCATGAGCGCCGTGGCAGCCAGCGCGGCGCGCCAGTCGCCGCTGTCGACGAGCGTCACCGCGGCGGCCTTCGTCTCGGGCGCGCCACCCGAGTAGATCGCCCGCGCGACCGACGCCGCGCCGGCGATCGGGTCGGACGTCGACACGCGCGTGGTGTTGCGCGTGGCGAGCACCGGGAACCCGAGGTCGGCGACGGCCTCCTCCGTCTCCCCGGGGGTCTGGAACGGCGACGGCTCGTCGTCGCCGCACCCGGCGAGCACGAGCGTCGCGCAGAGCGCGGCGACGACGGCGTACGTCATCCCCTGTCGGCGGTGGGGGGACCGGCTCCCTCGCATGCGCGCACCGTACTCGCCCGGGTAGGCCGAGCGTCGCCGCGGCCGTTCCCAGGTGGTCACCGGAGCGGGCAGGCCGGGCGGCCCGGTGGCCGTCCGGCCGGGCCACGCACCGTCCGCTCCGAGACTCCTCTCCGGCGCACGCACCGTTGCGTGAATGGATGCGATCGTGCAAGGAGGCTGCTACCGTTCCCGCAGCCGAATCTCTGACTACCTTGTCCGAGAGCGGGGGAACCACCTGTTCCTTGGGGCTAATCCGTCGCATCGCGGCGGAAGCGCTGGCTCTTTCTGCGCTAGCCCGTCAGCTAACCCCGCAGGCCCACGAAAGAGAACGGACAAGTGCGCCTCATCATCCGAACCGCAGCTGCGGCCGCCGTCATGTCGGTCGCCGCCGTCGTCCCCGCATCGGCACTGGCAGCGCCCCACACCGGTGGCCTGTCGATCGCCGAGCCGCCCGAGCAGACGCAGCCGGCGCCGGTGGCGCCCGGCGCGGTCGAGATCCCGGCGGGGATGAAGACGACGAACGGGGTTCGGGCCAAGAGGTACCGGGGCAGGAACGCGGACGGTCGCAAGGCCTACTTCGCCCGCGTGCCGCTCAAGGCCCCGGCCACGGTGCAGAAGGCGGTCATCGCCGCCAACAAGATCGTCGGCAAGCCCTACAAGTGGGGCGGCGGCCACGCCAAGGTCGAGGACAGCGGCTACGACTGCTCCGGCACCGTGAGCTACTCGCTGATCGGCGCCGGCCTGCTCAAGACGCCGCTCTCGTCGTACGAGTTCGACGGCGTGTGGAAGGTGGCCGAGCGCGGCGAGGGCGAGTGGATCTCCGTGTACGGCAACAGCGGCCACGTCTACGCCGTGATCGCAGGCCTGCGCCTGGACACCTCGGCCGCGGGTGATCGCAGCGGTAGCCGCCGCCTGAAGGGCCCGCAGTGGCGTCCGAACAACCGCAAGGACGCCAAGCGGTTCACCCTGGTGCATCCGACCGGCTTCTGAGCCGACCGCCTTCGACCGCGCGTACCGGCGCGGTCCGCAGCACTCCGACGACGGGCCGCGAACTTCGCGGCCCGTCGTCGTTCGCGGCGCGCCGGACGAGTCGTCGCGGCAGGCGGGCAGGTGGATGGCGTGGCGGCCCCGGGACGATAGGGTGTGCCCCGCAACTGCCCACGCCGAAAGGGAGCTCCACATGGGTATCGGCGCCCGCATGTCCACCGTCATCAAGTCCAAGATCTCCCGCGTGCTGGACAAGGCTGAGGATCCGGGCGAGACGCTCGACTACAGCTACCAGAAGCAGCTGGAGAACCTCCAGAACGTCAAGAAGGGGATCGCGGACGTCGTCACCGCGAAGAAGCGTCTGCAGCTGCAGAACGAGAAGCACCAGCAGGCGATCGTCAAGCTCGACACGCAGGCGCGTCAGGCGCTCTCGGGCGGCAACGAGGAGCTCGCCCGTACCGCGCTGGAGCGCAAGAGCGCGATCCAGACCGAGATGCAGTCGCTCGACACCCAGGTGGCCGAGCTCGAGAACCAGCAGCAGGCCCTGATCGCGAGCGAGCAGAAGCTGCGGACCAAGGTCGAGCAGTTCCGGACCAAGAAGGAGACCATCAAGGCGCAGTACAGCGCCGCGGAGGCCCAGGTCCGGATCTCGGAGGCGGCCACGGGCGTCGGCGAGTCGATGGCCGAGGTCGGCATGGCGATGCAGCGCGCGGTCGACAAGACCGAGAACATGCGCGCGCGGGCCGACGCCGTCCAGGAGCTGGAGGCGGCCGGAACGTTCGAGGACCTCACCGCCCTCGGTGCCGGACAGGACGACATCGACCGGCAGCTGGCCGAGCTGGGCAGCGGTACGCAGGTCGATTCCGACCTGGAGCGGATGAAGGCCGAGCTCGGCATGGGGTCCGCCCCGTCCGCGGGTGAGCTGGGCGTCGGCGACGCGGCCGGGGCGCCGGCCGAGGCCGAGCCCGCCGAGGCGCCGAAGGAGCCGGGCGCATGATCGTTCGGATCTTCGGAGACCAGCAGTACCGGCTGGCCGACGATCTGCACGCTCCGCTGAACGACCTGGACGACTCGATCGTCGAGGCGGTCGAGGCGCGCGACGAGGCGGCCTACCGCTCGCGGTTCGACGCGCTCCTCGCGTACGTGCGCGACAACGGCAGCCCGCTCGACGACGACGAGCTGACCGGCAGCGACGTGCTGCTGCCGCCGGCGGACCTGTCGTTGGAGGAGGCCACGCGCGAGTTCACCGGCGAGGGCCTCGTCCCGGACCCCGCCGACGCCTGACCGGCAGGGGGGCGGGGCCTTCGGGCGCCGCCCCGGCTCAGGACCCGCCGACCGGCGCGCCCCACAGGGGGTACCAGCGGTCCATCTCCGGCTCGATCGGCATCAGCGGATCGAGCACCGCACGCAACTGCAGCTCGCGCTCGCGGTTGCGCTCCTTGGCGCCCGCCTGCGGGACGAACGGGTACCAGGTGCCGCGCTTGGCCAGGTAGATGAGGTGCACCGGGACGCCGGCGTTGCGGTCCTTCAGCGCGAACACCGCGCAGAGCACCCGGTCGGCGTAACCGCCGGACTGGAGGGCCTCCATGACGGCGTTGATGCCGATCACCTGGTCGTCGACCTCGGGCGTCTGCAGGACCATCCAGCGGTAGCCGAAGTCGTCGTCGCGGCGGGCGACCGTCGTGCCCGACTCCTCGCCGGTGCTCCGGAGGATTGCCTCCATGTCGTCGGCGATCTGGTTGAAGTCGCCGGTCGCGAGCGGCTGGAACACGATCGCGGCCTCGCCGCTCGTGGACAGGCCGTGTGACAGGTCCAGGTCCATGTACGCCGTCGTCATCGCGAAGAGGCGATCGGGACGGACCTGCTTGACCGTCTTGGTGCGGCCGAAGAGCGTGTCGAGGAAACCCATGGTCGTGTGGCGCCCGTCAGGAGGCGGTGCGGCCGGACTGGAGCTGGGTCTCGATCTGCTGCAGGGCAGCGATCCGCTTCTCGGTCGGCGGGTGCGTCGAGAAGAGGTTCGAGATCCCCGACTTGACCCGCGGCGACAGGATGTAGAACGCCTGCACCGCCCCGACCTCTCGCAGGTCGGTGTCGGGGGTCTGCTTGATCCCGTCCTGGATCCGCACGAGCGCCGCGGCGAGCGCGCTCGGGCGTCCGGTGACGATCGCCGCGCCGCGGTCGGCGGCGAACTCACGGTACCGCGACAGGGCCTGCAGCAGCATGAACGAGATGACGTAGACGACGGCGGCCACGAGGATCACGACGAGCAGGCCGGGGCCGTCATCGTCGTCGTCGCCACCGCCTGCGAACCAGATCCCGTTCTGCACGATCATCGCCGCGAGCGAGGCGAAGAAGCTCGCGACCGTCATCACCAGCACATCGCGGTGCGCGATGTGGGCGAGCTCGTGGGCGAGGACGCCCTCCAGCTCGGCCGGCGGAAGCAGTTCGAGCAGCCCGGTCGTGACGCAG
>JBFWKS010000035.1:0-21304 GCA_050252545.1 Solirubrobacteraceae bacterium
GGATCCTTCGCCGCTCGATCCCGCCCGATCGCCCGACCGCGCCGCCCGCCACCGGTGGCCGCCGTCCGACGCACACGCCGACCTTCCGGAGACACCCTGAACGCGCCAGCCCTCCATCGCACCTTCGACGCGCTGCACGTCCCGAACTACCGTCGCTACTTCGCGGGCCAGGTGGTCTCGACGAGCGGCAACTGGATCCAGAACGTCGCCGCCATGTGGCTCATGGTCGAGCTCACCGGCGACGGCCTGGCGGTCGGTCTGGTGGCGGCGCTGCAGTTCGTGCCGCTGCTGCTGTTCGGGCAGTGGGGTGGGGTCTTGGCCGACCGGGTCGACAAGCGGCGGCTGCTGCTCGTCACCCAGGTGCTGATGATCGTTCCGGCGGCGCTGCTGGCGGTGACGACCTTCGCCGGCGTGGTGACGCCGGTGATCGTCTACGTCGCGGTGCTGTTGCGCGGGGCCGTACTGGCGCTCGACAACCCGGCACGCCAGGCGTTGCCGATCGAGCTCGTCGGACCCGACCGGGTCGTCAACGCGGTGGCACTCAACAGCGTGGTGATCCACTCTTCGCGGATCATCGGGCCGGCGATCGCGGGGCTGCTGATCGCCGTCGTCGGGATCGCCTGGTGCTTCGTCCTCGACGGCCTGACCTTCGTCGCGATGCTCGTGGCGGTGCACAGCCTGGACCGCTCGCAGATGCACAGTCCGCCGCCGGTGGAGCGGCGTCCGGGCGCGATCCGCGAGGGCATCGCCTACGTGCGCGCATCGACCGAGCTCATGGTGCCGCTGGCGATGATGGCCGTCGTCGGTCTGCTCGCGTTCAACTTCACGGTGGTCCTGCCGCTGATGGCGCACGACACGTGGGGTGGCGGTGCCGACACCTACACGCTGCTGACGATCGCGATGGCGGTCGGATCGGTGACGGGAGGCCTGGTCGCCGGCACCCGGGCGACGGTGACGCCCCGGCTGCTGGTCGTGTCGGCGACGGCGTTCGGCGTCCTGCAGATCGCCGCGGCGATCGCCCCGCTCATCGCCGTGCAGGTTGCGGCGCTGGTCGCGCTCGGCGTGGCGACGGTGACGTTCTCGTCCGGTGTGCAGTCGACCCTGCAGCTGCGCGTGGCACCCGAGATGCGCGGCCGGGTCATGGCCCTGTACTCGCTGGTGTTCCTCGGATCGACCCCGTTCGGCGCACCGCTGATCGGCTGGATCGCCGGGACCGCGGGACCGCGCGTCGGCATGGCCGTCGGCGGACTGGGGGCGCTGCTCGCGGCCGGCGGGGCGTCCGTCGCCTACCGGCGGATCGCTGCCGCCGCGGTGCCCCGGACGGTCATCGCGCCCTCGCCGGACCCGCCGTTGCCGACCGCCTCGCCTGTCCCGGCACGCCGGCGGCTAGCCGACACGGGAACGATCCCGGCCGTCGCGGGGCGGTGACGCGCGCTGGGTGATGCCACCTACGCCCGCCCACCCCACGCCTGCCACCGACGCCCGGCTACCGCGTCCGCCCGCCTACCGCGCCCGCCACAACCCTCGCGAGAACAGCGCGAGGATCGTGAAGAGCTCCAGACGGCCGAGGAGCATGAGGAAGCTGAGGCCCAGCAGGCTGCCGTCGTCGACCTCGCTGTAGGACTCCAGGCCGCCGAGGGAACCCAGAGCGGGCCCGACGTTGAACAGGCACGCCGAGGCGCCCGACCAGGCCGACACGAGGTCGAGGCCCTGCGCGGTGAGCATCAGCGTGCCGAGCGCCAGCGCGATGAACGCCACCGCCAGGAACACGAAAGCGGCGCGCACCGTGTCCTCGGACACCGCCCGGCCCCCGACGCGCACGACGACGATCCGCTGTGGCGCGACCTGCCGCTGCAGCTCCGCGCGGATGCCACCACCGATGATGAGCCAGCGGCGCACCTTGAACCCGCCCGTCGTCGAGCCGACGCACGCGCCGGATGTCATCGCGACGAGGACGAGGATCTTGGCGGTGTCCCCCCACAGGTCGGGATCGGCGGTGGTCAGCCCGGTGCCGGTCGTCAGCGACGCGGCGGTGAAGACCCCGCTCAGCAGGTTCCCGGGCGCGTCGCTGCCGTGCGCGGTCAATGCCAGCAGCACGCCGACCGCTACGACGAAGAGCAGGTAGGCACGCAGCTCCGCGCGGTGCGGGCCGAGGCCCCGACGGAGCACGAGGCGCCACCAGACGACGTAGCTGACGCCGGACGCGACCATGATCGCGGCCATCGCCGCCTCGACCGCGTGCGAGTCGAACGCGCCGGCCGACGCGGTCCTGGTCGAGAACCCACCGGTCGCAGCCATCGACATCGCGTGGTTGACCGCATCCCACGGCGACAGGCCCGCGAGCATCAGCACGACGAGGATCACCCCGGTGGCGGTCAGGTACAGCGCGCCGGTGATCTTGGCGGTCTGGCGCATCTGCGGGGCGACGGTCTCCTCGGTCGCGCGGCTCGCCTCGCCGAGCAGCACCCGTCGGGCGGCGCCTCCGGCGGCCGGCGCGATCGCCACGAGCAGCACGACGATGCCGACGCCGCCGATCCAGTGGGTCAACGACCGCCACAGCAGCACGGCGTCCGGTTGGCCGTCGACGTCGGCCAGAGCGCTCGCCCCGGTGGTGGTGATGCCGCTGGTACCTTCGAAGATCGCCTGCGCCACCCGGGGCGTCGCCCCGCTCAGCAGCAGCGGCAGCGCGGCGAACAGGCTGACCAGCAGCCAGGTGAGGCCGGCCGCCATCAGGCCGTCCCGCCCGGTCGGTGACGGCATCGGCCGTCGCACCCAGGTGAAGTACAGGCCGACGGTGATCATCGCGGCGGCCCCGGCGGCGATCGCGAAGTCGCCCGCGGCGCGGCCATCACCGACGAGTGCGACGACCGTGCAGACGAGCGCGGCGGCGGTCATCGCCGCGAAGCCGGCGGTCATCGCCCGCCGGGTCAGCGGGCCGATCCGGCGACCGAGCAGCAGGCGCGGACGGTCCATCTAGTCCCCGAGCACCCTGGCCAGGTCGATGGCGTGGCTGCCACGGGCGAGGACGAGCAGCGAGTCCCCGGCCCGGTACCGCTCGATGTCGCCCGGGAACAGGACCTGCTCGTCCCGGACGATCGCGAACAGCGAGGTGCCGTGTGGCAGGGAGGCGGCGACCGGCCGGTCGTGCAACGGACTCGTCTCGGTTATCCCGTACTCCAGCGCCTCGAGCCCGTCGGTGAGCAGGGCGCTCTTGCGGGCGCCGGTGCCACGTGCGGTGCGGAGGATCCGCTCGGCGGCGGCCAGGCGGGGCGCGACCGTGCCGTCGACGCCGAGTCCCTCACCGAGCGGGGCGAACTCCTCGCGCGACAGGACGGCGAGCACGAGCCCGATCTCGAGCCGGTCGGCGTGGGTGCAGGCCAGCAGCGTGGTGCGGTCGTCCCCGGCGCAGCTGACGAACGCGTCGCAGGTGTCGATCCCGGCCTCGCGCATCGCCGCCTCGGATGCGCCCTCGTCCCACAGCACCTCGATCGACGAGTCCTCGAGCTCCTCGGCGGCGCTGCGGGCGCGCGCCTCGTCGGGCTCCAGCACGATGACCTCGCGGCCTCGTCGGGCGAGCCGTGCGGCGAGCGCCGTGCCGATCTGGCCGGCACCGAAGATCCCGACGCGGTGGACCTGGCGGGCGTCGGGATCGATCTCGCGGCAGGCGTCCTTGAGCTGCTCCCGCGGTGCGGCGACGACGACCTGGTCGCCGGGCATCGGCACCGACTCGCGGGTGACGAGGTGCACCCGTCCGTCGCGCAGCAGCGCGCCGATCTTCGACTTGGTCTGGTGGGGGCGGGTGACGACGGTGCGACGTGCGGCCGGCGATCCCTCCGGGACCTTGCACTGGGCGATCGCCAGGCGGTCGTCGGCGAACTGCTCCACGCGGACCGCCCCGCGCACCCGCAGCGCGGACTCGAGGTCTCCGACCGCGGTGAGCTCGGGACTCACCAGCAGGTCGATGCCGAGCGTGCCGACCGCGCTGTCGGCCCCGGGCTCGTAGTACCCGGCGTCCCGGACACGCGCGATCGTGCGCTTGGCCCCGAGCTCGCGGGCGAGCAGGCACCCCAGCAGGTTGTCGGCGTCGCTCGACGTGACCGCGACGAACAGATCGACCTCGCCGGCGCGGTGCTCGGCCAACGAGCGGGGGCTCGTCGCGTCGGCGCGCTCCATCCGCACGTCGGCCCCCTGGCGGGACCGGCGCTGGAGCAGATCACGGTCGCGGTCGAGCACCACGACCTCGTGGCCCTCACGGGCGAGCCGTCCGGCGAGGTACCAGCCGACCTCGCCGGCGCCGACGATCAGGGTGCGCATCGGGGGACACTGTGACCGAACCCGCAGGGCGACGCGGGGCCGGCACGGCGTCGTGCGTCGACCTGGCGCGTCGGCGCTCGATCCCCGGCCGGGATCGGTACGACGGGCCGCGGTGCGCAGGTGCCTGACGCACCCGGCAGGCGTCAGCGCTCCAGGTGGCTCCGCAACGTCGGCAACCCACGGGGCGCGCCGCCGCCGATGATCGTCTGCAGCGCCGCCGTGTCGAGATGCTCCTCGACCAGATCGCCGAGCACGTCCAGGCGACGGGCACGGAGCTCGGCGAACCGGGTGTCGGACGGGCGAAAGGTCCGACCGCGCCGGGCGGCCACCCAGTGCAGCAGGGCGTGGCGGACGTCGTCGTCCTCGAGCAGGCCGTGCCACGACGTGCCCAGGACGCTGCCGCGACGGCACCCCTCGTCACTGGGGTCGTCGGGTCCCACCGCGCCGATACTCCCGCGGACGACACCATCGGGCGTGGCGCTGCCCTCCCGCACCAGCAGCGGCTCGGCCCCGTGGCGACGTACCCGTCCGTGCCGGATCTCGTAGCCGGCGGCGCGGCTCCCCGCGGGGCCCAACGGGTGCTCCTCGGCGCCGGGGGATGCCTCGGACGACGGGCCGGCGGCCGGGGCGGGCCAGGCACCCCGATCCACGTCCATCCGCCATGCGCCGGCCTCGCGCTCGGGGCTCCACGTCCCGTGGTCGGGGTGGCGCGGGGCGCTGCTCCCGGCGACGACGGCGCTCCCGTGGACCCGCCGGGTCAGCTTGTCGTCGTGCATCACCGTGGTGACCGGCAGCAGCCCGAGCCCGAGCGTCGTCCCATGCCCGCTCTCCACGCCGGGATCGCGGATCTCGTCGCCGAGCATCTGATAGCCGCCACAGACCCCGAGGATCGGATCGCCGGCGGTGGCACGGGCGGCGAGCACGCGGTCCAGCCTGTCCCGCCGCAGGCCCTGCAGGTCGTCCACCGTCGCCTTGGTGCCCGGCAGGACGACGAGGTCGGCGGCGCGCAGGATCTCGGGGTCACGGGTGAGCGTCAGCTCGATCTGCGCCTCGGTGCGCAGCGCGTCGAGATCCGTGAAGTTGCTGATCCGCTCCAGGCGGACGACGGCGACGCGCAACGGATCGGCGACGGTCGCCGCCCGGCCGAAGTCCTCCAGCGCCAGCGAGTCCTCAGCGTCGAGGTCCAACCCGTCCGTCCATGGCAGCACGCCGAGGGTCGGCCGTCCGGTCCGGCGCTCCAGATCGTCGGTGCCGGGGTCGAGGATGGCCTGGTCACCACGGAAGCGGTTGATGACGAAGCCGGCGATGTGGGCCTGGTCGGCGGGGTCCAGCAGGGCGAGGGTGCCGTGGAGCTGGGCGAAGACCCCGCCGCGCTCGATGTCGCCGATGAGGATCACCGGCAGCCCGGCGGCGCGGGCGAGCCCGAGGTTGACGAGGTCGTGGCGCCGTAGGTTGATCTCGGCCGCGCCGCCCGCGCCCTCGCAGACGACGACGTCGAACCGCGATCGCAGGTCGGCCAGGCTGTCGCGGATGACCGGCTCCAGGTCCGGGGCCATCCGCCGGTAGCCCGCCCAGTCGGTCGTGACGTGGGGGACGCCGCGGACGATCACCTGGCTCGTCCGCTGGCCGGTCGGCTTGAGGAGGATGGGGTTCATCGCCGCCTCGGCGGGGATGCCGCAGGCGTCGGCCTGCATCGCCTGGGCGCGGCCGATCTCGGCCCCGTCGGGGGTGACGGCGGAGTTCAGGGCCATGTTCTGGGCCTTGAACGGCGCGACCCGTACGCCCCGTCGCGCGAGCCAGCGGCAGATCCCGGCGGTCAGCAGCGACTTGCCGGCGTCGGACGTCGTGCCGGCGACGAGGAGGGCACCGCGGAGGGGAGTGTCGGTCGTGGGCATCGGTCGGTCGACGGGCGGGCGATCGGCGGGTCGGGCCCGCCGCGGGACGTCCCATCCTGACGCATGTGCTGGGGCGAGCCGCTCGCAGACGTCCCGTCGCCCGGGTCCCGGCACGGACGTGTCGCCCGCCGGGAACCCGACGCCACGCAGGCCATATGTAGATCTCGGCATATTCCATGCCGAGATCTACATATGGCCCGGGAAGACACCTATGCGACGCGCCGGGAAGCCCGGTCCCGCCCGTCAGTGCGCGCCCATCCCCACCGGGGCCTCGTGGGCGGCGAGGTCGTCCTTGCCGGTGCGGACGAGCAGCGCGACCACGACCGCGCCCAGGAACGTCAGGCCCGCGGCCCACCAGAAGATCGTGGTGTAGCCGTTGAGCACCGCGTCGACGGCGACGCCCGGTCCGGGGTGGTCCTCCGCGTAGCCCGACACGGCGCTGGCGAAGAACGTCGACAGCAGCGCGATGCCGATCGACCCGCCGACCTGCTGGGCGGTGTTGAGCATCGCCGACGCCACGCCGGTGTCGCGCTCCTCCACGCCGAGCGTCGCCGTCGAGAACGTCGTCGGGAAGAGCAGTCCGCCCCCGACGCCGATCACCAGCAGGCCCGGCAGCACGCCGTCGACGTAGCCGGCGTCACCGTCGACCTGCAGCGCGAAGTACGCGGACCCGGCCGCCGCCAGCAGCAGCCCGACGACGACGAGCAGGCGCGGCCCGAGCTTGGGCAGCAGCATCGTCGCGGTGAACCCCGACACGACCATGATCGCGAGGTTCATCGGCATGAACGCCAGTCCGGCGCGTGTCGGGCTGTACGCCAGGTTCTGCTGCAGGAAGTAGGTGAGGAACAGGAATACCCCGAAGAGCACGATCCCGAAGACGGCGATCGCGACGAACGATCCGCCGCGCGCCGGATCGAGCACCACCCGCAGCGGCAGCAGCGGTTGGGCGGTGCGGCGCTCGATCAGGACGAACGCGATCAGGACGAGCGGGGCGATGACGAGCGCGGCGACCGTCACCGGGTCCCCCCAGCCGTTGCGCTCGGCGTTCGATACGCCGTAGACGAGCGCGAACAGGCCGATGGTGGCGGTGAGGGCGCCGGGCAGGTCGATCCCGAGCCGCTGCTCCCCCGCGGTGCGGTCCCGGTGGTGCGCACGGATCACGCCGGCCGCCCAGATCGCCGTCGGCAGCGCGAACAGCAGGTTGACGTACAGGCACCAACGCCACGACAGCACGTCGGTCAGCACGCCGCCGAGCAGCAGGCCGATGCCGGCCCCGACGCCGGCGATCGCGCCGTAGATGCCGAACGCCTTGCCGCGCTCGGCCGGATCGGTGAACGTCACCGACAGGATCGCCAGCGCCGCCGGCGCGAGCAGCGCACCGAACGCGCCCTGCAACGCCCGGGCGAACACGAGCACCCCGAAGCTGCCGGCCAGGCCACCGATCGCGGACGCGACCGCGAACCCGATCAGGCCGACGACGAACACCTGCTTGCGGCCGAAGAGATCGCCGATCCGGCCGCCGAGCAGCAGCAGCGACCCGAAGGTCAGGGCGTAGGCGCTGACGACCCACTGGCGGTTGTCGTCGTCGAAGCCCAGGTCGCTCTGCGCCGACGGCAGTGCGATGTTCACGATCGTGGCGTCGAGGACCACCATCAGCTGGGCGATCCCGACGATGATCAGGATGATCCAACGGCGGGCGTGGTTGACGTCCGACGTCGAACGGGAAGGCGTGGCGTTCATGGGGCGCTCCAGGGGGCGGCGCGCGGGATCGACGCGACCGTCGGCCACGATACGGGTCGGCGGAACCGGCCCGGGTGACGAGGTCGATTGACGCTTCCTGCGGAACCTGAGCACCGCAATGGTGCGGTAGGGCTCGGATGACGCCCGGCGGCCCGGGCGGCGTGGGGAGGGGCGTCAGCGTCGCATCGCCGCCAGCGCCGCGCCGGTCACCGCCGCGGCGGCCCCGACCCGCAGCGACAGGCGGGCCGCGCGACGCAGGTCGTCCGGCCGCGGTCCGGGCGCGTCGGGGTCGCCGAGGGTCGGACGCTCCTCGACGCGGCCGGCATAGACGTTGCGCCCGCCGATACGCACGCCGAGCGCCCCGGCGAACGCGGACTCGACCTGGCCCGCGTTGGGACTGGGGTGGGCACGGCGGTCGCGGCGCCAGACCCGCCACGAGGAGGCAGGGCCGCCACGGGCCGGGTCGCCCGGTGCCGGGCCCATGGGAGGACGCCCGTCGGCCGGACCGTTGCCGGGCGGATCACCCTGGCCTCCATCAGCCGGGCCGATCACCCCGCGCCGCGGCGCCGCGGCCACGGTCAGCAGCGCGGCGACGCGGGCCGCGGGCCACCCGGCGACGTCGTCGGCGCGGGCCGACGCCCAGCCGAACCGCGCGTAGCGCTCCGACCGGTAGCCGACCATCGCGTCCATGGTGTTCAGCGCCCGGTGCAGTGCCACGCCAGGCGCGCCGAGCAGCCCGCCCCACACCAGCGGCGCGACGACGGCGTCCGAGGTGTTCTCGGCCACCGACTCCAGGCCCGCGCGGCTCAGGCCGTCGGCGTCGAGCGTCGCCGGGTCGCGGCCGACGAGCGTCGGCGCGAGGGCCCGGGCGCCCTCCAGGTCCCCGGCGGCCACGAGCGTCCCGATCTCGCGTCCCGCGCCGGCCAGGGACCGGCCGCCGAGGGCGGCCCAGGTGACGGTCGCGGTGAGCGCGGTCCGGGCGATCGGACGGTGGCGCCAGCGACGGTCGAGCACGGCGACCGGCAGGGTGACGAGGGTCGCCCCGACCGTGGCGTAGAGGACACCGGCGGCCCGGTCGTCGCGCCAGATCCGCGCCTCGACCGCACCCATCGTGCGGCCGAACAGCGCGACCGGGTGACCGTGGCGGGGATCGCCGAGCGCCCGGTCGGCAGCCCAGCCCAGCAGCAGGCCGACGGCGACGGGGGCGTTCACTCCGGGTCTCCTGCAGCACCGTGGATGGCGTCGCTCGGCGCGGCGTCGTTCATGCTCCGGCCGTCGTCCCGTTCCCCCGGCGTCTCTCGCGTCTCCCGCGGCACCGTCCAGTTGGCGCGCAGCAGGCGCCACCGTCCGTCGTGGGCGTGCAGCTCGGTGATCGACGCGGGCGACACGTCGATTCGCCACGCCAGGCCGGGCTCCAGGCCCAGCGCGGCGACGACGGCGGCCCGCACGACTCCGCCGTGGGTGATCGCGACGATCGGATGGTCGCGGTCCCGGGTGTCGGACGCCCGATCGCTCGGGACGTCGCCCGCCCGGTCACCGACCGGAGCGCCGTCCGGGGCGGGCGTCCGTTCCGTGAGGCCGCCCAGCCACCCGCCGACCCGTGCGGTGAGGTCCGTCAGCGACTCGCCGCCGCCGGGCGGGGCGAACGTCGGATCGGTCATCCACGCCGCCATCCCTGCGGGGTCCTCGGCGTGCACCGCGGCCGGGTCGCGTCCCGCCCACGAGCCGAACGACGCCTCGCGCAGCGCGTCGACGACCGTCGCATCGGGGTGCCCGAGCGCGTCCGCGGTCTCCGCCGCCCGCCGCGTCGGCGATCGCACCGTTGCGCCGCGACGGGGCAGGTGCGGGCGCAGTGCCTGCGCCTCGGCGCGGCCCCGCTCGTCGAGCGGCTCGTCGGTCGGGAACGCCGCCGCGCGGGTCGCGGTGGTCGTTCCGTGGCGGACGAGAAGGAGCCGGACCGGCGACACGCCGCGATGATGACGCGCCCGGTCGCGCCGGGGCTTGCGGCTCCTGTCGACCGTGCCCTACCCCGCCAGCGCCCGCCCCAGCGGCCCGAGCCGCTCCAGCACGCCGAGTGTCTCCGCCTCGGCCCGAGCCGTCGCCCGAAGGGCCGGGTCGATCGTGGCGGCCGGACCGCTCAGGCGCTCCAGCAGCGGCTCGTCCAGGCCCGCCAGGATCCGCAGTCCGGTTGGCCACAGCCCGCTGGTCCGGGTGGCGTTCAGCAGCGGGCCGATCCGGTCGTCCAGGCCGTCGGAGAGCAGCCGGTCGGCGATCCGGTCCAGCTGGTCGGGGCGCATCCGCTCGGCGATCCGCAGCAGCGGCTCCCACAGGTCGTCGCGCTCCACGGCGTCGGCCAGCCCGACGATCGCCTGCTCGTGGACCTCGGCGATCACGAGCGCGATCCGCTCGCGCCCCGCGTCGTCGGTGTGGTCGGCGGCCAGCGGCACGAAGATCGGCCACAGCCGGTGCTCGTCGACCACGCCGACGAGGTCGATCAGCAGCGCGGGCTCCAGGTGTCCCGCCAGCCGAGCGACCTCGTCGCGTGATGCCGGCGGCAGGTGGGCCACCAGCGGCAGCAGCGACGACCACAGGGCGTGGCGCTCGGCCGCACCTACTATCGCCTGCAGCGCCGCCGGGTCGCGGATGACCTCCAGCTGCGCCAGCGCGCGCTGCGTCTCCTCCGACAGCCCGGGGACCACCGGCAGCAGGGCGTCGAGCAGCTCCTGATCGAGGACCGCGCCCACGAGGCCCTCCAGGACGCCGAGCGACGCCGCGCGGTCGCCGAGGTCGCGCAGGAGCTCCGGTCCGGCGTGGTCCAGCAGATCCAGGGCCTCTGGCCACAACGCCTCGCGGTCGGCCGTGCGCAGCAGGCCATCCAGGCGCTCGGGGCGCAGCAGGCCGATGAAGTGGTCCAGGCGGTCCTTGCCCTCCATGACGAACGCGACGTGGAGCATCGACACGTCGTCGAACACGTCGATCGCGGCGCGCAGCCGCTCGTCGTCGAGGAACAGGACGAAGCGCCCCATCTCGACCCAGGCCTCCCGCCCGATCAGGACCCGCGCGACCCGGGCGATCGTGTCCACGGGGATCGCGGCGATGACCGGCGCGGCCCGGCGCGGGTCGAGCTCCATCGAGATGTCGGCGAGGAACGCCTCGGGCGTGCGGCGGGCGATCTCCACCGCCTTGCGCGGCTCCAGCAGCCCGGCGACGCGGGCGCAGAGGACCGGTCCGAGGGCGACCTGGGCCAGTCGGCCCGCGATCGGGGCGGGCACGGCCTTGGCCGCGAAGGCGACCTTGCGCAGCCGCTCCCGGTCCCCGTCGAAGATCGCGTCGGTCGCCTGCTCGCGCAGCCGGCGCAGATCGGCCGGGTCGGTGACCTCCAGGTAGCCCAGCGTCGTCGGGTCGACGCCCAGCAGCCGGGCGAGCTTGAGGACCTCCGCCCGGCGCTCCAGGGTGACGCTCATCGGAGCACCCCCGTCCGGTGCGGCCTGTCGCGACGCACGCGAGGCGCGCCCTGGCGTCGCGGGGGCGCGCTCATCGGAGGATCCGCTCGACCGTGCCGCGCAGCACGCGCGGCAGGTGGGCCAGGGCGGCCTGCTCGGCATCGTCCAGCGCCTGGGCCTGCCGCCGGCGGGCCTCGGCGACGGTCTCCGCCAGGGCGCGCAGGTCGTCGGGCTCGAGCGTCGTCACGAGCCCGTCGGGCGGGTCGCCGTCGATCGCGTCCCGGAGCACGGTCAGAGCGTCGGATGGGGCGGCCATGGGCGCATGCTCCTGCGCCGGCGGGCCCTGGTCAAGCAATTCCTACCGCGGGTAGGGCTCCGGCCGGTACAGGTTCTCGGGGGTCACCAGCCGCACC
Source organism: Solirubrobacteraceae bacterium (assembly GCA_050252545.1). Taxonomy (GTDB): domain Bacteria; phylum Actinomycetota; class Thermoleophilia; order Solirubrobacterales; family Solirubrobacteraceae; genus Patulibacter. Next base: position 11,806 of record JBFWKS010000035.1, read on the forward strand.
CGATCCGGCTGGCTCGCGGCGAGGTCGAGCAGCGGCTGGGTGAACCCGGACCGCGAGCAGAAGTACCGGCGGGCGTCGGCGCCCACGCCGGGAATCGCCGAGGCGAGCGCGGTGAGGAGCTGCTCCTCGCCGAACCCCATCGGGGCGGTGGTCCACTTGCAGCTGCCGAGCGCGATGACCCGCCGGTCGGCGTCGACGGCCACGACGTCGACCTCGCGCTGCTCGCTGCGGCGGGGCTCCGTGCGCACCGTGCCCCACCAGGCACCGACGGCGACCGCGTCGGGCTCGTGCTCCCGGACGTAAGCTTGGCACAGGCGCTCCCAGGCGGGCTTGGACACGAACCGGTCGAGGGCGGGGAGGACCGTCTGCTCCAGATGCCGTCGTGCGTCCTCCCGCGTGCGCAGCCGCGACCGGTACGGCTCGACGAACCGGAAGTGGAAGCCCAGGAACCCGTCGGCGATTGCGTAGGCCGTCTTCTTGGACCGGGCCGACGCGGTGATCGGCCGGAGCTGCTCAACCAGTTGCAGCCGCTCGAGCACCGCAAGCGTCTGGCGGACCTCGGACGAGCTCAAGCCGGTCCGGGAGGCGATCGTGCCGTTGCGGTTGTCGCCGCCGGCGATCGCGTCCAGCACCCCGAAGTAGCGCCTAGGGTCGGGCAGCTCCTGCCGAAGCAGCAGCTCGGCCTCCTCGTGCAGCAGTCCGTCGCGGTAGAGGACGTTGCGCAGGACGTTCTCCTCGACCGGGACGGCATCGGAGAACGTCGCGAGGTAGTACGGCATGCCGCCGCAGATCGCGAAGGTGCGCACCTTGTCCTGGGCCGAGTAGCGCGGGGTGAACAGGGCCGCGGATGGGGCGTCGAACGGCTGGACCTGTAGCTGGCCGTCGCGGCGTCCGTACATCTGGCCGCCGAGGACGTCGTCGCGGAAGAACGAGACCTCGCTCCCGGCGATCACGAGCATCAGCGGCAGCGACCGTCCCGTCGTGCGCCACCACGTGTTGAGCAGCGTGGCGAGCTCCGGCTGGCGCTGTGCGAGGTACTGGAACTCGTCGAGCACGACGAGCGTCCGCTCCTGTCCGGTGACGAACTGCTCGATCGCCGCCAGGGCGCCCGCCCACGTCGACACGGGTTGCTCGTGCAGCAGGCGGTTGTCGCTCGCCGTCGCGAGCTCGCTCGAGAACGCTCGGAGCTGCGCCCGCTCGGTCGTGTCGGTCGCCTCGAAGAACAGGGCCCGGCGTCCGGTCGCGAAGCGCGAGAGCAGCTCGGTCTTGCCGACCCGGCGACGCCCCCAGACGATGAAGAAGCGTCCCCCGTCGGCTGCCCACTGGTCCTCGAGCGCCGCAAGGTCGTCGGTGCGGTTGAGGAACTCCACGGACCAGATGATTGCAGTTCAGGAGATAATGTTGTGGACGATGATTCTTCGGCGCGAGATCATTCGGACGGCCGCTCCCGGCGTTCGCCCGATGGCGGGAGCGCGACGGCCGGAACGCGAGAGCCCCGGCCTGCAGTGCAGGCCGGGGCTCGTAGGCGGAGAGAGGGGGATTCGAACCCCCGAACGAGTTTCCCCGTTACACGATTTCCAGTCGTGCCCGTTCAACCACTCCGGCACCTCTCCGAGTGGACGCATCAGGGTAGCGGAGGGGCCCGCGGGTGCGAGGCGCGCCGGGTCGGTCGCCGGCCAGGCGGGCCACCAGCGGGTCGTCGCGCCGGAGTGCCGGGTCGGATCGGGAGTAGAGCGCGAATGCCTGTCTCGCGTCGCGGCGCGACCGAGGGCGGTCGGTCCGTAGGGCTTCGGTCGAGCCCAGGTTGATGCTGGCGCACAACGTGAGTACGGTGGATGCATGTCGTCCGTCAAGAGCCACCGCCTGAACGTCCGAGTCGAGCCCGCTGACGACGCGCTGTTCCGGCAGGCAGCGGAGACCGCGGGGCAGTCGCTGTCGTCGTTCGTGATCGACAGCGCCCGCGAGCGGTCCGAGCGCGTGCTGGCCGACCGGACGCGGTTCGTCCTGGACGACGAGCAGTGGGACGCGTTCTGCGTCGCGTTGGATCGACCGGCCGAGGTGGTTCCGGCGGTCCGTGATCTGCTCGCGCGTCCTCGCCCGGCGTGACCGGACCACGCTTCGCTGATCCAGCGCTGCTCGCGCGGCAGCGGACAGTGGGCTTTCGTTGTGGGCGCGCGGCGCTGGATACGTGGCTGGTCGAGCACGCGCGGACCGCGACGGGAGCCGGGTCGGCCCGGACGTACGTCGTCTGCGATCGTGAGCAGGACGATCGGGTCGTCGGCTACGTCGCGTTGAACGCGGGCGCGGTCGAGCCGGCCCAGGCGCCGCGCCGGGTGCGCGCAGGGATGCCGCGACATCCGATTCCGGTCGTCCTGCTCGCGCGATTGGCGGTGGACCTGAGCGTTCAAGGGCATGGGCTCGGGGCGTTCCTGCTCGCCGACGCGATGCGGCGCTCCCTGGCCGCGGCGGAGTCGGTCGGCGTGCGTGCGCTGCTCGTGCACGCAAAGGACGCGTCCGCCCGAGCGTTCTACGAGCGGTTCGGCTTCGCCGCGTCGCCGACCGATCCGCTGCAGCTGATGCTGCTGATGAAGGACCTGCGGGCGAGCCTGCGGTAGGAATCGCCCGGTTCGTCAAGCACGTCTCACTGATCCCGAAGTCCTTCGCGATCTGCTTGATCGTCGTGGACCCGTCACGACTCCGCGCGACCCGGACCACGTCGTCTCGAAACTCCTGGGGATACGGCTTCGGCACAGCAACATCCTTCCAGTGGTGCCCCTCCGGGGCACCACACATCAGATTTCACCCCTCCGTGCAGCAGACCCGACCGGACGTGATCGGGCGCGGACGCTCAGACCCGCCACGCCCCCTGCTCGAGCACCGGTGTCTCGGTGCCGTCCGGGGCGACGCCGATCGCGGTGACGTCGGGCGATCCGACCATGAAGTCGACGTGGATCGCCGAGCGGTTGGCCTTCGCGTGGTCGGTCTCGTCGTCCAGGCACATGAGGTACGCCGATCCGAGCGCGAGGTGGCTGGCGGCGTTCTCGTCGAGCAGGGTCTCGTGGAAGACGGTGCCGGTCTGTCCGACGCGGCCGTCGCCGTCGACGAGGGCCAGCTCGCCGAGCCTTCGCGCGCCGGAGTCGCGCTGGATCCAGCCGCGCAGCACCTCGACGCCCACCCGGGCGTCCACCCGCACCGCTTCGCCCCCGCGGAACTCGACCTCGATCCCGTCGACCGTCGTCCCCCCGAGCGTCAGCGGCTTGGTCGCCCGCACCACGCCGTCCACGCGCGCCGGGTCGGGGGTGGTGAAGACCTCCTCCGTCGGCACGTTCGCCTGGTGGGTGATCCCACCGGCGGTGTCCATCCCCGCGGCGATGAACTGCGACGACGGCAACAGCCCGACCGTGAGGTCGGTGCCCGGCCCGACGAGCCGGATCGCGTCGAACCGGCGGTCGTTCAGCCGGCCGGCGTTGGCCTGCAGCTCCGCCGCACGGACCTGCCACGCGGCGACCGGGTCGTCCTCGTCCAGCCGGCACACCGTGCGAATGTCGGCTTCGAGGCGGCGCAGCGCCTCCTCGGGCGACAGGTCGGGGAAGACCAGGCCGGCCCACCCGGTGTTCGGGGCGGGGACGACCGTCCAGTTGAGCTCGCGACGGTTGATGACTCCGGCCGTCTCCTTGAGCGCCGGCAGCTGATCGCGACCGACCCGCGACGGGTCCAGGTCGGTGAACGCCCCGGGACGCACCTGGCCGACGAGCGAGATGTTGGCGCCGTGCTCGCGCCCCAGTGCCTCCATCCGGGCGCCGAGCCACGACGGCACGAAGTCCAGCGTGCTCTCGTCCGCCTCGCGCAGCCGGGCGCGCTTGACCAGCGGGTCGAACCAGGCGACGTCGACGAACTTCGCGCCGGCCCGGTACGCCTCGGCCGCGATCGCGCGGACGACCGGCTCGTGGCCGCCGATGTGGCCGCTCAGGCCGACGATCTGACCTGGCTGCACGTTCGCGCCACCACGGACGGCCAACGCCGCGAGGCGCTCCAGCAGATCGACGTCGGGCTGCGGGGGAGCGGCGGGCGCGTTCATCGCCCAGACGCTACCGCGCGGGGCGGGCCCGATCGTCACCGCGGCGGATGGGCCTGGGGGCTCCGGCTCCCGCCCGGAGCGATCGACCCGCGCATGGCGGGCGAATCGCTCCAGGTGGACCGCGACGGCGACGAGGGGCGTCGAGTTGGGGGTCGGGCCGGAGAAGAGGGCGGGACCGGCGGCGACGGGGTCCCATACGATCGCCCCCATGGCGTCGGCGCCGTCCCAACCGCCCACGACCGCGGTCGAGGACTACCTGAAGGCGGTGTTCGCCCTCGAGTCCCGGCTCGGCGGCGCGGTCCCCACCACGGCGCTCGCCGAGCGGCTCGGCATCACGCCCGGGTCGGTGTCGGCGATGCTCCGCCGCCTGGCCGACCTGGACCTGCTGGAGCACGAGCCGTACCGTGGCGTGCGGCTGACCGACGGGGGGCGTCGCGTCGCGTTGCGGACCATCCGCAACCACCGGCTGCTGGAGCTCTTCCTCGTCGAGATCCTCGACGTGCCGTGGGACCGCGTCCACGACGAGGCCGAGCGGCTCGAGCACGCGGTGTCGGACGAGCTCGTCGAGGCGATCGCCGCCAAGCTCGGCCATCCCGCGTTCGATCCGCACGGCGACCCGATCCCCGACCGGCAGCTCGAGATCGCCGAGCCGGACACCACGAGCCTCATCGAGGTGGATGTCGCCGACGAGGTGCGGTTCGTGCGGGTGTCGGACGCCGACCCGGCGATGCTGCGCTACCTCGCCGCGCGCGGGATCACCCCCGGCGTGATCCTCGCCGTCGTCGATCGGCAGCCGTTCGGTGGGCCGCTGACGGTGCGGGTGGACGGCGTCGAGCACGCGCTCGGTCCGCAGCTCGCCGACGCGATGCGGGTGGCCCGGTGCGGCTGACCGGGCGGCGCGAGGCGGGCCTGCTCGTCGCGATCACCCTGCTCGCCGCGGTCCTGCGGCTGTGGCACCTGGACCAGAACCTGCCGCTGGTCTACAACATCGACGAGAACGCCCGGTTCGTCCCGGACGCGGCGACGTTCCTCACCGAGCGGCTCGGGTTCCGCGAGCTCGTCAACCCGCCCGGGATGATGGGCGTGCTGTCGCTGATCTACCACGGCTGGTTCGGCGTGCAGGGCCTCTCGCCGGCGGAGGGCCTGGCCGAGCACCCCACCCAGGCGTTCCTCATCGGGCGACTGCTGGCCGCCGGCATGGGCATCGCGGCGGTGCCGCTGCTGTACGTGGCCGGACGACGCCTCGTCGGACGCACCGCCGCGATGACCGCCGCGTTCCTGCTGGCGGTGTCGTTCCTGGCGGTGGCCTACTCGCGGCTGGCGCTCGCCGACGGGCCGACGGTGCTCTTCATCGTCCTGGGCCTGCTCGCGGCCCAGTGGATCCTGCGCGACGGCCGGTGGCGCGGCTACGTCCTGGCCGGCCTCGCCGTCGGGCTGGCGGCGGGGTTCAAGTACAACGCCGGGATCGTCCTGCTCGCCCCGCTGGCCGCGGGCGCGCTGCGGGCCTGGGACGGGCATCGGCGTCGGACGGCCGATGCGGCGGCCACCGACCCGCCGCACGCGACCGGGTCCGACGATCCCGACGGGACCGCGCGTCCCTCGGCCACGGCCGGCGAGCCCTGGCGCGTCGTCCTGCGACGCACCGTCGGCCTGGGGGCCGTCGCCCTCGCGACGTTCGTGGTCGCCAACCCGTACCTCGTCCTCGACCCCGGCGAGCTGTGGGACGCGATCGCCTACCAGCAGCGGTGGTCCACCAGCGGCCGCTACGTCGGCGAGCCGATGACGGATGGCCTGCGGTTCTACGCGTGGTCGATCGGCTGGGGCGTCGGTTGGGCGACGCTCGTGGTCGGGACGGTCGGTGCGGCGCTGCTGGCCTGGCGGCGGTGGCGGGTCGCCGTCCTGCTGCTGCCGATGATCGTCGCCTACCTGATCGTCATGGGCGGCACCGACCGGTTCTTCGCCCGCTGGGTGCTGCCGCTCGTGCCGGTCCTCGCCCTGACCGCGGGGTTCGCCGTGGCCGAGGCGGCCCGTCTGGCGGGGCGGATCGCCGGGAGGCGCGGGTCCCAGGCCGGTGGGACCGCGGCCGCTGGAGCCAAGGCCGGGCGACCCGGCATCGCGGCCGTCGTCGTCGCGGTGGTCCTGGCCCTGGCGCTGGGCGACCAGTCGCTGCGCCACAGCTTCCATCACGCGGCCACCGTCGGTCGCGACGACACCCGCACCACGCTGCGGGACTGGATGCGGACCAACATCCCGGCGCGCGAGGGCGTGGTCCTGGAGTCGATGTCGCCCGCGGCGTGGATGCCGACGATGGCCGGCGAGCACCAGTGGTACAGCCTCACCCGCTGGTCGATCTACCACACGATCCCGGCGGTTCGACGGGCGGACGCGGCCAAGCACCCGCAGCTGCGGCGCAACGCCGGGTTCTCCGGCTGGTCGCGGATCCTGTTCCCGGAGCTCATCGACGTGTTCGAGCGGTACGGGTACTGCTGGGTCGTCACCGGCTCCTACCAGGCCGGTCGCGTGGCCCGCACGCCCGATCTCGTGCCGGCGGCGGTGCGGTTCTACCGTCAGCTGCCGCAGCGCGCCCGGTTGGTCGCCCAGATCGACCCGTTCGCGGCGTCGACGGGGGTGCGGGAGTTCGAGGATCTCGGCGCGAGCGCACCGGATCCCCGCAGCGCGTCTGGCCGGCGGGTCGACGGCGATCGGGGCCCCGACGCCCGGACCGGCCAGGCGTTCGACCCACGCACGATCGGCGCCGGACCGGAGGGCGGCGACGGGTACCGCGGCCTCGGCCGGGCCACCGTCGGCGGCACCACGCCGTCCGGTCCTCCCGGATCAGACGGCCGTCGCGCGTGGGGACCGATGGAGGCCCCGGTGCGATACCAGATCGACCGTCAGGCGACGACGTACGAGCAGGAGTACGAGCGCCCCGGCCCGATGGTGTCCGTCTACCGCCTCACCGGCGGCCGCTGCGCGGAGCCCGGGATCGTGCCGAACGCGCCGGTGAACTGAGCGATCGCGATCGGGGTGGAGGCCGCGTCGGGCGGCGATCGCCTGGGGTCAGGCGACCGGGGAGCCACGATCGCCGGCCCGGCCCGGCCCGGCCCGACGCCGCGTGCGCCCGGATCCGGGCCCTCCGTCCGGGGGGCGGGGGCCCCTACCGCCGGTAGGGTGCGGGCATGTCGCTCCGACGCCTGTTCGGTCCGTTCTTCGTCGTCGCGGGGGTGCTGCACTTCCTCATCCCCCGCACCTACGAGCGGGCGATGCCCGACTACCTGCCCGCCCACCGCGAGCTCGTCTACGCCAGCGGGGTGGCCGAGATCGTCGGCGGAGCGGCGACGATGGTCCCGCGCGCCCGGCGGTTCGGGTCGTGGGTGAGCGCCGCGACGCTCATCGGCGTCCTCCCGGCCAACGTCCACATGTACCGGCACCCCGAGCGGTTTCCCGAGGTCCCCGGCGGTCGGCGCTCGCTCCTGCTCCGCATCCCGTTCCAGCTCGTGTTCCTCGCCTGGGCGTTCGCGGCGGGGCGCGACTGATCGCGCCGGGCCGCTCTGGTCGCCGCCGCGGGGCGGCGACCGGCGGGAGCGCAGCGGCGGGGACGGGCCGCCCGCCCCCCGCCGCCGGTGCCCCGCGACTCCGCCGTCCACGGCCCGTCGGTCCCGCGCCCGTCCGCCGACCCTGCCGCGCCGGCGTCACCGGCCGCGCAACGGGCCCTCGATCCGGTCGGTGACGCCGGTCTTCAGCACCAGCGACTCGCCGGTGATCGTCCCGGGCGGGTACGGGGAGCGGGGGTCGGCCGGCGTCGGGCCGGTCGTTCCGTCGGCCGCGGTCGTCACCGTCGCCGGCACGCCCGCCGGGACCGTCCCCGCGGTGCGGGTGACCACGCTGCGGTCGCCGAGCCGGGCGTAGCTGTCGGGATCCAGCAACAGGACGTCGCGCTCCCAGGTGCCGGGCTCCTGATAGGTGATCTGCAGCGCCGGACGTCCCAGCCGGTCGACGGTCCGACCACCCAGACGCACGCCGGGAAGGCGCCCGAGGGTGCGGTACATCCCCGCAGCGAGCCGAGGCGGCAGTGGCACGTCGGGCAGCGCGTCGTTGATCGCCACCCAGATCGCACCGTTGGGCGAGCGGCCGGTGTCGGCGACGTCCTCAGCCAGCCGTCGGCGGATCGCCTCGGGGCCGGTCGGGTAGGCCAGCAGCTCCTCGCGGGTGAGCGCGGTGCCCAGGACGTAGGGCGTCCGACCGAGCGCCTGGCGACCGGTGCCGGGGTCGTCGGGACGCAACACCGGCAGGGGCACCGCGGCGCCGTCGTGCCGGTCGTCCTCCCCGGTGCGCAACGCCGGGGGTGCCGCGCCGCCCTTGGTCCGCACGAAGGTGCGGCTCAGGTACATGCTCGGACGGTCCGGGCTGCTCCACGTCCGCCGGCGTGACATCTCGAACGACGTGGCGGCACGCAGATCGTCGGCAGCCATGTCCCCGTCGATCGCGGCGTTGAGGTTGACCTCGTCCCGGAACCAGTACTCGTCGGCCCGAGGCGGCAGCACGGCGGCCTGGCGCTCTGCCGTCGTCGCGGCGCGATCGAGAACGGCGCGGGCGGACGCATCGCTCGGGCCGAGCTCTCCCTCGCCGATCCCGGAAGACACGGCGACGACGATCGCCACGACGCCGGCCACCACGACGCCGAGCACCGACCACTGCAGCAGGGGGCGCGGGCGGCCCCGTGCCCGGCGGGCGGCGTGCGAGGGCGGGGCGGCGTCGGGGGCGGGCGGGGCGGCAGCGTGGTGCTCCCGGTCGCCCTCGGCGGTGGGGGAGGCGACGAGCGTTGGGGCGGCGTTGCGGGTAGGGGAGCCCGCGAGCGTCTGCCAGGCGTCGAGGGAAGCCGAGTCGGTCGACGCGGTGTCGGGGGTGGACGACGCCTCGTGGGCGGTGAACGCTCGGGACAGCTCGGTGCCGAGCTCGTCGAGGATGGGCAGGTCGAGGGACGGATCGCGACGGTCAGGCATGGTCGAGCGACTCCTGGGGGGCGAGGTGGTGGCGAAGGGCACGCAGGCCGCGGGAGACGCGGGCGCGGACGACCTGCTCGGTGACCCCGAGGGTGCGTGCGATGGCGACGTACGGCGTCTCGTCGACGATGCGCATCTGCAGCGCTGTCCGTTGGTCGTCGGGGAGCGCGGCGAGTCCGGCGGCGACCTGCCGGCGCATCTCGGCGGTGGCGGCAAGCCGTTCGATCCGGTCGTACTCCGCGTCGTCGAGCGGTCGTCGACGGATGCCGAGCCGCTCGGTGGCGGAGCGGTCGATGACCGCGCGGCGCCCGTCGTCGATCAACAGCCGACGGGCGACGGTGAACAACCACCCGCGGAGCGCGGCGGGATCGTCGGGGCCCAGGCTCGCCCGGTGCTCGAACGCCCGGGCGAACGTCTC
>JBFWKS010000036.1:0-20909 GCA_050252545.1 Solirubrobacteraceae bacterium
TGGAGCCCGCCCTCGACTCGACGTTGCCCTCGCCGGAGCGCCATGCGCGGATCGCCCCGCGGCCGAAGGCGCCGTTGTGGGACGGACCGCCCGGCGGTGACCACGGCGGCGGTCCCACGGTGGGCGGCGGCGGGCCGCCCGTCCCTCCCGGCGTCCCGGGAGCGTGGGAGCGGCACGGGGCGGCCGCAAACGCCGGCGGCACGGACGGTCGCCGGGGCGTCGCCGGGTCGCACGCCACCGCAGTCGGGACCGCCCCCACCGGCCCGCACGCCATCGAGATCGCCCGCGCCCATCACGGATCGCTCTCCCGCGAGGAGCGGGAGACGGTCGAGCAGCTGCTGAAGGCCGGCGAGCTGCCCTGCCTGGTCGCCACCAGCTCGCTGGAGCTGGGGATCGACATGGGCGCCGTCGACCTCGTCCTGCAGATCGAGTCGCCGAAGTCGGTCGCGGCGGGGATGCAGCGGATCGGCCGGGCCGGGCACGGCGTCGGCGAGACGGCGAAGGGGCGGATCTTCCCCAAGTTCCGGGCCGATCTCCTCGAGTGTGCCGTCGTCGCGCGGCGGATGCGCGAGGGACTGATCGAGCCCACCGTCGTGCCCCGCAATCCGCTCGACGTCCTGGCCCAGCAGATCGTGGCGATCGTGGCGTCGGCCGGTCCGGCGGTCGCCCCACGTCGACCGCGGGGACGCCCGGAGGAGCGGGCGACGCTGCCCTTCGACCCCGGCGCTCCGGGTGGGACGGCGCCCGGTCCCGACGCGGCGCCCGGACCCGACCGCGACGTGGCGGACGACGCGGCAGACGGGGACGGGCTGCTCGTCGACGATCTCTACGCGCTGATCACCCGCACCCACTCCTACGCCGACCTGCCACGCGAGCTGTTCGAGCGCACGCTGGACATGCTCGACGGGCGCTACCCGTCGCAGGACTTCGCCGAGCTGCGGCCGCGGGTGGTGTGGGACCGCACCGGGGGCATGGTGCGACCGCGGCGGGGCGCGGGGCGGTTGGCGATCGCCAACGCCGGCACGATCCCCGACCGTGGCCTGTACCGCGTCACCCTGCCCGACGGCCGTCGCGTCGGCGAGCTCGACGAGGAGATGGTCTACGAGGCCCGGGCGGGGCAGACGTTCCTGCTGGGCGCGTCGACGTGGCGGATCGAGGAGATCCAGCGAGACCGGGTGGTGGTCACCCCCGCCCCCGGGGTGCCGGGGGCGGTCCCGTTCTGGCGCGGCGACCAGCGCGGCCGGCCGATCGAGCTGGGCCGGGCGATCGGCGCCTTCAGTCGCTGGGCCGTCGACCAGGACGAGCAGGTCCTCGTCGACGACTACGACCTCGACCGTCGCGCGGCCGCCAACCTCCTGGAGTTCCTGCGCGAGCAGCAGGACGCCACGCGCGTCATCCCCTCCGACCGGGCGATCGTCGTCGAGCGGTTCCGCGACGAGATCGGCGACTGGCGCCTGTGCGTCCTGTCGCCCTTCGGGGGGCGGGTCCACGCCGCGTGGGGACTGGCGATCAGCCGGCGGATCCGTGAGGAGCAGGGGCTCGAGGCCGATGCGATCTGGTCCGACGACGGGATCATCGTCCACCTGCCCGACGTGGATGAGCGGGAGGGCGGGATCGATGTCCTGGACCTCATCTCGGTGGACGCGGACGAGGTCGAGGACCTTATCGTGTCGGAGCTCGGCACCAGCGCGCTGTTCGGGGCGCGGTTCCGCGAGAACGCCGGACGATCGCTGCTCATCCCCCGCGCCCAGCCGGGCCGGCGCACGCCGCTGTGGCAGCAGCGGCTCAAGGCCCAGTCGCTGCTGCAGGTCGCCGAGCGCTACCGCGACTTCCCGGTGATCCTCGAGACCTACCGCGAGTGCCTGCGCGACGTGCTCGACGTCCCGGGCCTCGTCGGGCTGCTGCGGCAGATCGCGGTGCGCGAGGTGTCGATCGTCGAGGTCGAGACCCCGACCGCGTCGCCGATGGCGTCGTCGTTGTTGTTCGACTACGTCGCCACCTACATGTACGAGGGCGACGCGCCGAACGCCGAGCGGCGCGCGGCGGCCCTGTCGCTGGACCGCGACCTGTTGCGCGAGCTCCTGGGCCAGGACGAGCTGCGCGAGCTGCTCGACGAGGGCGCCCTGCAGCAGCTGGAGGCCGACCTGCAGCACCGGTCGCCGCGCACGCGCGCCGCGTCGGCCGACGCGCTGGCCGAGGTGCTGCGCCGCGTCGGCGACCTCACGCTGGAGGAGGTGGCGCGGCGGGTGGCGGTGCCCGGTCGGGACGCCACGCCCGACGGGCGGTCGGTGGAGGGGGAGGCGGTCGACCCGCCCGTGCGGGACGGGGACCGGGCGGCGACGATCCCCGACGACGCACCCCCGGGCGAGGACGCACTGGCCCGGGCCGACGCGCTGCTGCACGCCCTCGCCGAGCAGCGCCGCGCGGTGCGGATGCGGGTCGGGACCGAGGAGCGGTGGATCGCCACCGACGACGCCGGGCTGTTCCGCGACGCGCTCGGGGCCGTGCCTCCGGGCGGGTTGCCCGACGCGTTCCTGGCCGACGTCGACGAGCCCCTGCGGCACCTCGTCCGGCGCTACGCCGCCACCCGCGGGCCGTTCGTCGACCGCGCGCTGCGCGAGCGCTACGGCGTGGATGCCCTGCCGGTCCTGCGCGAGCTGTTGCGCGAGGACGAGCTCGTTCGCGGCGAGATCCGTCCCGGCGGGACCGAGACCGAGTGGTGCGACCCCGAGGTGCTGCGGCGGTTGCGGCGGATGTCGCTGGCCGTGCTGCGGCAGGAGATCGAGCCGGCCGACCCGCGCGCGTTGGTGCCCTTCTCGCTCGCGTGGCAGGGGGTCGACCGGGGCGCTCGGCGCCGGTACGACGCGGCGACCGTGCCCGACCGGCTGCGCGAGGTGCTCGTCCCGCTCCAGGGTCTGGCGCTGCCCGTGGGGCTGTGGGAGAACGACGTGCTGCCGCGGCGTGTCGGCTCCTACTCGCCTGCGTGGCTCGATGCGATGTGCGCGTCCGGAGAGCTCGTCTGGGTCGGTGCCGGGTCGCTGGGCCGCTCGTCGGGACGGGTGGCGCTGTACTTCCGCGACGACGCCGCGGCGATCGGGCCGCCGGTCGGGGCTGTGGGGCTGGACGCCCGGCCGGGTGGTCCCGTTGCGGCCGGGGCGGGACGGGCCGCGAGCGCGGCGGCGGGCGCCGGCGCACGGGCGACGGCCGCCGGCCCTGGACCGACGGGCCGGGACGGCCATGCCCTTCCCGCCGCCGGTGCACCGGTCCACGTCGCGATCCGTGACGCGCTCGCCGCGCGGCCGATGTTCTTCGCCGAGTTGGTCGAGGCCCAGCCCGGGTGGGCACCCGACGCGCTGCGCGAGGCGCTGTGGGACCTGGTCTGGACGGGGGAGGCGACCTGCGACGTCTTCGCGCCGTTGCGCCGGGGTCGAGCGGCGGCGGCCACCCGCACCGGCACCGCACCGACGGCCGCGGCCCGACGGGCGCCGAGCCCGCGACGGCGCCGGTTCGGGCCACGGGCCGGAGGACCGACCGCGGGCGGGGCCACGCAGGGCCGGTTCTCGCTGACCGCCCCGCTCTTCGTCCCCGCGCCCGATCCCGGGGCCCGGCGACGGACCCTCGCCGAGTTGCTGCTGGAGCGCCACGGCATCGTCACCCGCGAGCACGTGCGGGCCGAGCGGATCCCCGGCGGGTTCTCGACGCTCTACGACAGCTTCGGCGCGCTGGAGACGCTGGGGGTCTGTCGGCGCGGCTACTTCGTCGAGGGCCTGGGCGGCGCGCAGTTCGCGCTGCCGGGTGCGGTCGAGCGGCTGCGCGGCCAGGCGATCGACGCGCCCGGGACGGTGACGACCGCGACCGGGCAGCCGCTGCCGACGGTGCTCGTCGACGCTGCCGATCCGGCGCAGCCCTACGGCACGCTGCTGCCGTGGCCGGACGTGCCGGAGGACCGGCCCCGGCCGGCCGACGCCAAGGCCCCGGCCCCCCAACGTGCCCAGGGCGCCAAGGTCGTGCTCGTCGGGCCGGATCCGGTGCTGTTCGTCGAGCGCTCGGGCAAGGGCATCCAGGTGCTGGTCCGCTACGACGACGAACGCGTCGCCCCGGCCCTGGCCGAGCTCGTCCGGGCCGTGGTCGACGGCCGCGCCGGCGTCGATGCGCGCAAGGGCCTGGCCCTGGAGCGCGTCGACGGGGTCGATGTCCTCGGTCACCCCCTCGAGCCGCTTCTGGAGCCGGCGGGCTTCCGCCCGATGCCGACCAAGTGGGTGGTGCGGCGGTAGGGCCGCTCCCGGGTGGCTCGCGGTCGAGACGGTGGCGGTGGGCCGCCGTTCGGGCTCGCGAGGCGCGTGCCCCGCGACCCGCGGTCGCCGTCACCCGGGGCCGATCGCCTTCGCCCCGGTCAGTCGGCGTAGGGCTCGGTGATCGTCTCGAGCGCGTGGCCGGCGGGATCGTGGAAGTAGACGCCGCGCCCGCCGTGGTTGGTGTTGATGCCGGTGCAGGACTTCTGCGGGTCGGCCCAGTGCGGCAGGCCGAGCGCCGCGATGCGCGAGAGCAGGTGGTCGAAGGTCTCGTCGTCGACCAGGAATGCGTGGTGCTGCATCTGGATCTCGACCGGGGGCTCCGCGAACTGGATCAGCTGGTCGTCGGCGAGGCGCACGACGGCGAACGGGCCGGCCTCCTCGTGAGGCGGCAGGGCGAAGATGTCGGTGAAGAAGCGGGCGGACTCGGCCTTGTCGCGGGCCGCGAGGATCGTGTGGTTGAGGCGGACGGGCATCGTCGGCGACCGTAGCACCGGCCCTGCGCTCGTCCGAGGTGCCGTCGACGGAACGCGGGATCAGCCCGCCGACGGAACCGTGGCGATGAACCGGCCGATCGTGGCGGCGAGCTCACCCGGAGCCTCCAGCATCGGCAGGTGCCCGGTGGCCAGCGGCGCGAGGAGGAGCGGAGGGGTGGCGTCGGGCATGTCGGGACCGTAGGCCCGATTCCGGCCGGAACACGACCGCACGGCCCGTTGCGCCGTCGCGGGTGAGAACGGTCCCCCGCGGACGTGGTGAGCGGGTTCCGGGTCCCGTGGGGCAAGCAGAGCTGCAAGGGCGAGCGCACCGACGTGAATGCGGGCGACGCGGGTTGGGCGTGCGTCACGATCAACCCGCAGGGCGTCGTCATCAAGGGCCGCACGCTGGTGCAGGTCGACGTCACCGACACCGACGACGACGCCGCCGGCTTGGAAATCGCCGCCAAGCTCGTGCCCGCGATGACGCCGTAGCGCGACGGGCGGTGGCGTGCGTGCGGGCATGCAGCCCGAGCGTGGGCCGCCACCGCCCGTCAGCCGGGCCCGGTCCTACGCCACGAAGGGGTTCTCGATCGTGACGCCCGCAAGTGTCGCGCCGTCCGCGAGATCCTCGCTGAGGAGCACCGCGCTTCGTGCTCCAGACGCGGCGGCGAGGATCAGGGCGTCCCAGTAGGACGTCTGCCACCGCTGCTGAAACTCGGTGGCCGTGACGACGAGCTCGCCGTCGACGGGCACGACATGGAGCGTGCTCAGCTGGCGAACCGCCGCGCTCGCGTCCGGGAGCGATAGCGGCTCCGGAAGCTTGCGGGTGACCGTGACGTAGAACTCCGACAGCACCTGGCTGCTGATCACCAGGCTCTCGGCCGGCGCCGCGGCCAGCAACTCCTGCGCGATCCGTTGCTTGCGGGGCTCCGCGGTGTCGTAGGCGTAGACGAGGACGTTGGTGTCCAGGAACGTCCTAGCGCTCATGCAGCTCGTCCCGGGTCCAGTTGCGACCCGCGGGGCCGCTGGATGCCGTCGAGCGTCGTGCGCCGTCGAGGAAGCCCTCCAGGCCGATCGTCGCGTGGGTCGTTCCCGCCGCGAACTCCTCGAGCCGCTCCCGCACGACCTGATTCACCGACGTGCCCTGCTGCAGGGCCTGGATCCGCGCGCGACGGAGCACGTCGTCGTCGATGGTCACGGTCAGATTGGACACGGGATCAGTGTCACACGGGACCCGTGTTCAGTCAAGGTTCCGAGGTTCGAGATGCGGATCCGCGGGCTTCGCCGCTGGGGCAGCGTTCGGCCAGTGCACCAGCCGCCCTCGGTGTGGACCGCCCGGACCGCGGGCCCAGACGTCCCGTCGTTCCCGGAGTCAGACCGTCGGGTCGAGCGTCGCGACGTCGTAGGCGGTGATCCGCTCGTCCGCGGTGACCAGCGTCATCCCCTCGGCGCGGGCCTGCGCGACGAGCAGGCGATCGAACGGGTCGCGATGGTGCAGCGGGAGCCCGGCGACGGCCAGGCCGTGCTCGGCGGTGAGCCCCAGGGTGCGGATCCCGGCACGGTGGACGAGCTCGGCGAGGTCGTCGGGAACGTCGAGCTTGCCGACCGCGACCTTCACGCCGATCTCGGCGAAGGAGACGACGCTGAACCGCAGGGCGTCGGCCCGGCGTATCGCCTTGCGCGTCGTCGGTCCGATCTCCCGCTCCCCGGCGAGCGCCCACAGGACGACGTGCGTGTCGAGCAGGAGCGTCACGGCCGGTCGTCGATCCAGGCGTCGATCTCCTCGTCGGTCAGCTCGAAGTCCGCCCCGACCCGGATGTCGCCCGCCGCGCTGCCGAAGGCGCCGAGGAACACCTCTCCCGGCCGGTCGGGCACGATCCGGACGAGACGGGCGACCGGCACCCCGTCGCGCGCGATCTCGATCTCGTCCCCGGCCTCGACGCGGGCGAGGAGCTTCGAGAGGTCGGTCTTGGCCTGTCCGACGTTCACGCGCACAGGACCACTCTAGCGGCGATGGCCAACCTTGGCCAATCCGACGAGGTGGGCGCTGGTCGCTCGTCGTGCGGTGGGGCGCGGGTGGGTTGCTCGTCGGCCCCCGGCCGCCCGCGAGGGTCGACTCGCGGACGTTCGGGGGGAGGTGGTTGCCGTTTCGGTCCCGATTCCCTACGGTTCCGTAGTGACAGTGCCTACGGAACCGTAGGAACGACTCATGGCCACGACCCTGAACCCCGAGACCACCGACGAGCCCGCCACCGGGGGCTGCCCCTTCGGGCACGACGCACCGGCGCGGCCGCTCACCGCCCGCGACCGGCGGCGGGGACTGCTGCCCGCGCCCCTCGGCTGGCACCGCACCGACGTGTCGTCCCTGGGCTCCTGGCGCCACGCGCTCGGCATCGTCGCGGCCGGCGTGCGCTCCGACCCGTTCGACGCGATCGCCGCCCTGCCCGGTGCCGCCGACGACATGGTCGTGGCGCGCGCCCCGATCACCAGGGTGGTGGTGATCCGCGACCCCGAGCAGGCGCGCCACGTCCTCGTCACCCACGCCGACAACTACGTCAAGGGCGACGACTACGACCTGCTCGGCGTCGGCCTGGGCCGTGGCCTGGTCACCAATCGCGACGAGGCGTCGTGGCGACCGATCCGGCGCACCGTGCAGCCGGTCTTCGCCAAGCGGCACGTCGACCGGTTCGCCCCGGCGATCGGTCGTGCGACCGAGGAGATGCTCGATCGTTGGCAGCCTCGCGTCGACGCCGGCGAGCGGATCGACGTGGCCGACGAGATGAACCTCGTGACGATGGACGTCGTCACCCGCACGATGCTCGGCGTCGCCGTCGACCTGCAGGACGCCCGCCGCCTGCGTGACGCATTCGCGGCGCTCCTGCCGAAGTTCGGGCTCGTCCACATGACCGGGTTCCCGGTCTGGAACGAGCGGCTGGCATCGCTGCTGTGGAAGGCCGGGCCGTGGCGCGACCGTCCCGAGAACCCGCGGCTGGCGATCGACCTGATCCGGGCCGGGGTGCGCGTCGTGATGCCGCGTGCGTTCGGCGGGCTGCGCGATATCGAGCGGTTCGTCGAGCGGCTCATCCGCGAGCACCGCGACGATCCGACGATCCCCCGTGACAGCGTCCTGGGCCTCCTGCGCGACGCCGAGGACCCGGAGACCGGGAAGCGCCTGACCGACCTGCAGCTGCGCGACGAGCTCGTCACCCTGCTCGGGGCCGGTCACGAGACGACGGCGTCCGGTCTGGCGTGGACCTGGAAGCTCCTCGCCGACCACCCCGAGATCATGCGGCGCCTGCGTGACGAGGTCGACACGACCCTGGACGGGCGCGCCCCCACCGCCGCCGACATCGACGCGATGCCGTACCTGCGCGCGGTGATCCAGGAGGCGATGCGGTGCTACGCGCCGATCCTCGCCGTCGCGCGCCAGGCGGTCGAGGACGACGTCGTCGACGGGATCGAGATCCCCGCCGGATCGAAGATCATCGTCTACATCCACGGGATCAACCGCAACGGCGTGGTCTGGGAGGACCCGGAGCGGTTCCACCCCGAGCGGTTCCTCGGCGATCGCGCCAAGCAGCACCACAAGCAGGCGGCGATGCCGTTCGGTGCCGGGAAGCGGATGTGCGTCGCCCAGGGGTTCTCCAACCTCGAGGCGGCGATCATCGTCGCGATGACCGTGCAGCGCTACGCGATCGACCCGGTGCCGCAGGAGACCCCGTCGCGGGACATCACGTTCACCGGCGGGCCGAGCGGCCCGATCTGGATGAAGGCCCGACGGCGCTGGCGCGGCCCGCGCGTGACCCGCGTCCCCGACACGTAGAGCGTGGAGCCGGAGGCGGCCGCGGATTCGGTGCCCGCGAACGGCTGAGTCGCGGCGGGCCCGCGCGTCAGGCGATCGGGACGTCGTCGAAGGCGACGTCGTCCGCCAGCAGCGACGCCCACGCCGGTCGCCACGCGGGGCCGCGGCGCGACAGCTCCTCCTGCAGGTGCGAGCGCCAGGGGCCCGGTCCGGTCCACCACGCGGGCCAGTGGTCGTACGCCCGGTCGATCCGCTCGCCGTCGGGTCCGACGTCGACGCGGACGAAGAGCCACGCCCCGGCCTCGGGGTCGCGCTCGGCGTCGCGCAGCGCCCGCGCGTGCTCCTTGTCGGCGCGTTGCCCGTCGAACCCGTCATCGCGCAACGGGTGGTCGCCGGCGGTCCCGGCCGTCGCGTGCTCGCTGACCTGCAGCAGCAGCACCGCCCGGTCCCGGCCGGGCCGGCGGCGGTCGCGCACGTGGTCCAGCAGCGCACGCTCCTCGGGGCTGCGCCGGTCGCCACCACCCAACAGCCGGCGGAGGCCGCGACGCGGCGCGGCCACCCGATCGCGCCCGGGGAGCTCGTCGGCCGTGCGCATGGCGTGGTGCACCCGCGCCGCGTGCTCGGCCTCGCTGAGCCGGCGGACCGTCCGGTGCGCCGGAGGCGTACGCGCGGGCCGCCACGGCGCGGGTCCCGGCCGGGTCAGGCCGGCGTCGGCGGCAACGGTCAGGGCGGCCGCCAGCGTGTCGGTCGCGGGAGGCGTCGCCGTCAGCAGCGCGGCGATCTCCTCCTCGCCCAGCCGTCCGTGGTGGGCGGCGTCCAGGAGCGCCGCTGCGGCGGCGTCGATCCCCGGGCCCTCGTCGGGGGCGGGCCGGTGGTCGATCCATCGCGTGGCCACGTCGCGCAGCGCGGCGACGGTCGCGTCGTCGCCCAAGCGGTCGCCGACGACCGCGGCCAGACCGTCGTCGCGCAGCGTCGCGGGGTAGTCGACCCGCCGCCACGCCCCGCCGTCACACCAGCAGGCGAACCCTAGGCGGCCCTCGCGTTGACGGGGCTCGAGAAGGTCCCACGGGACCCATGCGGGGGCGCCGTCCAGCAGGTCGATCGGGGGCGAGTGGTCGGTCGTGCCGGAGTACTCGTGGTCGTAGCCGTAGAGCACCGCCCGGTCCCCCTCGAGCATCACCAGGTGGGCGTCGTTGCCGCCCTGGTCGTCGTAGTGCAGACCGTCCTCGTCGACGGAGTGGACGTCGTCGATCCCGATCGCGCGCAAGGCGACCGCCAGTGCCGCCCATCGCGACCAGAGCGTGGTGGGGGGATCGACGGGCGGTCTCGGAGCGGGCATCCCACCCCGGCAGTCTGCGGGAGTCGCCACGACCGTGCGGCGGAACGCGACGCGGCCGACCCGGCGCCGGGGGCCTGCCGTCGTCGGCCCGGCGAGGCCGGACGGCATCATGTGTCCTCATGGCCTTCTACGAGCCGATCGATGAGCGGACCTTCGCGAGCGCGCCGGAGACCGCCGGGCCGTGGCGCCCCGACGCGCAGCACGGCGGTCCGCCGTCAGCGCTGCTGACCCGGGCGCTGGAGTCCGCCCCCGGCGGCGAGGGCCGGCGCCTGGCCCGCGTGGCTATCGACCTGCTCGGCCCGGTGCCGGTCGCGCCGTTGCGTGTCACCACCACGATCCTGCGCCCCGGTCGTGCCGTCGAGTTGGTCGAGGCGGTCGCCGAGGCCGACGGACGCCCGGTGATCGCCGCACGGGGGTGGCGCGTCGCGACGGTGCCGGACGCGGTGCCCGCCACCCCGGGTGACCCCGGCGCCCGGCTGGAGCCGATCGTGCCTGCCGACCTGCCGGATCGGACGCCGCACGTCGACATGGCGGGGTTCAGCACCGACGGGTTCGTCGGCGTCGTCGACTGGCGGTTCGCCGTCGGCGGCTTCTCGGTGATGGGACCGGGCATGGCGTGGACACGCACCGACCTGCCCCTGGTGGCGGGCGAGCCGATCTCGCCGTGGCAGCGGGCGGTGATCGTCGCCGACGCCGGCAGCGGGGTGAGCATCGCGAACCCGCCGCACCGCTGGCCGGCGATCAACTGCGACCTGGTCGTGGCGTTGTTCCGCGATCCGGTCGGGGAGTGGATCGGCCTGGAGTCCGACACCGCCATCCGGCCCGGTGAGGGCGCGATGGCGACGACGACGATCCGCGACGCCCACGGCCCGGTCGGCACCGGGCTGCAGTCGCTGTTCGTGCGCGAGCTGGCGGCGGAGGGGTAGCGGGTCGGCCGCTGTCGTCAGGCGCCGCGGCCGCGCAGCGCGGCCAGCCCTGTCTGCAGGGCCTCGTCGTCGATCACTCCGTGGCGGTGCAGATCGAGCAGGCGGGCGACCTCGCCGGTGGGGCCGGCGTCGGTGGCGTCGTCCTGGCCCATGCGGCCGGTGGCGAGCCCATGGATGAGCTGGGCGTGCAGTGCGGCGACCCCCGGCGCGGACGCGCCGGACGTCGGCCGTCGCGGCCCCGTCGTGGACGGGCGCGGAGCGTCCGTGGTGGGGCGGGTGATCGCCGGGGTGACGTCCGGTGCGAGCGCGGCGAGCAGCGTCATCGCCCCCAGGCTCGCGAACACCCCGGTGGTGATCCAGGTCCCCAGCGTCCCGTCGGTCACGGGATCGGTCCCGAACCGGGCGACGAGCACGCCGGCGGCCGCGGCCCCGAGCATCAGGGTCAGACCGGTCGCGATGGCCCGACGCACGACCGGCGTGGCGAGCACGAGGCCGAGCGGTGCGACGACGAACGTCGCCGCGAACACCCCCAGCAGGGCGGGGACGAACCCGGGCGGGCAGGCGGACCCGTCACCGCACTGCGACGGGCCGCGGGCCAGGTGGAACGCGCCCCAGCCGATCAGGCAGGCCGCGAGGACGACGAAGACGATCCCCACCAGCCCCCGGACGACGGTGCGCGTCGTCACCGGACCGGCGCTCATGTCGCTCCTCCGCGCAGGTCGATCACGCGGGTCCGGTCGTCCCGACGGATGCCGTCGAGGTTCAACACCCAGCCGCGCGCCGCGCCGGTACCCGAGTCGGTGAGCAGCGAGAACTGCGGGTCGTGGCCGTGGGGCAGGAACGCGCGGTGGCGCTCGCGGATCGCGTTCGCCGGCACGTCGACGTCCAGCCGCGACAGGTCGATTGCCACGCTCGGCCGGGCACCCCCGGATCCCAGATCGGTCGTCCGCACGTCGCCGGCAGCGTCGACGCGGATCGAGCGCTGTTGGTCGCGCGGGTCGAGGACGGTCACCGTGACCCGATCGGGGTCGACGGACACCCCGACGGCGATCTCGTCGTCGTGCCGCGCGTCCTCGGCCCGGCGCAGCGCGTCGCGCAACGGTCCGGCGGTCACGAGCGAGCGGGCACCGAAGGGGTCCTTCCCGAGCGCGAACGCGATCGCCTGCGGTTGGTCCGGTCCGATGTCGGCCGCTACCCGCATCGTGCCGTACACCCCGCCGACCCCGACCACCACGAGCACGAGCTGCAGCATCCGGGCGACGGTGCGCCGACCGTCCCGCCGCGGCGGCAGGGAGAGCGATGAGGGTTGCTCGACGCGAGCCGCCGACCGGTCCGCGGTGCCGTCCGCCCTGCGGCCGAACGCGTCGTGGGTCGACGTCACGGCGCGAAGTGTAGGACGCCGCCCGCGAGGGAACGTGGGTCAGGGAGGGAAGGCCCGGCGCCGGTGCGTTCACGTGTCGCCGTCCGACGGGCCTCTCGTCGAGGGCGGGCCGCGAGCTCGACCGTCGAGCCTGGCCGGCATCGGCCGCCCGCGGCGATGCCCGATACCGTGACGTGGCCGATGCCCGAGGGCGACTCGATCCACTTCGCGGCCAACCGGCTGCGCCCCGCACTCGTCGGCGGACCGCTCGACGCGGTGAGCACGCCCAGCGCGCGGACCGCCGGGCGGGGATGGCCGGAGCGGCTGGCCGGGGCCACGGTCACGGCGGTGCAGGCACGCGGCAAGCACCTGCTGATCCTGTTCGACGGGGGGCTCGTCCTGCACAGCCACCTGCGGATGCACGGATCGTGGGCGGTGCGGCCGAACGAGGATGCCGCGACGGCCTCCGCTGCGGTGCGGACCGCCACGGATGGAGCGAGCGCGCGACCCGAGACGACCCGGGCGGGCTCGGCCGCGGCGGTGCCGTCCGGTGTCACCGTCGTCAGCGGCGACACCGCCGAGGTGCGGGCCCACGGGCGTCTCGGCCGACCGCTCCGCCGGGCGTGGATCGTCATGTCACGCGACGGGCACGAGGTGATCCAGTTCGACGGGCCGTTCCTGGAGCTGCGCTCGGCCGCCCAGGTGGCCGCCGACCCGCGCCTGGCCGGGCTCGGACCGGACATCTGCGCGGAGGCGCCGCTCGACGTGGACCGCGTGATCCGGCGCCTGCGCCAGGACGACCCGCACCGGCCCGCCGGCGACGCGCTGCTCGACCAGCGCACCGTCGCCGGGTTCGGCAACGTCTGGAAGAGCGAGGCCTGCCACCTGGTCGGCCTGGATCCGTGGCGGCCCCTCGCGCAGACGACCGACGACGAGTTGCGCCACCTGCTCGTCACCGTCGAGCCGCTGATGAAGCGGTGCGCCGTCGACGGGACCGGTCACCGCCCGAAGGCGGTCTACGGCCGCCGGGACCGCCGCTGCGAGCGGTGCGGCGACACGATCGTCAGCCGTAAGATGGGAGACGACAACCGCAACACGTGGTGGTGCCCGGGGTGCCAGACGTGAGCGACACGGCCGTGGGCACGGGGCCGGTGCGCTGGCCGGGCGTCGCGGCCCGGAGCGCCGGGCGCACCCTGCGCATCGGGCACAAGGGCTGCGATGGCGTCGTGCCGGGCAACACGCTGGAGAGCATCGAGCACGCCGTCACCGTGCTCGGGGTCGACGCGGTCGAGTTCGACGTGCTGCCCGACGGCACCGGCGACCTGCGGTTGGCCCACGACCCGGCGGACCTGGCCGCCCGGCCCGACGCGCCGACCATCGACGACGCCCTGGCCCGGCTCGCCCGGCCGGACATGGCCGGGGTGGGTGTCAACGTCGACTCCAAGGTGCCCGGTGACGAGGCGCGGATCGTCGCGGCGCTCCGGGACCACGGGCTCGTGGCCCGCGCGCTCGTCTCGACGATGGAGGCCGAGACGTTGCGGGCGATGCGCCGGATCGGGCCGGAGGTCCGGCTGGGGTGGTCGATCCCGCGCGTCCGTCGCGACTGGACCGCGCATCCGGTCACCCGGCCGATGGCGCTCGGCGCCCTGGTCGCGGCCCGCCGGATCCTCCCTGCGATGACCGTGCGCGCCCTGCGGTCCGGCCGGGTCGACGCGATCATGGCCCACCACGCCCTGGTCACCCCGGCGTTCGCCCGGGCCGTCCTGGCCCACGGTGAGCTGCATGTGTGGACCGTCGACGACGCCGACCTGGCGCGACGGCTCGTCGGGCTGGGCGTCACCGGCGTGACGTCGAACGATCCGCGCCTGGTGCCCTGATCGCGGGGCGCGAGCTCCCCGGCCGCCGTACGGCGACCGGGGAGCATCAGGTCAGCGGTCGGACGAGAGGCTCGCGCCGCCGACCGTGCCGTCGGCGTCGGTCGCGGCCGGGAGCGCCGGGCTCGTCGCCTGGGACTTCGGTGCGTCGTAGAGCGACGGGTCCAGGTACGTGCCGGCGTCCGGGCCCGACTTGGTGGTGACGGGCTCGATCGCGTCGCGACGGGCCTGCGGATCGTGGCGGATCCCGGTGACCGACCACGACACCTTCGTGTCACCGTGTTCGCTCCGCACGACGAAGCGACCCTCGTCGTCGACCTCGCGCTCGACGATCACCTGGCCGAACCGGCCGATCGGGGTGAGCCCGTAGCGCCACTCGCCGGCGAGGGTCGTGGCGTAGCCGGGCAGGGTGACGGTCGCGCGCCCGTCGCCGTCGGTGGTGACGTTGCCGGTGTAGACGACGGTCAGCTCGTCGGTCTCGACCGGCGTGTGGGTCAGCGTGCGCCGGGTGGGATCGCGCGGATCGTCGATCCGGAACCCGCTCTTGGTGCCCGTCACCGTCAGGTCGCCGTTGATCATCACGTTGCCGTTGAACCGCCCGGCCGTCGCGCCCTGGCCGAAGATCGCGGCACCGGTGCCGTTGGTGACGCCCTCGATCGCGTTGTCGGGGTTGGCGGCGTTGACGTTCTCGCCGCGGACGCCGGTGCCGGTGCCGCCGCTGACGCCGGCCTGGCCGAGCACGCCGATCGCGCCGTTCGGATCGGTCACGAAGCCGCGGACGCCGTAGCCGCCCGTGCCGTCGTGGCGGCCGACGATGGCGCCGATGCCGTTGCACTTGCCGATGTTCTGCTCGCAGATCGCGCCGTTCTGGCGGGCCACGACGGCCTCCCCGGAGCTGCTGTCCCCGATCACCGCGGCCGCAGAGATCGACCCGGTGCGGCCCCAGATCGCGTTGCCGCCGGTCGTGTTGACGAACACCCCGGGACCGACGCCCGCGTGGTTGACGTCGATGGCCCGGCTGCTGCTTCCAGAGTTGGTGATCCTCGCCGAGAGCACACCGTCGGTGTCCCCGGGCTGGGTGAGGGTGAGCGGCACCGTCAGGTCGGCGTCCGCACCGGCGGGGCCTTGGGGGCCTGCGGGCCCGACCGGGCCTTCCGGGCCGACCGGACCCGGATCGCCGGTGTCTCCCGTGGTCCCACGTTCGCCGCGCAGACCCGCGGGCCCGACGAGTCCGCGAAGGCCCTGCGGTCCGATCGGACCGACGAGGCCTCGATCGCCCTGCGCTCCGGTGAGCCCGCGCTCCCCCCGCGGCCCCGCGATACCGGCCGCTCCCGGCGTACCGGCACCGCCGCGGGAGCCCTGGGGTCCGCGGACACTCCAGGCGACCTTGGACTGGCCCCGTGGGCACCGGCCCTGCTTGGTCGACAGGTTCAAGGTGCGGAAGCCGCGCGTGACGCAGGCGTAAAGGACCGCGGGCGTCTTGGCCTTGGCCGCCGGCGTCTTGGCCTTCGGCGTCCTGACCTTGACCGGCGCGGTCCCGATCGCCTGCGTCCCTGACGGCGCGCGGCCGTCCGGCGCGGCGGTCGCGGTCGTCGTGATCGGCGCGGTGGCCGTGACGGCGACGGTCACCAGCGCGACGGCGATGAAGGAGGGGCAGGACCGGGGCAGGGGTCGCCCGCTCCGCCTCGTCGAGTGGTGCATCGCGCGGAAGCTAGTGCCGCCGATGGGCCCCGCCCGTCTCCGTGGACCGTTGTCCGACCCACCGGTCGTCGGGCCCTCCCGATGCGGATCGGGACGGCGGACGGCGGACCGGCGGTGGTGTCGGGGCCGATGGCGCCCCGCCCGGCCCGTCCGGCGACCCCGCGCGGATCGCGATCTGCCGGGGGGACGCGACCAGCCCCGGCGGGTGAATCCGTCGATCGGGTGTGATGGTCCTGGGGGACGCCCGTAGTGTCCCCATGAGCGAGACCGCCACAGCGACGCTGGCGCCGCCCGTGACCCGATCCCGACCGACCATCGACGTCGAGGCGCTGTACCGCGCCAACGCCGACGACCTGTACGCCTACGCGTGCACCGTCGTCCGCGACCCGTCGGTGGCGGAGGAGGTGGTCGCGACGACGTTCGAGCGCGCTCTCACCCGACGACATCGGTTCGACCCGCGACGCGGCAACGCCCGCGCGTGGCTCTTCGGCATCGCCCGCAACGCGGCGATCGACGAGCTCCGTCGCCGCAAGCGTGGCGCGGCCCTCACCCACGACCTGCCCGACGACCGTCCCGGCCCCGCCGAGGACATCGCCGGCCGCGACGAGGCCGCGCACCGTCGCCGCACCGTCGCCGACGCGATCGCCGCCCTGCCGGGCCGCGACCGTGAGCTGCTGGCCCTGAAGTTCCACTCCGGGCTGGCCAACGCGGAGATCGCCGAGATCCTCGGCATCTCCGCCACCAACGCGGGCAGCCGCCTGCACCGCGTCCTGACCCACCTGAGGGAGGCCTGCCATGTTCCGTCGTGAGGCCCCGCTGGACCCCGACGTCATCCGCGACCTGGACGCGCTCGACGCCGTCCTCGGCGGTGACCACGACGCCGACCCCGTGCTGACCGTGCTCGCGCAGGACGTCGACGCCGCCCGCC
This sequence comes from Solirubrobacteraceae bacterium, assembly GCA_050252545.1. GTDB lineage: Bacteria > Actinomycetota > Thermoleophilia > Solirubrobacterales > Solirubrobacteraceae > Patulibacter. The sequence goes on from JBFWKS010000036.1 coordinate 16,699, forward strand.
CGCGGATGGACGCCGCCGCCCGCGACCGGCTCGAGGCCCGGATGCAGGCCGCGATCGTCGCCGACCGCGGAGCGACCGCCGACCCGTCCGATGCCGCCGCCCTCGACGATCCCGCCGCCGATCGGGCGGCTGGGCGGGGGAGGGCCCGCGGTCCCGGTACCGCGACGAGCCCCCGGTCCGACCGGACCCCCGATCGCGGCGGCGCCGGGCCCGTGCCGGACCCCGACGGTCCGGCGCGCGACGCCGTGGACGGGCCGCCGGCCGGCATCTGGTCGCCGCGCGTGGCGTCCGGCGGCGGTGGCGGTGGTGGAGGTCGCTCGCTCCGCGATCGTCTCTTCGGCGGCGGTGGCGCCTGGCGTCCCGCGCTGGTGACGATCGCGCTGGCGGCGATCGTCGTGCCGATCGCGATCACCGCGTCGGGCGGCGGGCAGGACGACGTGCACTCTGTCGCTGCCGACCGCGAGATCTCGGGCACCGTCGCGCGGGACGCCCCCGCGGCGAGCAGTGGGTCGAGCGCCGGCGCGAGCGGCGGGACCGCCGACGACAGCGCCACCTCGGACGACGTCGCTCCCGAGAGCAGCTCGTCCGGTCGCCTCGAGCGCGAGGTCGCCCCGTCCACCAGCGCGCCCGACGTCCGGCCCAGCCCGACGACGACCACCGACGAGCCGCCGACCCTCGGCCGCGACCGCCAGGTCGTGCGCGACGTCGACCAGACGGTACGCGTGGGCTCGGACAAGGTCGCCGATGCGACGACCCGGATCACCCAGGTCGTGCAGGACGCCGGTGGCTATCTCGGCGCCTCGCAGGTTCAGGAGCGCGGCGACGGCCCCTACGCCCGGTTCGAGATCGTCGTGCCCACCGACCGGCTGGACCAGACCGTCGGCCGCCTCTCGCGGATCGGCGAGCTCGTCCGCCTGGACCGGCGCTCCACCGACGTCACCTCGCGGTCCGTCTCGCTCGCCGACCAGATCGCCGACCTGCGGGCCGAGCGCGACGCGTTGCGCCGTCAGCTCGCCCGGACGACGAACGAGGACCGCCGCCGGGCGCGCCAGCGCGAGCTGCGACTGCTGACCAACCGGATCGCCGGCCTGCAGGCCCAGCAGCGCTCGCTGCGCGGCCAGACGCAGACGTCGCGGATCGCGCTCTCCGTCGTGACCGGCGAGGACGACGAGGCCGCACCGCTGCCCGGTCCCGACGACGACTCGTGGGGTCTGGACGACGCGCTCGACGACGCCGGCCGCGTGCTCGAGGTCATCGGTGGCGCCGCGATCATCGCGGGCGTGGTGATCGTCCCCGTCGGCGGTCTGCTCCTCATCGGCTGGGTCGTCGTCCGCCGTCGGCGCCGCCGGATCGCCGACGAGCTCGTCGACGAGGCCTGACGTCCGCGGCGGGCGGGGCGGGCCGGCGCTCGGCCCGCCTCCGCCGCGGGCGACCCGTCCCGCCGCACCAGCCGGTCCGGCCCGGGGGCACGTCGCCCCCGGGCCGGACCGCGTTCTCGTTGGGTCGGGATGGTCGATCCGGCGCGTCGGTCGGTCGGGGGTCCCAGGCCCGCCACCCGTTCCGGCTTGGCGTCGTCATACGACGCGAGACCGGATCACGTGTCGGCCCGGCCGCCGGTCGGCCACCCGTTCCGGCCTGGCGTCGCTATACGACGCGAGACCGGATCACGACCCGCCGCCGCCCGGCGACCCGCCGCCGCCCGGCGACCCGCCGCCGCCCGGCGACCCGCGGCCGCCTCACGACCCACCGCCGCCCGGCGACCCGCCGCCGCCCGGCGACTGTCGGCCGCGAGGTAGACGGAGAAGATCCCGTGCGGTCGGCGGAACCGCTCGATCCGGCGCAGCGTGCGGGTGCGCAGGTGCCGCCGGTCGACGAGGCCGCCAAGGGTGCGGTGGGCGTCGGCGTTGCTCACCACCACGTCGGCCCTCAGGCGCTCGCCGTCGTCGAGCGTCACCCCGGTCACCCGGCCCGCCTCGACGTCGATGCTGCGGACCGTCGCCTTCGTCCGCACGGCCCCGCCGTGGGCGAGGATGACCTCGACGAGGTTCGCGGCGATGACCTGCCCGCCGCGGGTGGGGAAGAAGGCGCCCTGCTGGAAGTAGTGGCGGAGCAGGAACGCGATGAGCAGCGCCGGGGTCCGGGACGGCGGGGTGTTGTGGAGGTGCACCAGGGCGAGCATCCCGGCCCGCGCCTCGGGGCTCAGGCCGCAGCGGGCGAAGAGCCGGTCGGCCGGCTGCTCGAGTCCGCGGGCGATCGCCACCGCCTCCCGCGGGCGGCGCAGCAGCGGCAGTACGACCCGGACCGCGTGCGGCACGTCCTTGATGCGGTCGGCGCCCTCGCCGATCCGGCGCAGCTCGGCGATGCACCGGCGCAGGCCGTCGGCATCGGCGGGGAACGCGGCGGCCATGTTGTCGGCCAGTCCCTCCCAGGCATGGGCCGAGTATCGGCGGTCCGGTCCGCCCCGGACCACGGCGAGTTCCGGGCGGTGATTTATCCGGTTCGGACAACTGGAGCCGGTGCGACGCGCTCCTCGACGGCCGTCCATCGTCGGCACGGGGGTGCCGTGGTGTGGTATCTCCATGGACGTGGGTCAGACCGAGCCGATTCCCGATGTCGACCCCACGGTCGAGCTCCTGGCCCGTGTGCCGGTGTTCGAGACCCTCGGCGTCGAGGACCTCCGACGGGTGGCCGACGTGGCGGTCCCGCGCCGGTTCCAGGCCCACCAGGTGATCTTCCGCGAGGGCGACCGGTCCGACACCTGTTACGTCGTGCGGTCCGGGCACTGCCGCGCCGTGCGCCACCACGCCGACGGTCGCGCGCTGACGCTGGCGCACTTCGGCACCGGCGACATCTTCGGCGAGCTGGCGATGTTCGACACCGAGAAGCGCTCGGCGACCATCGAGGCGATGGACGAGGTCCAGGCGCTCGCGATCCTCGCCGGGGACATGCGCCGGCTCATGTCCGAGCACCCGGAGATCTCCGCCAAGCTCGTGATCGCGCTCGGCCGTCGCCTGCGCGAAGCCAACGAGCGGTTGTCGCGCCAGTCGTTCCAGACGGTCCAGTCACGTGTTGCGGGCGTCCTGTCGGAGCTCGTCGATCGGGCCCGCACCGAGGGACAGGGCGACCGTGACGTCGAGGTCCGCATCACCCAGGTCGACATCGCGCAGCTCGCCGGCAGCTCCCGCGAGTCGGCCAGCCGGTTCCTCGCGGTGCTGGAGCGCGCCGGCGTGCTGGAGCAGGGGCGCGGCCGGATCGTCGTCCACGACCCGGCGGTCCTCAGCCGCTACGTGTACTGATGCGGTTCGTCGGATCTCCGGCGACCGGGTCGGGTCGTCGGTAGTGGCACGCCGACGGGGGCGCGCGCGACGCAACCGGACGCGCGGAAAGGGTGGCGGTGGCGCCGAGGCCGAGTTCTCGTGCGGCGGCGTCGTCGTGCGCGACGGGCAGTGCGTCGTCATCGAGCCGGTCCGCCCCGACGGGCGCCGGATCCTCACGCTGCCCAAGGGGCATCCCGAGGACGACGAGGATCCCGCGACCGCCGCGATCCGTGAGATCCGTGAGGAGACCGGCGTGCACGCCCGGGTCGTGGGGCGGCTCGGCGACGTCGTCTACTGGTACCAGCGCGACGGCCTCCGGATCCGCAAGACGGTCCGGTTCTATCTCTGCGCCCACCAGTCGGGCGAGCCGGAGCCCGACGGCGTCGAGGTGCAGGCGACGCGTTGGATGCCGCTGGACCTCGCCGCCCGCGAGCTCGCGTTCCCCGGCGATCGGCAGATGGTCGCCCAGGCCTTGGAACGCACCGTCGACGATCACTAGGGTGGTCTGACCGATGCAGGTCCTGAACTTCTACTCGCGCATCTTCGCCGACCAGCTCAAGCGGGGGCGCAAGACGGCCACGATCCGGCTGGGCGACAAGTCCCACAAGTACCGCAAGAACCAGGCGGTCCTCGTGACGATCGGGTATCAGTTCTCCCCGCGCGAGAAGATCTTCGACGCCGTCATCGACGCGGTCGAGGTCAAGCGGGTGCGCGACCTGTCGCCGCGCGACATCGAGCACGACAACCCGGAGTTCCGCCGGCACGACGAGCTCATCCACTTCCTCGAGCAGATCTACGGGCGCACCGTCACCCAGGACGACCTCGTCACGGTCGTGCGGTTCAGCCAGATCATCTCCCACCCGCCGGGCTACACCGACGCGCGGCTGGGCATCG